>NZ_JBIWBA010000012.1:0-54972 GCF_044760715.1 Lysinibacillus sp. NPDC098008
ATAGCATAAGAATTCATGGAACCCTTGGATATGAAAGCCCAATTGAGTACAAACATAGACACCTTAAAAAAATTGTCTAGTTTAGTGTTGACATACCAATATCTACCTGATTAGATTGTAAACCTGGAATAAAACCATCAAACTTCATTTCTTTAAACTCAAGTTCTAAATTTTCCTCCTTTGCAACCGCTTGCAATAAATCGTATTCAAAACCGGTTAATTTACCATCCTGTTTAAAAATAAGTGGTGGATAATTATTTAAAGCAGCTACGCTTACTTTTTCTGCACCATCTACGCTCTTATCATTGTTATTACTACACCCCACGAGACTCATGGATAGCAATCCAACTGTCCCTAACAAAAAAAGCAACTTTTTCATTTTAAACATTTTCTCATCCCCTTTGATCATTTTCATTTAATTCTGATAATACCGAATAGTTAGATATTAAAATATAATACTAAGAATGTCAACATCTTATAATACTAAGTATTATATTAAATCCCATGCTTATTTTGCCAATTCACATAGTTTCATTGGCTAATCAGTCTATTAGAACTTAAAATAAGAGTAATATTTCCAGTTATCTGTATTTATATAGAATATATTTAAGTCCATAGGCTCTTTATTTTTTGCATAAGATATTCTTGTTCCTTTTAATACAGCTGCCGTATCGGAAATTTGCAGAGCGCCTGCTATATATGGTGTCGCAATAACAGCCTCGATTTCATCCTCTACCTCAACAATATCTACATTCATTTTCTCTTTCAGCAACTGTTGCACTGAGGAAATCGTTGCATTATCACGATAGATATCCGTGGAAAGTACAGGGCGAATATAGTGCTCCAAGAAAAACATGGGCTGATTGTTTAAATAGCGAATTCTTTTTAAATAGATGAGCTCTGTATTTTCCTCTAGTTTTAATAGCTTAGCAAAATGTGGATTAGTCACCCTTTTCACTTCAATTGTTTTAACAGATATCTTCTCCCAATCATTCGAATAATGATTTCTAAAGCCCGACATGCTCGTCCATGTTTGTTTTGGCTGTTGGTTGCTTACAAAAGAACCTTTCCCTTGCACTCTATGAATAAGCTTATCATTTTCAAGCTGCTTCAAGGCGTTCCTTACAGGTGTGCGGCTGACGTTGAACATTTTCTCCAGTTCAGCCTCAGAAGGTAAAATATCGCCCACTAAATATGTGCCTTCCACGATTTTTTCTTTAATTGTTTCATAAATTTTTTGATAGGCTGGTTTCGTTTGAATAATCATCTACCCCACTTCTTTTTAGAATATAATACCCTATAATTCATTATTTTTACAAACACTTATAATACTAAGTATTCATTTTACTATAACTTTTTCTTAAAATATATGAAGACATTTTCTCTAAATAGCCTTAATTTATTTAGAGTATATAACCCCATTATAATTATTTTTTGATTTCAATCACCAAAAATATATAAAATCCCCCCATTCGTCAACAATGGAGGGAGAAAATTATCAATTTATTCGTCAACAACTATATACTGAATTGAGCAACTTCTCACTTTTTCACTGCTCCTATTCTAATAGAATGCCATTTTGCACAACAATGCGACCATTTTTAATGACCGTATTTGTATGATTCATGCCGTAGAAATATTGTAATTGCTTATAGTTAGCAACGTCTAACAGAATAACGTCCGCCTGCTTATCTGCTTCAAGGGAGCCTATTTGTGCCCCCCGATTAATCGCATAGGCTGCATTAATCGTTGTGGCAGCTAATACCTCCTCTAAGGTCATGCCCATATGCATACAGGCTAAATTCATAATAAACGGCAAACTCATTGTTGGCGATGAGCCTGGATTAAAGTCTGTTGAAATGGCTACAGGTATACCTTCATCAATCATTAAACGCCCTCTTGCAAACGGTGCACGTAGGAAAAATGCTGTCCCTGGCAATAAAACGGCAATTGTGCCCGCTTCAGCCATTTTTTGAATGCCTTCATCAGAAGCTACTAATAGATGCTCTGCCGAAATAGCCCCTACCTCTGCCGCAAGCTCTGCGCCTTTATATGGCTCGATTTCATCCGCATGAATTTTCGGTGTTAAGCCAAGTGCTTTCCCAGCCTCTAAAATACGCCGTGATTGCTCTGGGGTAAAGACGCCTTTCTCACAAAATACATCATTAAATTCAGCTAAGCCTAGCTCCGCCACTTTCGGTAGCATTTCTCGAATAACAATATCAACAAAGTCATCCTCACGACCCTTATAGTCACGTGGAACTGCATGTGCGCCCATAAAGGTGCTAACAACATCAACGCTATGTGTTTCTTGGAGTTTTTTTGCTACCTCTAGCTGCTTCTTTTCAGTTTTCCAATCTAAGCCGTAGCCTGATTTTGCCTCAACTGTTGTCACACCATGCTTTAAAAATACATCTAAATGCTGCATTGTTTTTTCATATAATGCTTCAAAGCTTGTTTCTCTTGTACGCTTTGTTGTCGCATGAATACCGCCACCCGCATTCATAATATCCATGTAGGTAGCACCGTTGAGTCGCATATTAAACTCTTCCTCGCGTGTGCCACCATGCACTAAATGCGTATGACAATCGACTAGGCCTGGCATAACAATTTTCCCAGAGGCATCAATAATAGTTGCTTTTTTCGTCAAATCAGGAAAATCTATAGCTAACTGCTCAAATGACCCAACAGCTACAATTTTATCGCCTTCAACAAGTACACTGCCATTTTCAACAACTGCAAGCTCTCGCATCTGCTCCTTTGTTCGGGGTCCTTGTACATGGCTTTTTAGCGTAATGACTTCATTGGCATCCTTGATTAAAATGGTCACTTTACATCATCCTTTAACATTGGTATATGCACACCTTTGTTCTTTGCTGTTTGAATGGCAATATCGTAGCCTGCATCAGCGTGACGAGCCACACCCATACCTGGGTCTGATACTAATACACGGGCAATTTTCTCTGCAGCAAGCGCTGAGCCATCTGCTACTAATACTTGACCTGCATGCTGTGAATACCCCATGCCAACACCGCCACCATGATGTACACTTACCCAGCTTGCACCGCTCGCTGTATTGACAAGTGCATTTAAAATTGGCCAATCTGATACTGCATCCGAACCATCCAACATTCCTTCTGTTTCACGGTTTGGCGACGCAACTGAACCTGAATCTAAATGATCACGACCAAAAACAATTGGCGCTGATAATTCACCATTTGCCACCATTTCATTCACTTTTAAGGCAAAGCGATGGCGATCTCCATAGCCTAGCCAGCAAATACGTGCAGGTAGCCCTTGCCATTTCACCATTTTTTGTGCCATATTAATCCAATTCACAAGACCCTCATCTTCAGCAAACATTTCTTTCGCAAGTGCATCTGTTTTATAAATATCCTCTGGGTTGCCTGACAGTGCTGCCCAACGGAACGGTCCCTTTCCTTCACAGAATAATGGACGAATATATGCTGGTACAAAGCCAGGGAAATCAAAGGCATTTGTCACACCCATCTCCTTAGCATAGGCACGAATATTATTCCCATAATCAAATACCTCTGCACCAGCTGCTTGGAATTCCAGCATTGTACGAACATGCTCTGCCATTGTTTCCTTTGCTCTACGCTCATATGTTTTTACATCTGTTTTACGAAGTTCCAATGCTTCTTCAAAGGTCATACCATTTGGTACATAGCCATTAATCGGGTCATGCGCAGATGTTTGATCTGTTACAAAGTCTGGAATAATGCCGCGATTTAGCAGCTCACGATTAACGTCTGCGCAGTTGCCAACAAGCCCAATTGAGGCTGGTTCTTTTTGGTCACGTAATTTATTCACTAATGCAATCGCTTCGTCCACCGTTTCCACGATGTAATCACAGTAACCTTCTTTAATTTTACGTTCAATACGTGCACGTTCTACTTCAACAACTAGAATGACAGCGCCTGCCATTTTTCCGGCTAAAGGCTGTGCACCACTCATACCACCCATACCACCTGTAAGGATGAATTTACCACGTAAATCCGCTGTGCCGAATACTTTCTTTCCTGCTTCTACAAATGATAAATATGTGCCCTGCAAAATGCCTTGAGCACCAATATAAATCCAGCTACCCGCAGTCATTTGTCCATACATCATTAAATCTCTATCCTCTAATTCATAGAAATGCTCCCAGTTTGCCCATGCTGGTACTAGGTTTGAATTAGCAATTAATACACGTGGCGCATGCTCATGTGTACGGAATACTGCTACAGGCTTTCCTGATTGAACAAGCAATGTTTCATCATTTTCTAATTCCTTTAACGAGGTAATGATTTGCTCATAGCATTCCCAATTGCGCGCAGCCTTACCAATACCTCCATAAACAATTAGCTCATCTGGATTTTCTGCCACCTCAGGGTCTAAATTGTTCATCAGCATACGCAGTGCCGCTTCCTGTGTCCAGCCCTTGCATGTTAATGTATTTCCCCTTGGTGCACGAATATTTGTTGTTGTTTTCATACGCCCATCCCCTTTAATATTATTTGGATAATGTCACTAAATCATTGCTCTCTAATAAATATTTCGCTAGTGCTTCAATCTCATCACCGATTGGTTGATCTGCTAATAATGGTGGACAGTGTTCACGTACCTTCTCTAAATATTGGCGTGTTGCTGGAGCTAGTTGCTCTTCTGCCTTATCTAAATAAATTGCCTGTGACGCACAAATCATCTCAATTGCTATAACACGAGCCGCATTATGAACAATTTGTCGTACTTGACGAGCCGAAGTTGTGCCCATACTAACGTGATCCTCTTGGTTACCAGATGTAGGAATTGAATCAACACTAGATGGATGTGCCAGCACTTTATTTTCTGACACAATGGACGCTGCTGTATACTGCGCAATCATAAGCCCACATTCAATGCCAGGATTTGTTGCTAAGAATGGTGGTAATCCTTCATTTAATTGCGGATTGACCATGCGTTCTGTACGGCGCTCTGAAATATTTGCCCATTCACTAACACCAACTTTTAAAAAGTCCATTGCTAAAGCAATTGGCTGACCATGGAAATGCCCACCTGATAGCACCTCGCCATTTTCTAAAACAATGGGATTATCCGTTGTCGCATTCATTTCTGTTTGTACACGACCTTCTGCATAGAAAAATGATTGCCAAGAGGCTCCATGTACTTGCGGAATACAGCGCAGTGAATACGCATCTTGCATACGAATTTCTCCTTGTTTTGTGACACGCTTACTGCCCTCAAGCCACTTGCGAATACGACCACCAACAAGCTCTAATTCTGGGTGTGGTCTTACCGCTAAAAGTGCTGGATCAAATGCCGATGTAATTCCTTTTAATGCTTCAAGCGTTAAACTAGCCGCCATATCCGCAGCAAGTCCAATGCGCTCAGCTTCATTTACCGTTAGTACACCAATACCAGTCATTGCTTGTGTTCCATTTACAAGTGCCAAGCCTTCCTTAGCCTGAAGTCGAACAGGCGAAAGTCCTGCCTGCTGCAATGCTTCACTGCCCATCATCACCTGCCCGCTAAACTCTGCCTTACCTTCCCCTACTAGCACTAAGGCTAAATGTGATAATGGCGCTAAATCGCCACTCGCCCCAACTGAACCTTGTGAAGGCACAATAGGATGGACTCCTTTATTAATACAAGCTATTAATAGCTGTACCGTGTCCTCACATATACCTGAAAATCCTCTTGCTAAAGCATTCGCACGTAATACCATCATCGCCCGCACAACATCTGTTGGAAACGGCTCACCAACACCCGTTGCATCTGAGCGTAATAAATTTAACTGTAGAAGCTCGATATCCTCATCGTCAATTTTGATATTGCTTAGCTTGCCAAAGCCTGTATTAACACCATAAATCGTTTGTCCTTCTGCTAAACGTTTTTCAATACGCTCTCTGCTTAAGCGAATACGTGCTACGCTCTCCGCAGAAAGTGCAACCGTTGCATCTCCCTTTACGATTTGTTCAACTTGCTGTCTTGTTAATGTATTGCCATCAAGCTCGATGATTGACTTCACATGACATCCCCCTGTTTCTTATATGGCTATATAAAAATTTTTATTAAGCGCTTTCACATGCATTTAAAAATAATCAATTACTCTATTTACATTGTACTAACTCCCTTTTTCGGAATATAGAGAATTTTAAAAGAGGAAATATGATTTTTTTCAGATTTTTATGTTATTTTTAATAATATAATCGTATTTTTATATAAAACTAGAATATTTTAAGGAAAGGTGATTAACATGAGGCTGCTATTATTTGACAAAGATTCTACAGAGCTAGCAGGAATAAAATGGTTTTTACATACATATTTTCCGGGCGATATTGTTATTGAAATATGCACAATTACCTCAGAGGTATCTCAAAGCATTCGGCAATTTAAGCCTGATGCCATTCTCGTCAATATTGATTTATTGTCAAGTCAGCATTTAACCGCTCTTTATCGTGATGTACAAAAGCTATCTATTGCAACTTTAGCTATGACAGCTGAACCGTTATTTAAAAATGCATTAAAGGCAATTGAGTTACAAGTAGCGCATCTTTTTGTAAAGCCTATTGATTTAGAGGTATTAAAGCAGCAGCTTACAGCTATCTCACTTCGCACACCACAGTTTATGGAGCACATTCAAGAAACTACAAACGAAAGCTTTTACTATCAATTATTTTTAGATCATACGCCTAATGCTATCGAAACCGATATTATCTTTACAATGATTGAGCCTGAACATGCCGACACCTTTTCTAGGCTCTATAATTGGCTGCAACAAACACCGATTCATTTTTATATGAAAAGCTATCCATTATCAGAGAAAATTGTCTGCCTTTTTCAAACAAATAATCTCAAAATGGTGGAAAAGGATATGCGTACATTAATGAAAGAGTGGCACGTGATGAGTAATAGCTCTTTAAATATAGGCATCTATGATGGTACACCTACAACCATTAAAAATATGTATATCTCAACAACACGTGCACTCTATCAAAGCTTTTACGAGGGCTTTGGGCAAATCTTTTATGCTAGCAAGCAATTTGAAGCACAGCCTTTCGATCCTTTATTAACGCCCGAGGAGCAGCAATTATTAATAAGCAGCTTAGAGGATAGCAATATCGGAGCTGTAAAAGCATTTTTATATCGTTTGGCGAATGAGGGCGTCTATTATGAGCAGGATGACCTACGCATCCATCTTACAAGTGTTTTGGCGCAAATTCGACGCTTTATGCTGAAATATAAATTGCATGAAAAAGCAGTTGTGGAACAAAACTATCGTCAGCTCTTTCATTTAATTATTGAGCATCCTATATTGTATACAATTCTTAATGGCATTATTGCCTTTACTCAAAGCTTAATTGAATTGGCACGTGAAGCTCGTATGGAAAAAAGAGCAGACTATGTTGAGCTTGCGTTAGAGATTATTGACCAGCAATTTAAAAATAGTACGCTATCTCTACCATATGTTGCACAGCAGCTTGGCATTAGTCCTAATTATTTAAGTACCATTTTTTCAAAGAAGCAGGGCTTACCATTTAAGCGTTATTTACAACAGCTAAGAATTCAGCATGCTACAAAAATGCTTATCGAAACAGATTTTGCGATTAGTGAAATTGCCCAATTAAATGGCTTTGATGACCCCAATTATTTTATTAAAATATTTAAACAGCACGTTGGGATTACACCTAATCGCTATCGTAAAACGAAATAATAGCGCTTTCAATAATTTTCAATTAGTCTATTCTATTTTCAATATCATTTTGCAATACTTATCAATTACGTCCTAGTGTAATTGTACCTGTCGCTAATGCTTTTGGTACATAAAGCATCTGACACTTCACTTTCGCGCAAAAAAGATTTGTCGCTTCACTTTCGATACAAAAAGAATTTGCTGAACCAAGATAAATCTTTTTAGTAGGATGTTTAAAAATGCCTTAAATAAGGTAGAAACTATATATAGGAATTAAAACAATGTCCATTGCCGCTGCTTGTTTTGACTTTACCTATGTATGTATAAAGCTTCTGTTCTCTACATATAATTATACTTTATCTTTAAATATATAAATTCTTTAACGATAATTATTATAATGTACTAGCAATTCTAGTTTATATTTGTTATAGTTATATACGAAGAGTTTGACTCACATTTTTTTCAGGAGGTAAACTAATATGACAAACGCAAATGATCGCAGCCGTCGCTTTACAACAGCAGGTGGTGCTCCAGTAGTAAGTAACCATGACTCTATGTCAGCAGGTCCACGTGGCCCTCTTTTACTTCAAGATGTATGGTTGGTTGAAAAGTTAGCGAACTTCAACCGTGAAGTAATTCCTGAGCGTCGCATGCACGCAAAAGGTTCTGGCGCATTCGGTACATTCACTGTAACGCATGATATTACAAAGTATACAAAGGCAAAAATATTCTCAGAGATTGGTAAGAAAACAGAAATGTTCGCTCGCTTCTCTACAGTTGCTGGTGAACGTGGTGCTGCAGATGCTGAGCGTGATATTCGCGGCTTTGCACTTAAATTCTATACAGAGGAAGGTAACTGGGACTTAGTAGGAAACAATACACCTGTATTCTTCTTCCGTGACCCACTACACTTTACAGATTTAAACCACGTGGTAAAGCGCGACCCACGTACAAACATGAAAAATGCTAATTCTAACTGGGATTTCTGGACTTCATTACCAGAGGCTCTTCATCAAGTAACAATCGTTATGTCTGATCGTGGTATTCCAGCTGGTTATCGCAATATGCATGGTTTTGGCTCTCATACGTATAGCTTTATTAATGCTGATAACGAGCGTGTATGGGTGAAATTCCATTTCCGTACAGAGCAAGGCATTAAAAACCTAACAGGTGCTGAGGCTAATGAAATCATTGGTCAAGATCGTGAGTCTTCACAACGTGATTTATATGAAGCTATCGAAAAAGGTGATTTCCCTAAATGGAAAATGTATATTCAGGTAATGACTGAGGAACAAGCTCGTGAATTACCATATAACCCATTCGATTTAACAAAGGTTTGGTATAAAAAAGACTTCCCATTAATTCCTGTAGGGGAGTTTGAGTTAAATAAAAACCCAGACAACTATTTTGCAGAGGTAGAGCAAGCTGCATTTGCACCATCTAACATTATTCCTGGTATTAGCTTCTCACCAGATAAAATGCTACAAGGTCGTATCTTTGCATATGCTGATGCACAACGCTACCGTCTTGGTGTAAATCACTATATGCTACCTGTTAACGCACCAAAATGTCCATTCCGTACATTCCATCGTGATGGCGCTATGCGTTTTGATGGCAACCTTGGTTCAACTTTAGGTTATGAGCCAAATAGCTACGGTGAATGGGAGCATAACTTAGACTATAAAGAACCTGAATTACGCATTGATGGTCATGCAGGTATTCATGATTTCCGTGAAGATGATAATAACTACTTTGAGCAGCCAGGCAAGCTATTCCGTTTAATGACTGCTGAAGAGCAACAACGTTTATTCGAAAATACAGCGAATGATATGGCTTCTGTTGAAGAATTTATTAAACGCCGTCATATTCTTCACTGCTATTTAGCTGACCCAGCATATGGTGAAGGTGTTGCAAAAGCAATGGGTCTTTCATTAGATGGTATGGACCTTACAAATCCATATGTTCAGCAAACAACAAACGTTTAAAATTCCACTTATTATTGATATCCAAATCCAACTTTTACTCCATGTGAATAATATATTCACATGGAGCTTTTTTATATGAAAAAGGCTTGTGTCAAACAAAGTTGACGCAAGCTCCCTTTCATTATTGATAAATCTGACTGCCCGCTTTTTGAAACTCTTCTGCCTTTTCCTTCATACCTTGATGGATAGCCTCCGTTGCCGTTAGCTCCTTTTCTTTCGCATAGTTACGAATATCCTGTGAAATTCGCATACTACAGAATTTAGGTCCACACATCGAGCAAAAGTGTGCCGTCTTTGCTCCCTCTGCTGGCAAGGTTTCATCATGATATTCTACTGCACGCTCAGGGTCTAATGATAAATTGAATTGATCTCGCCAGCGGAATTCAAAGCGTGCTTTTGATAGCGCATCATCTCGTTGTTGTGCACCTGGGTGTCCTTTTGCTAAATCTGCCGCATGTGCAGCGATTTTATAAGTAATAACCCCTACTCGAACATCCTCACGATTCGGTAAGCCAAGATGTTCCTTCGGCGTCACATAGCAGAGCATCGCTGTGCCAAACCAACCGATCATTGCTGCGCCAATAGCCGATGTAATATGATCATAACCAGGAGCAATATCTGTTGTTAGTGGCCCTAATGTATAGAAGGGGGCTTCCTTACAAACCGCTAATTGCTTATCCATATTTTCTTTAATCAGATGCATCGGTACATGACCTGGCCCCTCTACCATCACCTGAACATCATGCTGCCAAGCAATTTGCGTTAATTCCCCTAATGTTTCAAGCTCTGCAAATTGTGCCTCATCGTTGGCATCAGCTATGGAGCCTGGGCGTAAACCATCCCCTAATGAAAAAGCAACATCATAGGCTTTCATAATTTCACAGATTTCCTCAAAATGTGTGTAAAGGAAATTTTCCTGATGATGATATAAACACCATTGCGCCATAATCGAACCACCGCGTGACACAATGCCTGTTACACGACTTGCTGTAAGTGGTACGTAGCGCAATAGCACGCCTGCATGGATCGTGAAGTAATCAACACCCTGTTCAGCTTGTTCAATAAGCGTATCACGATAAACTTCCCATGTTAAATCCTCTGCCACACCGTTTACTTTTTCCAACGCCTGATAAATTGGTACTGTGCCAACTGGTACAGCAGCATTTCGAATAATCCATTCTCGTGTTGTGTGAATATGCTTACCAGTCGATAGGTCCATAATTGTATCAGCACCCCAGCGTGTTGCCCATGTCATTTTTTCAACCTCTTCTGCAATTGAGGATGATACAGCAGAATTGCCAATGTTTGCATTAACCTTTACATGAAAATTGCGCCCAATAATCATTGGCTCAGCCTCAGGATGATTAATATTAGAAGGCATAATAGCTCGTCCTGCTGCAATCTCTGAACGAATAAATTCTGGGTCCATATTTTCACGTATCGCCACAAACTCCATTTCAGGTGTAATGATTCCTTGTCGTGCATAGTGAAGCTGTGTAACATTTCCCCCCCTTTTTGCACGTAAAGGCTTTCTTGTCAATTTAGGGAAGACGTTTTCTTGCATGCGTGGATCGTCTGCATGGCGAAAACCATTATCCTCTGGTTTAATCGTACGTCCCTCATATTCCTCAACATCCTCACGCCCTTGTATCCATGTACGTCGTAAAGCTGGCAACCCTTTTGTAATATCTACCTGATAATTTGGGTCTGTATAGGGCCCACTCGTATCATATACTCGCACTGGCGCATTCTCCTCATCCCCAAAGCTACCAGTTGTCGGACTTAATGCAATTTCACGCATAGGCACTAAAATATCTGGACGTGACCCCTCTACATATACCTTCTTGCTTCCTTCAAAGCTTGACATAATCATCATGTTCTTTTCACTAATTTCTGACATAAGCTAATTCTCTCCCTTATATATATTATGATACAAGGACCGAATCTAGCTCACCCCAACAAAATAAATAAAAGCCGAATCCAAAATAATCATTTGGATCCGGCTGTCAATGTAAAGGTCTATTGATTGCATATAATACTATGATGCAATAGCTTCTTAACTTTCCCACGCTGGTATGAGCCAGATCAGGTCCAAAGGGTCAAGAAACCTCTAAGCGTTTCCCTCTCAGCCTGACTCATCAGACTCCCCTAGTTAATACTATTTAGTTTGATGCTAGTGTAGCAGATATTGCTTAGAGATGGAAGCTTATTTTTTCTTTTAGCTATGCAAACAATATTTCTGCCAGATAAATAACAACTGTTACCGTTATACAGCTAACAATCGTTGAAAATAATACGGTTTGTGCAGCGGTTTCTGATTCCACATCATATTCTAATGCTAAACTAGAGCTGTTACGGGATGTTGGAAAAGCACTAGCAATTAGTAAAGATTGTGCAACAACTCCGTCCAAGCCCAATAGAAAAATAACTGTTAATGCTATAGCTGGCCCAATAATTAAGCGTGTAAAGCAACTAATAAAAACCGTTTTATTAAACATTGATTTCATTTCAAGCTGTGATAGCTGTGCGCCTAAAGTAATTAACGCCACCGCAATAAAGCCATCCGCTACATGGTCTATAGGAATTCTAATAAACTGTGGAATACCAATATTCCAATAATTCATTGCGACACCAATAATAAGTGCGTGAATAATCGGCATTTTAAAAAAGTCTTTAATAATTGTAAGACCTGATTTAGTGGAGGAAATTAAATTATATAACCCGTATGTATAAGTTGTCATATTTTGAAAAATAACAAGAATCACCTGAATCGCTACACCAATTGGCTGTGTTGCAAAAATCATCTGGGCAACAGGAATACCATAATTACCAGAGTTAATGAGTACAACACTATTTTTAAAAACAGCTGTTTCTGTTTTGGCTAAGCCTAATCCCTTTGCTAAAAAGTGACTAAGCAGCATTTGACTACCTATAAAGAGTACAATAAATAGGGCAACCTCTCCAAGCACAGATAGCTCTACACTTGTTTCATATAAATTAATAAAAACAGCTGCAGGCATAAAGCAATATGTAATAAGTTGTGATAATGCTTTTAAATTAAAGCGAAATTTCTTTTGTAGTATAGCACCTACTACAAGTAGCACTAAAATAGGTGCAACAATTTGGAAAAAAATCATACCAAGATAAGTCATATAAACGCTCCCTCCCCCTTTGTCTGGCTATCCGTCATTTTCAATCCTCTATCTGCCATTTTCAGCAACCTATCCGCCTCTTTCCATATTCTATCCGTCAGCTCCCCTTTTACAGCAAGGCTAAAAAGACTGCCTTTGATTAGGCAGCCCCTTCCCTTATGCAAGCTTAAATCGATTCACGACTTCTTGCAACTCCTTAGAAATATGATTCATATTGTCAATAGACTCTGCTACCTTTTGTAGCTCTGCTTGTTGATCCATTGCAGAAGCACTTACTTGTTCAGCAGAGGCAGCAGTTTCCTCCGAAATAGCTGAAATGCTTTGGATTGCCATAATTGCCTGGTTTTTATGTTCCAGCATATGTGCAAGCTTATTCATTAGTTCATTGATGGAAGTAGCGATGGATTGTGATAGCTCGCTATTATCTTTAAAGGCTAGCTGTGTGCTTTGTACGGATTCGTTTTGGGCTTGCATTAAATCTGCATTCGAAGCAATTACAGCAACAGCCTGATGGGAATTATTCAGTATACTTTCTACAGTGTCCTTAATAATTTCTGTTTCACTTTTCGATTGCTCAGCTAGTTTTTTTACTTCATCTGCTACAACTGCAAATCCTTTGCCATATTCACCTGCACGTGCAGCCTCAATGCTTGCATTTAAAGCTAATAGATTTGTTTGCTCTGTAATGCTTTGGATAGAGGCAATAATTTGATTAATATTATTAATACTGGACCCTAAAGACTCAATTTGCTGTTGAACCCGCCCATTCATCTCATTTGTTGCTATATTACGTTCACGCAAGCTTGTAACCTCTTGCATGCCCTTTTCTGTTGTTGCATTTGTTCGATGTGCTAGCTCCTCCATTTCATTGGAAAGCATCGTAAGAGCATCAATTTGCTCGGCTAAATCCATCATTCGATAATTCGTTTCTTCTGTATCCTCGGATTGCTTAGACGCTCCCTGCGCAATTTCATTGATAGCTACTGAAACCTCTTGACTCGAAGCAACAACTTCATTAAAAGCCTCAAAAACTTGGTTGGAGGATTGACTCAATAATGTCGTAGAATTTAATACTGTTTGCATCGCATGGGTATTTTTATCAAGCATATTATTATAAGCAGATGCTACCATGCCAATTTCATCGGCCTTAATATATTTCTCATCTACTTTTTGCGTCAAATCTCCCTCTGCCGCTCGTTCAATCGATACACGTAAAAATTTTAATGGCTTTAACTGTCGATAAATAAAGAGCACACTTGCAACAGCCATAAGCGTAACCATAATAATGGATGCTATCACTGCAAACATTGATACATAATGATACGTTTCTAAAATTTTTGATTCGGGCAGCACAATTTGAACAGTCCATGTTTCATCGATGTCCTCTAAAATCATTGGTGCAAACACATTAAATGCATTTTCCTTTAACTGCTCAGAATCCAAGTATAGCGTTGTGATTTCGCCATTTTCCATTGTTTCGCTAATACTTGCCCAAGCAGCATCCTCCTGCATATTATGCCCACCTAGCTCTTCACCAAAGCTATTGGCTGTCAGCACACCTTGATTTGTAATAATAGCAGCATAGCCACCCTCTGGTGCAATGGATTCTGTTAACCCATTTAAGAAGTCAATGGACATATCAGCTGTCAATACGCCAAAAAACGTCCCTGAAGCATTGACTAATGGCACTGAAATAGTTGTCATTAATACAGTTTGTCCGTTTACATTATAGTTATAGGGCTCCGTTAAAACCGCTCGCTTCTCCTCTTTTGGAATCCAATACCAATCGGCAACACTTTTATCATCAGCTCCTTCAATTAAAGCAGCCGTAATATCACTATTATTTTTACTTAAATAAGGGCTGAAACGCTGCTTTGAATCTACTAATGTAGCGGCTTCAGACGGCTCAAACGTAATAGAACCCTGCTCAAAAATAGCACCTACACCTACTAAATCATCGTTATTAGTTAAATTACCTTCCATTATATCTAGAATAGCTTTTGCAGATAACGCACCATTTTTTCCCATACTTTCGACCATGCGTTTTGTTGTTAGCAATGTCGTATTCACTTTTTTAAAACGCTCGCTCATAATAGCTACTGAAGATTCAGCCGTTTCCAACGCTCCATGCTCTGAATCTTTCATACTTTGATTTTTTATCATAGCTCCAGTTATAACGGTATAGGTTATAAATAGCACTAGAAATAGTCCTATTATAAGAGAGGATAATTTTAAAGCAATACCTCTAGATTTTTTCATCTCTAGCACCTCACTTTTACATTAATAATAAAGGATACCTATCTATATCACAATAAATTATTTATTGAATATAGTAAAAAATTACTGATATTATTGTAAAGATTTATCCGATAAATAGAGGGACTTATGGCTTACTTTAAGGTAATAAATGTGACAGATAGTATCGCAAAAGATGCTTCAGCCACAAAAAAATGCCGAAGCACTGATTTAACAGCGCTTTGGCATTTTCCTAACTAAAGGCATCTATACGTGATAGATTATTAATTTGCTTCCAGCTTTGATACCAGCTTTCAATTTCCTCATTTGGCTCTACCGCCAAATGCTCTTGAAGCATTCTCTTTAATAGTAAATATTGCTCCTCTACAGCAGCTACATTATCCAGTAATTCGTATAGCTTCATTAAAGTAAGATACGTTTCCTCTTCATCTGGACAGAGTGCTTTCACTTTTTCCTGCACTTTCACAGCAGCAATATAATTTTCATTTTTAATATAAAATTCAGTTAATTGGGAAGTATGATGTAGCAGCAGTCGTCTTAGACGCTCCCTTTCACTCTCAGCCCATAGATAATCACAATCTCCTAAATAATCACCCGTATACATTTGGAAAACTTGCTCGTGTTCCTCTACTGTTGTTCGCTGTAAAGGAGGCAATGCTTTTAGACGAAGTAGCCATTGTTCAACATCAATCACCGTATTTTCAACTAGTAATCTATAACCAGAATGTAGCAAAGGACTTGAAATTTGTATACCACCTAGCCCATAGTTTTTTAATGTTTTACGTATTGTATAAATCGCTGTATAGAGCTGTTTCGATGCTTTATCGATATCATATTCTGGCCAAAATAGCTCTAAAATAGTATCACGATAAATCACCTCATCACGATGATTAAGCATATAAGAAAATAATTCCTTCGCCTTGGATGTTCGCCATTTCATAAGCTGTGTCTGACCGTCTGGTGACACAACATAAAGTCCTCCAAAAAGCTTAAGCATTGTATGCTTTGTGATAGTCTTGTCGCTTTTACTTGTAACTTTATCAAGTCGTTCCAACGTTTTTTCTAAACGTGAATTTTGTATAGGCTTTAATAAATAATCAATCGCATGCAAATTAAATGCATCAATCGCATACTGATCAAACCCAGTAGTAAAAACAATTTCCACATGGGGTAATAATTCTTGAATTTTTTCGCCTAATGCTAAACCGTCCATACCAGGCATTACTATATCCAAAAATACAACATTCGGTTGTAGCGTTTCAATATCATTCAATACCTTCAGAGAATCAGTATACTCGCCAACGATCTCAATTCCAGGAACATTACTTTTCTCAAGTAAGGCTCTTAATCTCGCTAATGGCAAATGTTCATCATCTACTAGCACGATTCTCATACGTATCCCCCCTTTAGCCTTATTCCTTATATTATTATCGTTTACTTTTTAGAAAACTTGATAGAGAAGCTACTACTTTAGAAGGTGAACTAGCGTTATCCGTCGAAAATATTGCTATGATGAAAAACAAAAAACTAAAAATATTAATAATTTCTGGATTATTTTTTTGCTTCCTTACCACGCTTCGATTTACTTGGATGGATTTCACCAATATTTCAGAAGGAGTCGATGCTCAACAAGGGGTGGTCGATTTAACAGGCATAGATACCAGCCATAATTTTAAAGTTAGGTTACAAAAAGAGTGGGAGCTCTATCCCAACACCCTGCTTTTTTCAGAAAGCACCAAACCTTTAGGGCAACAAAAAGTTTATACAAATCAGCCTGAAGCTTGGGATGCATATTTTCAGCATAACGATGAAGTTCGTTATGGCTCTTATCGTTTAAAAATTTTAAAGGAACATGCTTCTCCTCAGATGTATGGTATCACAGTACCTGAAGGCTTAGCTCCTTATGAACTTTATGTAAATGGTCAATTAATTGGAGGACTTGGAAGCCTGACCCTAGATAATAGGTCCACCTCTCCCATAGGTAGACCTATTACGCATTATTTTACGCTAAATACAAATGAAAGCGAAATCATTATTCAGGGTGTTCAAGTAAATCATTATGTACAAGGTGGTTTTAGCCGTGAAATAATTTTTGGTGACTTGCACTCAATGAAACAGGCTGCCTACTTTTCTATCACAACTCAATTGGCTGTTTGCTTAATTTTCGCCTTTTATTTACTCTTTACAATTTTAATATGGGCTATAGGTATTCGAGATAAATCACTTCTTTACTTTGCAATGATTCTTATTTCTACATGTGTTACAGTACTCGTTTCCAGCAATAAAGTTTTATATAACTATATACCGATTAATTGGATTTGGGCAAATAGGCTGTTTTATTTTTCATACATCAACAATATGTTGTTCTTTGTACTATTTCTACGTGAATTGATGAAGAAATATGCTAAGCCCAAAATATTGACAATTGTCCCATTGATCTGTGCTGCCTATCTATTATTTATTTTAACAGCGCCCATTGAAATTATTCTTAAAACAAAAATTATATTTATCATACTTTTTATTATCTCCCCTATTATTATAACTATTTTCATGTTGAATATAGCTATTAAAGGGCAAAAAGGTGTAATCTTTTTATTATTAACTGGAACAGCTGTAGCAACAAATTCATTATTTTTCTCTTTAAAACAAAATAAAATATTACCTTATAGTCATTATCCCTTTGATTTGCTAATCGGCATTACTGCTTTATCAGCATTTTGGTTTACACGTTATTTCCAAACAACCATCCAAACGGAAGAGCTTTCTGTAAAATTACAAAAAGAAATTCATACAAAGGATGATTTTTTAGCAAATACCTCTCATGAACTACGCAACCCACTGCATGGCATGATGAGTATTGCTCAAACACTGTTAGCCAAGCAAAATCAATCCTCCGCTCAGCAAGACCAAGAGGATTTACGCCTACTCGTAAGAATTGGTAACCATATGACCTCTATGCTGGATGATTTATTAGATTTAGTGAAATTAAAAGAAAAAACACTACGATTACAGCCTAAGCCATTAAATACGTATACAATCGCCAGTGGTGTCTGCAATATGTTTCGTTTTATGCTAAAGGGCAAGCCTATTGAGCTTATTGTGCGTATACCAAAAGATTCTCCCCTTGTCTTAGCAGATGAAACACGAATTATTCAAATTTTTTCTAACCTAATTCATAACGCGATTAAATTTACTGAACAGGGCTCCATTAGTATTGAGGCTGAAGTAAAAGGTAAGAAATTGTATATATCAGTAATAGATACTGGAGCTGGCATTGACGAAGATATGCAAAAAAGAATTTATGAGCCTTATGAGCAGGCTGATTCCACAATGGCAGCTATTAGTGGTGGGCTTGGACTAGGCTTAAGTATTTGTCAGGAGCTTATATCCTTACATGGCGGTACAATGTCAGTGCAGTCTACTATTGGCAAAGGGTCAACTTTTACTTTTTCATTACCAATTGCTAAAACGCACAACATAACAGGTGACACATCTAATACAATGCAGGATACAGCATTATTCAAGTATGCTCCATTAGTAGATGATTTCTCGGTGGAACCCGGCATTGCAGCTTCTACTGATGATAAAAATTCATTAGTAACAAGCCGTTCACGAGTTCTTATCGTTGATGATGATGCTGTCAATCTGCAAATACTTGTAAATGCATTTTCGACAGAGCCGTTTGAAATCGAAACAGCGTTAAGTGGAGCTGAGGCACTTGAAAAACTTCAAGAAAATAGTTTTGACTTAGTCATTTCGGATATTATGATGCCGCATATGTCTGGCTATGAGCTGGCTGAGCATATTCGTGGAAAATTCTCTATTGCAGAGCTACCAATACTATTCTTAACAGCTCGACAGCAAAGCGAGGATATCCGAACTGCCTTCTCAAGTGGAGCAAATGACTATGTTAAGAAGCCAATGGAATATATGGAGTTAAAATCACGCGTGCAGGCACTTATTCAAATGAAACAGTCTAGCGAGGAACGGCTTCGTATTGAGGCTGCGTGGCTTCAAGCACAAATACAGCCTCATTTTTTCTTCAATACTCTAAACTCTATTATTTCGTTACATGGTATAGATGATGAAAAAATGGAGGAATTATTGCTTGCCTTTAGTGATTATTTACAAATGAGCTTCGATTTTAAAAATGCTGATTTAATCGTGCCAATTGACTATGAATTAAAGCTTGTTCGTGCCTATCTTGCTATCGAGCAAATTCGCTTTGTTGATAAAATACAAGTAATATGGGATATTCCTCAGCATATCAAGTTATTTGTTCCTCCTCTAACTATACAAACGCTTGTTGAAAATGCTATCCAACACGGTATTTTACAACAGCGAGAAGGCGGCACTATCACGATTTCTATTAAAGAGGGGGAGAAGTATTTTACAATAGCTATATCGGATAATGGCGTTGGCTTTGAGCATAACGGCTCTAAAAAGAAATCAAGTGTTGGTCTTGTCAATACGGAGCAGCGTCTAAAGCAGTTATTTGGGGTCACACTAACAATAAATAGTGTGATTGGTCAAGGCACAATAATTTCCTTTTCCATTCCTAAAAATTAATAGAAAATAAAGTCAAAAAAGACCAAGCTTACAATAAAGAAGCCTGGTCTTTTTTGGTTTGTTTAAGGTTTAAGACATTGACAAGATTACATAGAATAGCTTATCACAGCGTTCTAAACAAATTCTAAACAATACACTATTCAGCAATGACATTTGTTATTTTTGAAAGCTGGGCAGCCTTTATTTTTTTCTCAGCTATCTTCGCTTCAGCCTTACTTTGAAACGCCTCTGTTTTCAACCTCCACTTACCGCTAATCTGCTCAATATATACACCCCAGCCAAAGCGATATGTCAATACATCATGTGCATTTTCAGCAGCCTGTCGCGTTTCATATGTACCTGTTACAACATAATATGGCTTTATATCTTCTAATACTTTTCTTTTTCGCACAGTTCCTACCGGTGCATTTTTGACCCATGAAATAAATTGCAACCAATTAACTTGCCCTTCTCGCATTTTTCTGGGACAATTTTTTCCGTTAAAGTAATGATGCTGAACTACATTCTCAATCGGAATATTTTCTTCCTTCATAATTCTAGCAACAACCTCAGCTGTATTATGAAGAGCTTGCAAATAGTTGCCATCCGAATTTACGCATATTGTAATTTGAATGCCTTGTAAATTTCCTTTAGCCGATCCTGCCCCTCCACAGGCATGGTCAAATTCGAATGACTGAACAGCCTCTTTATCGTCCACCGTTAAATGCCAACTAGCCTCTCGATTGATACCATTAAACTGTAAGCGAGCATAGGCGTCTGCATCGGCTCCTAATTTTTCATTATCTGTTTCATGAATAATAATATATTTCTTTGTATTTTGTTTACCATAAGTTACTTTAGCTGCCTGTGCTTCGGGAACTAAATATTGACGCCATACCACCATTGTATCCCATCCCCTCAAATCATCGTTGACATTTTTGCATTAAAAACATCCGCAATTCTTTACTATTTCTTAAGAAAAATACGTTACTTCTAGCTTACGTCAAAGGGCTAAACAAGTTCTGAACAAGCCTAATACAACAGAAAAATGACTAGGCATTGGAATACCTAGTCATTCTTGATACTTGTACGCTGTGTTTCTCACAATAATCATGTTTATACACTAACATACATAACCTCACCAACTTCTAAACAATTAATAACAAAACAGGCGAAGGGCTGCTCCTTGCCTGTTTTGTTTCTTACTTATTATGCTAGCTGCTCGTTACCATCCTCAGCGATATAATAAGAATGTGTAGTGGCTGCCTCTTCAATTTCTTTAAATGCCCAGTGCTAGAAGAGCAACCTCTACAAAATATCTACATTGATTATTGCTCAAAAATGTTCATTCTTACTTAACTG
Source organism: Lysinibacillus sp. NPDC098008 (assembly GCF_044760715.1). NCBI lineage: Bacteria > Bacillati > Bacillota > Bacilli > Caryophanales > Bacillaceae > Lysinibacillus > Lysinibacillus sp. NPDC098008. The sequence continues at coordinate 21,000 of NZ_JBIWBA010000012.1, forward strand.
CTACATAAGCACTGGAATATAAAAAACAGGTAATGCTGCTTAACATTACCTGTTTTACTCATTAACTTTATCCATCTTGCCTTTTTTATAGGTACTGAAGTTGTGAAACTCAAACAAAGAAATTATAACCATTCTACCTATTCATTCAAAAAATGCATAAAAAAATTCTAGGCTATGCTAAAATTAATGTAACACCATATATTGGGCGAATTTCCGTTTCATCGACTATCTATCATAAAAATAGGGGGCATCTTATCATATGAAAAACAAAAAAAGATTGGCCTTGCTGTCTTTGGTTGCTGTTCCTTCACTTCTTTATAATGCACCAGCATTAGCAACTGAAGTGACAGAACATACAGCAGCAACTTACATAGCCAATAATTATTACAATGCGAATGTATCGAATACTATACAGCTTATTAACAATATTAATAATACAACAGCCACTTTCCAGACCAATTTAGAGGCAGCGTTAAAGGCTTATAATGCTTTAACAGAAATAGAAAAACAATATGTCACAAACTATTCCACATTGTCAGCACATCAGCAGACAAGAGGGGATTATCGTAGACTTGCTGCTCAAATTGAAGAAAAGCTAGCTTCTGTAGATTCTTCATCTATTAATTATTACTCCAATGTAATAGAAACAAGAGATTGGTATAACAGGTTGAATGCTGCACAAAAATCCTTTGTCAGTGAAGCTGCCAGAAAAATATTAACATCCTATATTGCACCAAACACAACTATCTCTAAGGTCGTTCATAAAATTCAGTTACTGAATTCATCTCGACTCTCATTTCATAAGGATGTAGCTGATGCTAGAGCTGAGCTGAATGCCCTGCGTAAGTTTTCCAATGCCTCTTTACCTACTGGCATTGAGCAATTGTTGCTAGATGCAGAGCAGCTTGTAGTAAAGGATAAGGCTGCGGCCAAGGAAGTAGAAAATGCCATTGCTGCTTTATCGCCAAAAACATCCACTGTGCAGGACGTACAAAAAGTAAAGACAGCCTTTGAAGCCTTAACACCTGTCCAGCAGCAACTTGTACCAAATGTTTGGACATTAGTAGATTTTGTCCAAGGAGAATATACATTGCCGACAAAGGAGAATATTCCAAAAATCCCTGAGTCATCAATTAGCGCAGCCGTTCCAGGTAAAATCACAGCAATGACTAAAAGCAAAAATACGTATAAAGCTAAAATTAATGTTTCAGCAGCTGAGGTGGATACAGAGCGTTTTATTTTAACAACGAAAAATAAAATGACCATTATTATTCCACCGCTCTACACACTTATTAATGAGGATGAGGGTGTGATGGATATTCAGGTAATGAAAAGAGGCAATCGTATTACACTTACAGCTACATTAAATAACAAGCCTGTAGAATTTGATGCCAATATGGAAATTATTATAGAGGGGCTACGACGAAATGCAATGATTACTCGTGTAAATGGTTCCGACGATTCAGCTCCATTTGAGTTTACAACGGATGGTCTGCGTCACTTTATTCAAACTCCTACTTCAGGTGCATTCCTAATTAAATACAACTAAACTGCATACATCTATTCTTAAACATATCGCTTCCCTATTTACTTGATAGGAAAGCGATATGTTTTTATTATTTATTGTTTATTAGTTTTTCAACCTGATCCAACAACATGCAGAGGATTGGCTAACACATTATAAAATCCGAGAAAAAATAATGTGTCCGCTGCAAACCGTTATAGAGATATTTGGAAAGCCCCCCTGCTGTACAAACCAACCATACTTATTTAGTCAGATGAGGGATGATATGTTACATAAAAACAGCAAGCATGACAGATATAATGACAACTCTAATATCATTAAAGGAGAACATCCTATTAACCGTCCCCTAACAATTAGCGTAAATGAAATGCTTAGGTGATAAGAATGTTTACACTCAATATACAAAGTTCAACGAGGAGGACCATGTTACTATTCTTTCTAGTATGCTTGGTTGAATTCCTCGGTTCTTATATACCTAGTAGCCTAAAAATTAAAAACCAAGTAGGTCTGTGTAAGCCTACTTGGTTTTGGGTATTTATGGTGTATCAAGGATAGGATTGCGGTAACCAACCTTTGCATAGAATTTATGGAAATTACCATATTTATCTTCTAAGACAATCGTTACATAGTCACCTGTGAAGAATTTAGCTGGGTGCGTAAATTCTACCGTAATACGTGCTACATTAGTTGCTACTGTTCCTGTTCCTTTTGCTAATGAACTATTTGTACCGTCATTAACTGTCTGAATAACTTGTGCTGCTGTTCGATTCTGAATAACAGATTCTGTTGTTCCTGCTGTATCAGATAGATAGTAGTATTTCAATAACTCACCATTCTCATAAATTTGTTCCTCTGCTCCTAACAAGTCAAATGTCGCTTGAACTTTTCTATGGTCATTAGTTGTATTCAAATCACTAAGCTGAATTTCCATAAATGTTGCATCCAGTGTACGGTATAGATATTGAGCAGCATTCACAAACCTATGTCCCTCATAGCCTTGAATAACAAAGTCTCTTACCTCTGTTGTATCATCATTCATTGTCACCGTAATTGTTTGATTTCCAGTATTCGGTGCTATCGGCTGAATAATAAGCTGACTGTCCCTTGTTGTATTCGTGCCTACTGTATAACGGACAGGTTCATATTGGTTCGTTACATCCACATCGTTGCCATTTGCATCTTTTGTAGTAATTGTTAGAATATCTGCTAAATCAAGAGCAACTGTATCTCCTGTTGTTACCAATTTAGATTTACCATCTGCCTCACGTATAATTGTTTCGCTAAATGTAATGGTAAAGGTATTATCACTATTACGGTAAATTAATCCAGGATAATCCCGATTATCCATTGGTGACCTCATACCGATTTTCGGTGGCGTACCATCTGAATAGAAATCTTGCTTCATTAAGCCCGCTGCTGTTCGATTATGGTCATTATAGTCACTATTTGCTCGGTAAATCGTAAAGTTACCGTATGTGTCTTCAGCTCCAACATACACAACATAGTCTGTATGAGGCTTTAATGTTACACCTCTTGCCTCTACTGTTCCAGAAAGACCGCTTCCTATTTTTTCAACGGATGGTCTACGTTTTAATTCAGCTTCTAAACGTTGTTCATTTGCTGGAACACTTAAGTTCGCATCTGGATTGTCAATCCAATTCCCATCTGCATCCTGAATTTTCTTTTCAACAAACCAGTAATGCACCTTTGCTGTTTCATTTGTTTCAAAGCTAATGGTTGCTTTTGTATCATTATTTTCCATTGGCTTAATTTCCAAGCCTCGGATAAGTGGTGCTTTCACATCATTAAATACTTCTCTTGGACCTGCAATTCGAGAAAGCTCACCACCACGATCTCTTAATATCATATAAACAGAGTAATTATTAAATGGATTTAAGGCATTTTGTGCTACAGATACAGGGAATCTTTGTGTAGCTGTTTCTAAATCGGCTGTACCTGTGCCGCTTGTCACATAAATATTCTCGCCATCTATTTGGAATTTATTTGATCTATCTGTACTACTAAATTCATTAATAAAATCACGCTCTGTAATTTCGTGATCTGTTAAGTATTGCTGTAATGTTTTTGTTTCACCATTATCTACCACTACATTCGGTAAAATCATATAGTAGTATGTTCCAGCCTTATTTGGTCTGAATTCAACCTCTGCTCGTCTAAATCCATCCGATTCATCAGCCCTATTGATAACATTTTCAATTGTTATAACAGGCATTACTGTGTCCGCATGCTTATATTCTGCATAGTTACGCACTGGGTCGCCCGGCTGTACAGTATTTATATTTTCAAATGCATTGTCTGCCAAGTCTTTCACATCAGGCAATACTGTTACACGCAATGTATCGCCATTAACAAACCCTGTGTCAGATGGAATTGTTAACAATACTCTTCGACTACCTGGCGTGTATTCAACAGCAGATGGTTTAATTCCTCTTTCTCCAGATACATTGACAATAACCGTACCTGTTAATAAATAATTATTAATATCATTAGCACTTTCTGGGTCTAGTGCCTCGCTTACAGTTAGCTCAAACTGATTATTGTTTCTTCTTACTAACTGACCTGCCTCTACATATGGATGAACAAGATCAAGCTCTGACGTTGTAAATTCTCGCGCGGCTGGAGGGTCTACTGATAAGTTGCCTGAAACATCCCTCATCACAACATATAGCTGATACGTTGTTTCAGCCTCTAAGCCTGTTAGCATTCCTTCAATACCTAACTCACCAGCTCTTGCATTGCCACTGCCTGTTGGGTTGGCAATAATATCTTCTGTTGTTGGGTCTGGTGCTGTTGTTTGTGGGCGTACATAGTAGTAGTAATCCCCAGGCTCGCTTGCTGTAAATCTAAATTCTGCACGTGTGCCTCCATGTAAAGGTGTTACTTGGAGTGATCTTACAACTGGCGGTGAGGCATCCTTCATTTGGAACGATTGTGACACAATATCCGACGCATTCTTCGCTCCATCTACAACTAAAATATAAATCTCATATTCTTTTTTCTCACCAAGATTGGAAACTCTAATCGTATTTGTACCGTTCACGGCCGCACCTGTGCCATGTGCTACATTTTGATTAGAAAGACGATCAATCATTTCTCGTCTTGTTGGTGCATCTGCATCCGCTTCACGCACAATATAGTAGTATGTGCCTACCTCATTTGAATTGAATCTCACTTCAATTTCACTGCCATTTAGTACTTCCAGCGCTGTAATGCTGACAGTAGGCTTTGTTTTATCATCAGGCTGCTGATTATCAATATCATCTTTATCAATCGGCTTGCCATCTGGGTCTGTAATACTCCCTACGTTATCTTTATCCTCAAGGAAGTCATCAAAGATATTGTTTGGTGTTTCATCTTTAGGAATAATAACTTTATCTATATATGTGTAGTCGCCAATATCAATCTTGCCATATTTATTATCAACATATAATGTACCAATCCGCCCATCAATATATAGCTCAAGGTCAGTAGAACTATTGTAATTAATCCAATCGATATTGCCTTCGCCATAAATTGTAAGCTTCGTTTTTGTATTAAGATTTAATGTACCAATATCGCCTTGAATCTCAAACTCTCGGACATTTCCAGTAATATCTATACGTGGTAGCTTTGTATCAGTTTCGATTTTCGTATTGGATTGTGATACGACTAAACGCGCAACCGTGCTATTATAAAACACTAGATGCTTATCAACATTTTTCATTTCCTGCTTTTCTTTTGACCAGTTTACAAAAGGCGGATTATTATCTGGATTTGGCTTTGTCCAATTTTGCAAATCATTTGTTGAATTGTTAGTAGATGAATTCTCTTCCTCATTATCAGGATTAGACCAATTGATAAAGGAAGTATTTAAGCTTGCCACACGTCCTGTTGTTAATGACTGACTATATGGTGTACCTAGACGTAATGGCGGGCGTACTGTTTCATTAACAAACATTGTCCCTGTTAGTGTAATATTTGAAAATTCGATATAGTTACCATTTACAACGATAGTTGCTCCAAGGGAACCATAGTCACCATCCAGTTCAAGGAAATCCGAGCTTGTGCCACTTGCATTTAATGTTAATTTTGACACGGAGCGAAGTCTTTTTCCTGAAAGCTCCCCCTCAATAAGTGCGCCTTTTAAAACAGCCGCATTATCTTCGTTGAAAATATGCGTAAGGCTGTCTGAAACTGTATAGGCATCTCCATTGATATAAATAGCATCATCATCAACTTTGGTAATTTTAAAAGATGTTTCATTACTCTTTTTCTCTTGTGCACCAACAACAAAAGATGCAAATTGTCCACGTGTTACAGGCTCAAATGGAGCAAATGTAACAGGTGTTGTTCCCTCCGTAATATCCAAATCAATTAATGTTTGAATATAAACAGCATTGCTAGAGTTGCTATCAACATCTTTGAATATATGATTATACGTAGGAGATACCTCTAAATTAAAGGCTAATACGATAATTTTAGCTAGCTCACCACGTGTCATAACTTCATTTGGCATAAATGTGCCATTTGAATAACCAGACATAATACCTGCATCTTGTAATGCTGCAACAGCTCGATAATATTCGCTGCTTTTAGGTACGTCCTTATAGTAAGGATCCTGCACATTTTTTGTATCTAATTTCAACGCAGCTACTAGCATTTTTGCTGCCTGCCCACGTGTTACATTCAAATCTGGTCGGAATGTGTTATCTGAAAAACCGTTAATAACACCTTGCGAATGTAATTTTAATATATCGTTATAATGATCTGAGTATTGGTCAATATCCTTAAAGGGTGATGTTGCCGCTTCCGCTTTGTGCGATGGAGGCACAACAACGGCAATTCCACTTGTAGCAAATACTGTAGCGATCAAGGCTTTATTTACTTTTTGGATTTTAGTTTTATCCATCTCACTCTTCCTTTCACTTATGTATCGTGATACGTACAAATATCATTTTTCCATACTCTTTATATCGACCAATAGCTAGCGAACCTTCATAGATAAATACAAGAAAATCAAATAAAGTGTAAATTCAAATAAACACAATAAAAAAGCCAAGAAGCATCGGTGCTTCTTGGCTTTCACGATATATAGGCATACATCTCGCTACACTTGCTATGTTGTAAGGGAAAGGGGGATAACCTTACATACCGTCAAGTCGAGCATAAGGTGTTGCCTGAGTTACATATCATTTGAACATGGCTTAGAAGTCATATGGCGGATGACTCAAAAATAGCTTGCCCAAATGAGGTTTACATTAATCATTTACCCCAAAATTTAGAGAAATAAGCTTTTTTTACGATAAATTTTTTAGCTCAGCCACCTTTACTTGATTGCGTCCAGCCTGCTTTGCACGGTATAATGCACCATCAGCAGCCTCTAATAATGCCTCAGCTGTTTGAGCCATTTCTGGGTAAACAGCAACACCTGCGGATAATGTTACAGGTCTGCCACATGGGCTATCTGTTTGAGCTAATCTTATCCGTAGCTGCTCTGCTATTTGTTCTGCCTCCTGTGCTGTTGTTTTTGGCAGAAGTATTATAAATTCTTCACCACCATAGCGACAGCAAACATCTCCCTCACGTACTACTGATTCCATATGTTTCGCTAAAAATTGCAATACTTTATCACCTACTGCATGACCATATGTATCATTCACATTTTTAAAGTGGTCTAAATCCAGCAAAATAATGGCATGTGGTATTTTCTTTGCTAGCCACTCCGCAAGCAAGGCATCCATCGTACGCCGATTCGTAACACCTGTTAGTGGATCAATTGTCGACTGATCTTTAAAAAATGTAATCTGTCCCTGTAAAAAAGATAAGCTCCGTATTAGCACACTCTTTAAAAAATTAGCCTCGTAATACCAACCATTTACTGATTCTAATCTTTCTATATTTTTTGTATTTAAGCTTTCCTCTGTTAATGTCGCTAATTGCTGTAGTGGATTGGCAATACGCGCGGCTGCCCAAAGTACAATAATAATCGAAATAATCATAAGCGGTATAGATTTTACAATAAACTCCTCCACGCGATCAAATGAAGGAGCTAGTGCTACCTGTAAAGGTCTTTGAGAAACAACTCCCCAGCCTGCAGAGGTTACTGAGCTGTAGCCAGCAAGCATTTTTACGCCTTTTGTATTCTCTACTAGTTGTTCACCATTTTTTCCAGCCATTACAGCTTGCACTACTTTATTTTTTGTCACAACATCATTAATACGCGTTGGGTCTTGGTGATAGATGATGCGTCCATCCGCATCCACTACATATACATAAGAGCCATCCTTGCTGTAATGTTCTCCTAGTAATGTTTTAAAAACATTTGGTTCCTTTAAATAAATGGAGCCTGCTACCATACCTAAATACTCATTAGATTCTGAGAAAATAGGATAGGACATAAAAATAATGAGACGTCCTGTGATCGCCTCATAGGGTTTAGAAATAGTTGGTGACTTTTTTGCTAACGCTTCTTTAGCACCGACAGATGTTAACACCTCTCCCTTAATATCAACTGACGGTGGTGATATAGCCAATACAAGCCCCTCCGCATCTGTAATGACTACAGAGTTGAACATTTGATTTTGCAATTTTAATCGATCTGTTTCCTGATATAATACTTGTTCATCATCCATCCTTGTACTTATTTGTTTGGCACTATAACCCAGTATTTGAAAGGCTTCATTGAGATAGTCATCTGCGGTTGATGCCAATTTCTGAGCATAAACCCGATTTGTTTCGAGTGCATTTTCCTTTATCGAATCAACATTCATTCTATATCCGCTCCAAATACTTCCAATGCATGTGAAGAAGAATGCTGCTAGCGCTACCCCCATAATTAAATGCTTTAATTTCAACCGATGCATGCGTACTAATTACCTCCTGTATTATTTTTCAAATGTATCTTAACAAAATGTCATTTATAACAAATAAAAACTTATTATTAGAAAAGTTGGAATTCTCCAACATGTATAATAGTTTACTACAAAGTAACATGCAATATATCCTTAAAATTGTATCAACCAAAAGGTACAAATCATATGGACATTTGCTAAACATTCATTAAAATATTTTAGAAAAAACTTTATGATCATTCTTCTATTTAAAAGCACTCATACAACTGAATTTTCAAAAAAATGTTTTTTATTTATTTGAATTTTGCTAAGGTGTCTAAATTCTAAATTTTTCTACTCTTTTTGCTATTCTGATATATAAAATTTAGATTGTTTATTTTATAATAAAAAATAACATAGGCAAGTTACGCAGCAATCTGTTATAATACTGATTAAATAAAAACTAACTGTATTATTACAGATTTAGCGATACATTTTTATAACAATGCACATGATGGGAAAAGCGCTACGCTGTCATCCTATGGATAGTCTGTAGCCTACACAAAAAGGGGTTGAAAGATTTGGGTATTTTAAAGGGGTTAAAAATTCTCGATTTTTCTGCATTACTACCAGGACCAATGGCAACAATGATATTTGCTGATTTAGGAGCGGATGTTATTCATGTTGAATCTTCAAAGCGTGTTGATTTAATGCGTATTATGCCTCCCTATGATAATGATCATGAGGCGTATATCCATCAACACTTAAATCGATCCAAAAAATCCATTACTTTAAATTTAAAATCACCAGAAGCGATAGAAATTGTAAACTCGCTTGTACAAGAGTATGACATTATTATTGAAGGTTTTCGACCAGGAGTTATGCAACGACTAGGAATCGGCTATGAAGCACTAAAAGAAATCAATCCAAAAGTTATTTATTGTGCAATTACAGGCTATGGACAAACAGGTCCATATAGCCACCGACCGGGACATGATAATAATTATCTATCATTATCAGGATTGCTAGATTATTCACGTCATAAGGATAAAAAACCTGTTTCCATGGGGCTTCAGCTAGCAGATATTGCAGGTGGCACAATGCATGCTGCCATCGGTGTGCTCGCGGCTGCACTTCATCGTGAAAAAACAGGTGAAGGTCAATTTGTTGATATTAGTATGACGGATGCTGTTTTTTCATTAAATGCCATGTATGGGGCTGCCTATATTGGTGGTGGGCGTGTACCACAGCCTGAGCAAGAAATTTTAAATGGTGGCAGCTACTATGATTTTTACAAAACAAAGGATGGTCGCTTTTTCTCTGTTGGTAGCTTAGAGCCTCAATTTCGAAAGCTACTCTGTGAAGCACTTGATATTCCTGAGCTCATTGATAATACTTTTAATGATTCCTACTATACACAAATTCGTTTTAAAGAGGCCGTACAGGATGCATTCTTGTCCAAGACATATGATGAATGGCTAGAGGTTTTTAATGAGGACTTTGAAGGGTGTGTAGAGCCTGTCCTGACATTTCCAGAGGCATGTGAGCATCCACAGTTCAAGGCTAGGGAAATGATCATAGATATTCCAAAGCACGATGGAACAACGCAAAAACAAATTGCTTCTCCCTTTAAATTTAGTAGCGCACGTCCTGAATATAAACATGTTGGTGCTAAGCTTGGTGAACATAATGAAGAAGTGCTACATGCTTTAGGCTATAATGACGAGCAAATTAAAGCTTTAACAGAAAAGGGCGTTTTAGAATAACATAGCAAAGGGCTATCGAAAAATCTCGATGACCCTTTTGCTATTCAACATATGCACTAATAAATAAACGAAGATTTTCAAAGTGATCATCAATCAGCAAATATTTTTTATAAATTTCCATTAATTTTTCAAAAAGCTCAAAATGCTCCGTAACAAACAATATACGTAAAATATTTAGCATATGTAATGATGCGCTTTGTGCAACAGCATAATAGGGTGCTTCCTTGTGACGATAATGTTGCCGCCATTCCTCCACAGATAAGCCAATATGTTGTAGCGAGTTATTCACATGTAAAGCAATATCCTGCTGCACATATGCCTCGATGGTAATAAATTGCTCTTTACTATAATTTTTTTGTACTAATGAAGCATGAATTTTTTTATTGGATGCTAATACATGCTCCTTTAACAGCAGTAAGCCATCTTCATAACGTCCCATTTTTATATAATGATCAAGTAATACTGCATATAGATTTTCTAAATAATTAAGCTGATAATTTTTAATAATAGCAGGTGGAGTTGGCTTACGATTCGGCAACAGCTCCTTATACTCCAATAATATTTCTACCGCATAATTATTTAAGCGCTCATCCTCTAATAAATACTCACCATAGCGTATAACAGCCGCACTTTGCTGTTCTTTATTTGCAATATGCAATAAAATATAAGCAATTAATACCTTTTCCTTCTCCGTTAATGCATACATCGAGTAGCGCCAATCCATTTCAAAAGAAGTAATTAACGCTTTCACCCTATCAAAATCCCCTTCTGTTAAGCAATAATGGGTTACAATTTGATACAGTCGTAGCTGTTTTTTCACTAAACAAGAGGGATTATGCTTATCCACATAGGTTATACACTTATCCAGTATCACTTTATAGTTATTCACAAAGTTATCCACATGTTCACAATTTTCTTTAATAGATTGCTCAAAATGACCCATTATTTCATAAAGAAATGTGAATTGTTCTAAAGGTCTGTGGATAAGTAGTGAATAAACTTTTTTTGCAAAAAGCCAATGCCAGAACGGTGCATCTTCTTGGTACATCATATGCACTAAATATTTATCCTGAAATTTATATAAAAACATCGTTTGTAGTTCATTCACTGGCATCGTTATTTGCAGGCGTTTCCCAAAAATAAGCCAAATCACTCGTTCTAAATCTATAGTATGCTGGGCAAAAAGCTGCTCAAAAAATGTTTCTTTTCCTTTTTGTGTATAAAAAAATGCATTAAGTCGTTCATTCACAAATTTTGCATCAAAGCCATATTGCTCAAACAATAATTGCATTTCTGTGGATATACGACCCCAATATTTACGTGCTGTGGAAAAGGCAATATTTTTAGCAGCTTCTTCATTTACTAAAAATAGCTGCGGTGAGAGTGAATGACCTAATATTTGAGGATTTTCCTGTAGACTAGGCGTTTCCTTTAGCCATGTAGCAAGTAATTTTTCTGCACCCTTTTGACTACTTTGTTTATATGCCATGAATAATTGTTCATCACAGTCCAACAACATACAATTGGAGCCTCCCATCAAATTTAACCAATACAAATAATGTTTATCTTTCTTCAATATAACAAATCTTTTCTAACATATGCGAAAAAATTATGATATACATAAGTTGCAAACAGAAAAAATCCATCCATAAAGTTAAGCACTTTATAGATGGAAAAGCTTTATTACCAAAATAGTGGATATTTTCTTGTATCTCGCAAATTATTAATTAACAGCCCAAAAAGCACGATAATAACAGCACCAATCAGTACAGGCATAATAAGATAGCCCCAGCTATAGCCGCCTAAAATAATAATAATGGGATTAGCACCTGCTGGCGGATGAATTGTACCTAAAAATGCCATAAAAAATATCGTTAATCCAACACCAAGGCTGATGGACAGCATATTTGATCCTAGTAAAGAATACATCGATAAACCAATAAATGCAGAAATAACATGACCGCCAATAATATTGCGTGGCTGAGATAATGGTGCATTCCAAACAACGAAAACAAGCACACAGCTCCCACCAAGCGATGCCATTAGCCATGGTGCATTTGTATAATTTGTTAGCCATAATAAAACAAAAATACATATTAAGCCGCCTAGTGCTCCTGTAAAAGCATCAGCGAAGTTTGTACGCGAAGGAGCTTGTCCTCCCCCTCGCATTTTTGCAATAAAAGGCTTTATAGTATTCTTTTTCTCTAGCTTGTGTTGTACATGAATAGATTCTGCCATTTGTCACCAACCTTACTATAAACATTCAATTTTTAAACTATTATACCAACACAGCTAGAGAATTCAATGTGATTTTTAAAATTCAGATAAATTTACTATACTTTAATTTTAATCGTATTGCTTTTTCACTGTCTTTAATATACGAACCTTTTTCAATATTGCTTTTGGCACTTGTAATGTTGCTGTTACAACACCTGGATGACGACCGATTTCAATAGAGCCTGTAATAGTTGTACGATTTAATACTTCAGGCTCGCTCATATCGAATAGCTTAGCGGCTCGCTGGATTGCATTATCCGTTGCCTCATTTAGCGTCTTCCCTGAGCCTACCACAGATACAGGAAATGCCTCCTCAACCTGTTTTACGCCAAATTCCTCTGCTAGTTCACGTGCACGGCGTTTTTCTTCTTTTGTAAAAGGTCTTGCTGTATAAGGTAAATCTTCTTCATTAGGCAATAAAATTGGTCCTTCTAATGGCACCTTTTTCAAGACACTCACCTGTAGCTGCACAATCCCAGCTACATCTGTTGTATGCCCTGCAATCTCACCATCCCCCTGCATAGCATGCATATCACCAATATAAACACCACCGCCGGGAACCTTTACTGGACAAATAATAGTTGCCCCCTCGCGAACTCTACTAATATCCATATGTCCGTCTGTACGATGTTTATCCAATTCTTCTTGTGTAAAGGCATATTCGTGTGGTGCACCAATTAAAGACGAGCCAAAATCTCCTGCATTATGAGAATCAGGCATTGCCTTTGAAGGCGTTGTGCCAAGCTGACCTAAAAATGGGCGCATTCTTGCCATCACACCGACTAAATCGCTAGGTGCTAATGTAACAACAGGGTTTTGTACCGAATTTTCAGGTGTTCTCATATAACCTTTCGCATCAAGAGCAATGCGTCGTGCTCCCTCTCGCCCAACAGTCACGCCAATATGTCCCTTATGGTCGAGTGCCATTGTATAGCCATTTGTCATTTTAAACGGTGCTGTTTCTGTATCACATGTAGCACAGCGAATTGCCTGTCTTCCAATACCTTTAATAACTGTGCTTGGATGCAGCCTACCACAGCCTGGGCATTTTACAGAAACAAATGGATCACCAATAAATCGCTCTATGATTGCCTCATCATGACCAGATGAGGTTGCCAATGATGTTACCTGTATAGATTTAATGCTAATAACAATAGCATCTCCTACCTCAGCACCTTCTACAAAAACAGGTTTTGTCACCTCATGTCCACCACGAATAGTTGGTGTTAGCATAGGCCCCCAGCATCCAGGTGTTGTATTAGCAATGATGGTTCCTCCATTTTTCACAGGTCCTAGCATTTGTTGCGAGGGGTCTAAAATACCGTTAATAAACTCATTTACAAACAATGTTTCCACAGCTTGTGGCTGATGAACAGCATTATCACCTTCTAGTTCTTCTTTTTCTAGTACATGCCACTCACTTGTCATTTTTCTTCACACTCCCCGTTTGAATTTTTATGTATAGAGCTATATGTTAAAAATGCTCCCTACAATATGCAGAGAGCTATTTTCATTAATTATTTATATATAAATTAAAAATATGTGCGAAATCTTCTTTGTTGTATTTACTTTTATGGTCAATCATCCAATCATTTGCAAAGCGCGTAACTTCCTTGAACGATGATGCTGGTGTAATATTGTTATTGCCAATGCGCCCAAGAGATGAAGATGCGATATTTAGGCTTCTTTCTGCTACCTCTAGCTTATAGGCATTTTGCTTTTGCTCATAGCTGATTGCATGCAATGCTTTATATAAATCTTTAATTTCGTCAATAAAGCGTTTATGAATATCAATGGATAATGGCGTATTGCCTATTGTAAACTTAATTTCGACATCAAGATCAATTGTTCCTGCTGTTTCGAGAAAAACATCTGTAATTGTGTACATTGAATAATCATAGCGACGTAGTAAGCGCTTTTTGCTCATTGCGCTTTCACCATCTACATGAATAATGGCGCGATTTGTAAAGCAATACTCATCTGCTTTTGTTTTAATTAAAAAATAAATTTTCTCATCAATTTCATGCAAAATAAAATCATCTGCATCTGTTTTATCATAATCCTCTTTTGGAACAACTACTCCAATATCTGAAAGTCCAAGTGCTTCTGCTGCCATTTTTTTAAACATCTTCATTCCTCCTAATTCATGATTACTCTTTGTACGCTTTTATATCACTAAAAGTTTCCTTTCTCAAGAAATTTTTTGATGATTTTTGGCTCAATCCGTCACTTTTTGAGTTCTATCCACCACTTTAAGCTTTCTATCCGTCACTTTCACTCTTCTATCCACCGCTTTCCTCCATATTTCATTTATAATAATAAAAAAAGGAGTGTGCGCATATGCAAGAGCCAACTATTTTAATTGTAGAGGATGAGGCTGATTTAGCCAATCTGCTAAAAGTTAGTCTTCAAAAAGAAGGCTATCAACAAATTACTACAGCAGGCACTATACAGGATGCCTGGATAAGCTTTCAGCAAATAAAGCCTGATATTGTGCTGCTTGATGTGATGCTACCAGATGGTGAGGGCTATGATTTATGTAGACGAATTCGAGAGGTATCACATGTACCTGTGCTCTTTATGTCTGCTAAAGCGGAAGAAATTGATAAAATTGTAGGGCTAGCTATTGGTGGCGACGATTATATTACAAAGCCTTTTAGTCCTAAAGAGGTTGCCTACCGCGTTAAGGCACAATTACGAAGAGCTGGTTATCAAATGCAAGAAGCTGTGCCAAGTATTTCTGAGAAGGCACTTCAGGTTGGACCATTTCAGCTTAATGCCGATGCAACCGAGGTACAGAAGGATGGTATTTTATTGGAGTTAACAGCGAAGGAAATTGGCTTAATGGCATGTTTTATGCGCAATCCGAATCGCATTTTAAGTAAAGAAACACTATTTGAGCGTGTATGGGGCGAGGATTTTTTCGGTTCTGATAATACGGTAATGGTGCATATTCGACGTTTGCGCGAAAAAATTGAGCAGGATGCTTCAAAGCCTATATATATTACAACGGTTAAGGGGCTTGGCTATAAATTGGTTATACCGAAAGAGGCACAAGGATGAAATGGAAACTCACCGCTCGTTTTCTTCTATCCGTGCTTTCCATTGTTTTTATTGTTATTATCATTAACTCCATTATTTTTATAGGCTTTTTTATGCTTCAACAGCTTCATAATTATGAGGTGTCCTCCTATTCAGAGGAACAGTTTGTTCGTGATTTTCAGCAGTATATTGATAGTGACGCAGCAACCATTAATCAAGAAGGGCTTCAGGAATTGCATCAGCGAAATGCATGGATTCAATTGCTTGATAAAAATGGACAGGTGCTTGAAGACTATTTTGCACCAGATGATGCCCTTACGCACTACGCACCCATCGATATTATTCAAGTGTATAAATATAAAGAATTTGATGCGGAAACAACGGTTTATGTAGGAACAAAGGATGAACTAAGTTATCTTATTGGCATTAAGGGTAGTGGTATTTCTCGATTAATTATGCATATTTCTGGCTCGTCCACACTACAGTTTATTAGTAAATTTGGGCTTCTTATTATCATTGTCGATTTATTGATCGCAGCATTAGTAGGCTGGCTCTTTGGTCGTACATTAACAAAGCCACTGTATGCTATGATTGAACGTATTCATTACTTAAAAAATCATAAGTATACCCCTATTAAAATACCTAGTGGGGTCTATAAGCCTGTTTTTGATAATTTAGATGAAGTATCACAAGAATTAGCTATCCATGAGCAGGAGAGAAAAAGGCTAGAAATGATGCGTGAGGAATGGATTAGTAATGTATCACATGATATGAAAACACCACTCGCTTCCATTCGAGGCTATGCAGAACTCTTAAATGATAGTCCATTAACACCTAGTGAACAAGCCGAGTATACAAAAATTATTGAAAGACAAGCATTGCATATGCAGGAGTTATTGGATGATCTTAATTTAACAATGCGACTCAGACATCAACAGCTTCCACTAACATTTAATAAGGTCAATCTTGTACCATTTGTTCGTGAGATTGTTATTGATACTTTAAATTCACCACAATTTGAGCTGGCGAATATTGACTTTGAGGCCGCTTCTGACAATATCGAATATTATATTGACGAGCATTTTATGCGTCGAGCGATTATCAATTTTTTACACAATGCGCTGCTTCATAATACACCAGATGTAACTGTTCGAGTAATGGTTGACGAGGATTCGATTACAATTGCTGATACTGGGAAAGGAATTGCTGCTGGGGATTTGGAGCATATTTTTGAACGTTACTATCGAGGCACAAATACCGAGCAAACGGCTGGCACTGGCTTAGGCACAGCTATTGCTAGAGATATTATTGAGGCACATGGAGGAACAGTAACTATCACCTCCGAAGTACAAAAAGGGACAACTGTAAGCATTTATCTAAAAAAGGAACGGGCGTAGCAGAATTTATTGTATAGGGGGCAATTACGATGCTTGAATGGACAAGCGATGTGTGGAGCAAATTAATGGGACCATATGGTTCTGGGGCAGATGTACCTGCACTCTTACAGCAGTTGACGCAGGAGTACAGTCAAGAAATGGCTGATGAACTTTTTCAAGAATACTTGTTTCATCAAAACACCATTTACACGGTTACTTATGCTGCTGTTCCTTATTTAGTACACATTGCCCGTTCAACAAAAGATCTTAAAGTGCAATGTGAGCTATTTATTACATGCGGTATTATTGAAGCAAGCCGCGATCAAAATGATGCAGCTCCATTTCCTGCAACTTGGATGGACTTAGCTGAACAGATCGGAGCATCAACCTGTGCAGATATTTACAATGAATATCTAAAGGCTATACGTAAGATCGCATTACTAGAACCAGAAATACTTGCTTATGCAGCGCTTACTTTAGAGGATCATGTGGAAAAGCGCTACATCCTCAGTGCTAATGCTACCTATCAAGGATTATACAAAGTGGCAAATATGCTTATGACATTTACAATGGGAGATGAATACATTATTACCTGTCCAAAATGTAAACAGGAGATGTATTTATGGCCGAATGAGGATGATACATGCATACAGGCATTTACACAAGACCCTGTATTTAATGAGGAGCAAAAGATTCACACTATTATTCCCTCAACAAAATTTACAAATATAGAACAAAAAATATTGCTAGAGCAAGCAGAGGCGATTGGCGAAGATAAACTTATCCGCCATTTGCCCTATTTAGCAGGCAAGATTGACTGTCCTGCATGCTCTTCAACTATTCAGATTTGGCCTTCATTACTCACATTATTTGGGTAATGAAGGTTGGCATCATTCTAATTTATGGGTACATCTTTTTTAGTGATGTGGCTATAAAATTTCATGACTGGCACAATCATAATAGTAAGAATAGCCGCAGTTAAACTATACTTTACAATCCATGCAGCTTCATAAATATTCTCTGACCCTACTGGATCATAGAGTATCGTTAGCATAATTCCTTGAAGAAGGTCTGATACTACTAATAGTATCGCTATTCCTAGAAAAATTCCTATTATTCTTTTCATTCAATTTCCCCCCATATTTCAATATAACTACGAATAAGCAAGTGGAAGAGCTTCACTTTAAATGTCTGCTTGACTATGCCTTTGGATAATTTTATAGTCAACCGTTATTATCTTTGACTAAGTCCATATTCCATCCGTATATTTTCGCCACTTTGTAAAGAGGTGGCTTTAAATTCATAGGTTTTAGCAAAGAACCCAACAGAAGTAGAAATATGCCCTTGTTCCCCCGGTTGAAAAATCGCACCACTCTTTTCATCTATTGTAATTTTAATACCTGTCTTTCCCGTATTTTTAATCCAAAAGTTAAGCATTTCACCATTTCTTTTGGATACTCTATATTTATCGAAAAATTGGCTACCCGAATATGTACCTCTTGCAATATCTATGCCATGTAGCGTAATCATTTGATGGCTATTGTTAGATTGAGCAATAAAGTTTACAGAAACAGGAATGATAAGAATCGTTGCAATGCTTATTGTTAAAATAAATAGCAGTAGCTTGCTTTCCTTTTTCATCTTCATCCCCCCATTTTCAAATTACATTATCATGTATATTATAACAATATCTCCATATATAAATCACCAAATTTTTCTATCGAAAAAGGCAGAGATGGTGATCTCTACCTTAATACTGCCTGCTATTTTAGTTGCTCCTGCACCTTCACAGGTAATTCATTGAATTGGACTTCATCGTAGGAAGTGACCTCTGCCTCTTTTTTTACATAAAGCTGTAGGTAGGCATCCTGACGTAAGTTTTTTTGAGCTGAAAACTTTAATGTTTTCTCTTCTCCCTTATCGTTATAGGCAGGCAGCTCGTACCAATACGTTGTAAAAATTTCACCATTATCCGCCTTGTATTCCTCTGCCTCTCCATCTACTGTAATTTGAACATAGTATGCATCTTTATTTAAACGATTAAAATCTACCGTCATTAGTATAATTAAGCCTGCAATAAATAGCATCAGTAATGCACCGATTCCTAAAAATGCTTTTTTCATATTAATTCTCCTGCCTTACAATTTTGTAGAATGAACGTACTGTAAAGATATAATAAATAAAGTAAATGGCTGAATATGCAAGCATCCATAATAATACGGGCTTTGTAATATTCATATTGAACAATTGTGAAAATGCTATTAATGCAAAGGCACTATGCATAATACCAGCAATAAGCGGTGTACTAAAAATAACTGCTACCTGCCCTGCTACTGTTTTTAATATTTGCTTACTATTCACACCTATTTTATTTAAAATGGCATATTTCGCCCGATCTTCCTCTGCTTCCGTTAAAATTTTAAAATAAATAATACTGCCAGTTGCTGCTAGGAATACTAGCCCTAAAAAGCTTCCTACAAATAATAATGCGCCAACTGTAGCCAAGCTGTCCTGATAGCTTTGTGGCACACTAGAAAAACCTTCTTGCTGCTCACTTGATAATTGCTTGTAAATGTCCTGTGAAGTTTCCTGCTGCTGTAAATCATTGTCCATGCCAACAACTTGCATTGTCACAGCTTCCGCATTAGTAGCAGCAAAGTCCTGATCATTTACAACGAGTACAGTGCCTGCTGGTATAAAGTTTAGGACACTTTCTGTCAGCATTTTATCGACATAGAAGGACTCTCCATTCGCCAACTTAAAGTTCTCACCTGTGAAATCATATGAAAAACGTTCGTCAAAGGTTGCATCAAGTAGGACAGTTGAGCCAGTAGCAATGTGTAGCTCTTGATCCTTTCCTTGTAATTGCGCTAAACGGTTATAGTCAGTTTCATTCAGTAATGTATACTCAAATAATGCGAATTCATTATCAACACGTAAATTTTTTACAGTTAGTGATTCATGATACATAACATTTTCTTGAGAAAATTCTACTGTATCGCCTTTCCACATAAAGGTATTTGGTAGCATTTGGCGTACTGACACTTCAGCATTGTAGTACATACCAAAGACACCACCACCTGCTGTAATCGTTGTAGCACTTAAAATAGCGATAATTGATAATGATTTTGCATTTGCTCTAATGCGATACAGGAGCTGCGAAACACCTATTAAATTTAAGCCCCTCCAAGACCATGACGTTGCATTCTTCAAGGCTGTTAATATAAACACACTAACACTATGGAATAAAAGATAGGTTCCTACAATTGTTATGCCAATTACTAACATCGGTGTGCCTAGGAAGGTGAAAAATTTCCAAATTCCACTTGAAAAGATATCAGAGGCAGATGTATAGTAGGCAAATGCTATAAGCGCCGCTCCCAGAAGTGCAGCTATCAAAGATGCACGAGGGATTTGCTCCCCTTGCTTTTCTGCATGAAATAAATCAATAAGCTTAAATTGATAAATAACACGATATCCTTGTAACGATGTTAATAAAAAAAGCAGTGCGAAAATACTTGCTGTATTCATAAGGGCATCCATTGAAAATGTTAGACTTCCAACAATTTCATAGCCCATTAAGCGCACTAAAATCATTAATAAGCCTTGCGATAAAAAGAAACCTAAAACAATACCAAATACTAAAGAAACAAGCCCAATTACTAAATTCTCAAAAAAGAGCATTAAGCCAATTTTCTGCTTGCGCACGCCTAGTAAAGAATATAGCGCTACTTCCTTTTTTCGCTTTTTCATAAAAAATGAATTTGAATAAGCCATAAAAATGACAATAAAGAATAAGAGCACAATGGATGAAGCGCCCATCAATCCTTTAATTTGCTGTGAGGATTGCTTTAACGCTGCAAGGTCATCGTTATATTTTAGTGTGACAAATGTAAAGTAAATAACGATGCTAAATACCATTGAGGCAATATATAAAAAGTAATTCGATAAATTACGCTGAATATTTTTACGCGCTAAACTAAATAACGTCATTTACTCCACCTCCGATGCTAGCTAGCACCTGTAAGATTTCCTGGAAAAATTGCTTTCTTGTTAAAGTGCCACGATGAATTTCCTTCGAAAGCTCTCCATCCTGAATAAATAGTATGCGCTGACAGAAGCTAGCCGCGAAAGCATCATGGGTAACCATCATAATGGTTGCTCTCTGGGAGCTGTTTAAATCACTTAAGCTTTCTAGTAAATCTGTTGCCGATTTCGAATCAAGCGCACCAGTAGGTTCATCAGCAAAAATTAATTTTGGCTCCGTAACAAGCGCTCGTGATGAGGCTGTCCGCTGCTTTTGTCCCCCTGAAATTTGGTAGGGGTATTTATCAAGTAAGTCACTAATGCCAAATAATGAAGCAATTTGCTCCACCCTTGCGTTAATATCCTTTGTTGGCATCTTTGCAATGGCTAGTGGTAACACAATATTTTCTCGTACTGTTAATGAATCAAGCAGATTGTAGTCCTGAAAAATAAATCCTAAATTATCACGTCGGAAATCTGCTAATTGTGCATCCTTCATCTGTGCTAGGTTTGTCTGATCAATAATAATCTCACCTGTTGTTGGCGTATCAATTGTAGCTAATACATTGAGAAGCGTAGATTTCCCAGCCCCAGAAGGACCCATTACACCAACGAACTCTCCTTTTGCTACTTCAAATGAGATATTTGATAGCGCAGTAAATTTTCCGTAAGTTTTTTCAACGTTTTGTACCTTTAATAATGGCTTCATATACGCTCACCTCTTCTTTCTGACTTTAGTATACGAGCCCAAACTTACAGCAAATTTGTCACAAGCTTACATTAACCTTAAATCATCTGTTATTGACCAAACTTCGCATTTTATGGACCAACTTTTAAGATTTGTTAACCAAAAAAAGACTCATACACAAAACTGTGCATGAATCCTTCTAATTTATTATGCTAAAACTTGTTTAATATCATCCTCAAAGCTACTCGGTTTATCCTTTGATGCGTAGCGTCCAACTACCTCACCATCACAATTCACAAGAAATTTTGTAAAGTTCCATTTAATGCTATTGCCTAAAAAGCCTTTAGAATGTGCTGTAAGATAGTCAAAAAGAGGATGTGCCTCCTTGCCGTTTACATCAACAATATCATGCATTGGAAATGTAACACCATATGTTCTTCGACATTGTGTTGCCGCCTCCTCAGCAGTTGCTAGCTCCTGTTTAAACTGATTGGATGGAAATCCTAGCACAACAAGACCTTGCTCCTGATATTGCTTGTAAAGCTCCTCCAACTCCTTAAATTGCGGTGTAAAGCCACATTTAGAAGCTGTATTTACAATTAGCATGGCTTGTCCTTTATAACGCTCTAAGCTGTAAACCGTACCATCCTCTAACGTTACTTGTATATCGTAAATGCTCATTGTTACCTCCTTAATTACGTCCATTTAGTCTTGCTAGTTGCTGTAATGGGTCCCATACACCATTGAATGGCGGTGCATAGGCTAAATCTAAGTCCAATAAATCAGGTAATGTCATTTTACTATATAAGGCAGTAGCAAAAACATCGATACGTTTATCAACACCTGCTGGTCCAACAATTTGCGCCCCTAATAGTAGCTGATCGCGCTTGCGTACAATAACTTTCATATAGATACGCTGTGCGCCTGGATAATAACCTGCAATATGACGTGCTGATAATTTATGTGCTTCGTAATCAAAGCCAAGCTCTTTTGCCTTGCGTTCATTTATACCTGTTGTAGCAATTGTTAAATTAAAAAACTTTAAAATAGATGTGCCAGCAATTCCTCTAAATGGCGCAAATTTGCCAGACATATTCAAGCCTGCTAGACGACCTTGCTTATTAGCGGTTGTTCCCAAAGGCACATAGTCTAAACGTTCTTTTACAATATTAAAATGTGTAGCACAATCGCCTGCTGCATAAATATTTTCAATGGATGTTTCTAAATGACGATTAACAATAATAGCGCCATTTTTAGCAAGTGCTATATCTGTATCCTGTAAAAACTTTGTATTTGGACGAATACCTGACGCAACAATTACTAAATCTGTGCTAAATACACCGTTATCTGTAATAACACGTTCAACTCGTTGACCACCTTCAAAGGCTTCGACACTTGTATTAACAAGCAGCTCTACATCATGCTTTTTTGCTTCCTCATGCACATGCTGTGCAAGCTCCTCATCCAAAATTCTTGCCACATGGCTTCCTCGTTGAATAAGTCTTACCTTTTTTCCACAAGCATGAATGGTTTCTGCCATTTCCAACCCAATATAGCCACCACCTATAATGGTTACCTGCTCAATAGTAGGCGTTAAATCCGCCAGCAAATCCTCAAGCTGAGGAATTGTTTTCACTGTATGAATACCCTCTAAATCTATTCCCCTTTTAATAGGTATTACTGGGTCTGCCCCTGTTGCAATTAGGAGCTTATCGTAAGGGATTTCAAAGGATTCTCCTGTTGCCTTAGTACCTGTAACAAGCTGCTTATCACTATCTACATGCTCTACCTCATAGCCAACTCGCGCATCAATGCCGTACTTATCACGAAAAGTTTCGACATCTCTAGCAATTAGGCGTTTGGTTGATGAAATACGTCCATCCACCACATAGGGCAACCCACATTGCCCATACGAATAAATAAAGCCACGTTCTAAAGTCGTTATAGCTGCTTCTGGTACATTACGATAGATTTCCATTGCCGCAGACATCCCTGCAGCATCTCCTCCAATGATGACGTATTTCATGCTACAAACCCCCTTATTTTTTCCTTGTTGCGATTAAATCTGCATATTGATCCACGTAGAAACGACGCTTTCCTCCACTGACAATCACACGTATAACATGAATTATGATAATAATTGTCAGAGTCAGCTTTGCCAAAAACGCTAATAGAGAAAAAGCAATTTGTAAAATATAGAATGGCGAATCCATATTTAATTGAATACTGCCAATCGTTGTAATTGCCTCTACTAAACATGTCGTGGCAATAATAGCTATACAGCGACGCCATGATTGTCGTCTTACACTTTTACCATTTTTATTGACCATGGTAAAACGCATAAACTTCATACCTAATGTAGCACCATTCATCACACTTGGCACACATCCAAAGAACAGCATGTATAAAATAATTTTCACTAGCAATTCGAATATACCACTATACCCTGTAAATGCTCCAATAATCAGCCAGATAATATGTGCTAGCAATAAATCAATCACCAATGCCAGCAAAATAGAAAGTGGCTTCACAACATTATTTTTTTCTATTTCGGCAGCCTTTGCCTCCACATCCTGATGTGAAGGGAATAGTGCCCAGACAATAGGGGCTAGCAAGAAGCCTATTAGTGCGCCTACACTGTTTAAGAATAAATCATCAACATCAAAAATACGGTACGCACAATTAAAAATGCCATAAATACCTGTTCCCTGTGTTACCTCATAAAACAATGTTAACAAAAAGCTTAATAGCAAGGCTCGCTTCCAGTATTTTCTTTCCTGTAGAAAATACCGTAAATAAACGCCAAATGGCATCAATAGTAAGAAATTAAAAAAAGCTTGGAAAAAGGCTTGCTGTTTTGTAAGGGCAAGCCATGTGGATGGATTTGTTATCACCACTCCACTATCCTTTAAAATATCATCAATAAATTGAAAAGGTCGTAAGTTTGCATGAACCGTATCTGCTGACTGGAGTGAGCAAGTATCTCTTGTAGATGGGAATGGTAATAATACTAAGCAAAGCGCGGATAAAAAATAAAAAATAAAGGAAAACATAATAATGGTTTTCGATACAGATAAATAGCCATATTTGCGATACGTATAAATAAGCCATGGTACAAAAAGAATAAATGATAAAATAATCGTTATAAAAAATGCCGTAAAAATAGATTGTGTGTACGTGAACATTTTAACACCTCTTTATATAAATTCCCCATTTTTATAAATGCTAAAACTTAGTTTAATGCTCCAACACTACATAAATATTTCGTCAAGCTTACATAATCCTTAATTCCAACAAAAAGAGCGTATCCCCATATAACTTGAAGACACGCCCTGCTCTTTATGCTTTAGCTATTTCCTCTTTACAGAATGCTAAAATTTCTTCTAGTTCATCATCCTCTAGTGCTAAATCTAAATATTCACCCTCTGCCTTTTCCATCACAAAGTAATTTAAAATAAATGGCTCCGCATCCTTTTCAGCAATTAGCACACGAACCTCTATGCCTGCCTCATGGTAAAGCTCATCTTCCTCGTCAACTTCTACATCCAAAATAAATTCAAAACGTTTACCTTCAATAATATTTGTTGGGTCTAAAATTTCTTCCATTGAAAATTGTGTAATCTCCATTCTACTAACTCCTTTATCTTTAGCTGTTCCTTTTTATATTAAATCAATTTCAGCATGGGTCAACTAGAAAAGCCATATACACCTGCAAATAATTATGCAACAATAAAACGGCAGTTATTTAATATAAAGGGGGCTTT
Organism: Lysinibacillus sp. NPDC098008; assembly: GCF_044760715.1. Lineage (NCBI taxonomy): Bacteria > Bacillati > Bacillota > Bacilli > Caryophanales > Bacillaceae > Lysinibacillus > Lysinibacillus sp. NPDC098008. The sequence goes on from NZ_JBIWBA010000012.1 coordinate 46,294, forward strand.
TTCTTGAAGGAGCTACTATATTACCAAGATGTGATGCTACGTGAATTTGATGCGAGCATTGTTCGTACAGGAATAGATGAGGCTAATCGTTATTATGTTGTATTATCAAATACAGCATTCTATCCTACTGGAGGAGGTCAGCCACATGATACAGGCACTTTAAACAATGTACCAGTAATAGATGTTGAAAAAATAGACGATGAAATTCGTCATTATATGCAAGGTAAGCTAACTGCTTTAGATGGTGTTGTACATGGAAAGTTAGATTGGACAAGACGCTTTGACCATATGCAGCAGCATGCAGGACAGCATATTTTAACGGCTGCCTTTGTTGAGCTATTCAGCGCACAAACGGTCGCCTTTCATCTAGGAAGTGAGCATGTCACTATTGATATTGCAATAGATGCGGTGACAGAGCAGCAATTGGCAGAAGCTGAAGCAAGAGCAAACGCTATTATTTTAGAAAATCGTCCAATTGAAACAGTATGGGTGACAGAAAAGGAACTTACCACCTATCAGCTTCGAAAGGAAGTAGCTGTATTAGGAGATATTCGATTGGTGATTATCCCTGATTTTGATTACAACGGCTGTGGAGGAACCCATCCAACTTCTACAGGACAGGTTAGTGCTCTTAAAATTCTTGGCACTGAAAAAATGAAAGGCAATGTCCGTATTTCCTTTGTATGTGGACAGCGCGTTTTACATGAGCTTGCTATGCGAAAAAAAGTATTAGCTGATGTTGCACGCCAATTAAGCGTGCCTGAAATTGAAGCGGCAACAGCGCTAACTAAAATACTGACTGCCCAAAAGCATACCGAAAAAGCGCTGGCAACAGCTAAAGAATCGCTGCTACAATACGAAGCACAAGCACTTATTGAACAAAATACTACTGTTGTAGCGGCTGCCTTTCATCAGCGGACAATGCAGGAGCTGCAAAAAATTGCCCGTACGATTGTAACTCAGCAAGCAGATAGCACCGTCCTGCTCGTTTCACAAAATGACAGCAAGCTACAATTTGTAGCAGCTAAAGGTAAAAATGTAACACAAAGCATGAAGGTTATTGCTGAAAAGATACTACCACTTATCAATGGTAAAGGCGGTGGAAACGACCAGATGATACAAGGTGGCGGTGACTATACAATGACTAAAGAACAATTATTAGAAGCTATGCAAAATGCTTAATTTACACTAGAAAGAAGCTGCTCACTAAAGCAGCTTCTTTTTCAGGTTCCCCCCTTCATAGGCTGTAGCTTTACGTTATTTCCTCTTTTTTCTACATAAAATCACAAACTTTCCACTGAAATGAATACTTTTCCAACAAAAATTGATTATAATTCGCATTTTTTGCTGATGATGAAAGATAGAAGTAACTTCAACTATTTTGAGGGGAGAATTTCTATGAGTACAGATAACAATAATGTTTCGCGTCGAGATTTTTTAAAAACAACAGGTATTGCCGCTGGTACATTAGTCGGTGGTGGATTAATAGGTGGGCTAGTAGGCTATAACATCAATGGTAAAGGAACTTCTACTTTAGAGCATGGTGAACATGGTACAACAAATGAAGCTACCGGCTCTCCAAAGGCTAAGATGTTTTTTAGAAATGAACGAGATTTTAGCATCTTATCCAATGCGACAGAACGCATTTTTCCAGAGGATGATTTAGGGCCGGGTGCTATTGGGTTGGATGTTCCCTACTTTATTGATCATCAGCTAGCAGGACAGTATGGCAGTAACTCTAAAGAGTATATGCAAGGTCCCTTTGATGTGGGGGCCCCTACACAAGGCTATCAAAGTCGCTTAACACGAGCAGAAATTTTTAGACAGGGCATTCAAAAAATGGAGGATGAAGCTCAAAAGCGTTATCAAAAAAGCTTTAATGATTTAGAGGGCAAACAAATGGATGAAATTTTAACAGCCTTTCAAAAGGGAGAGGTAGAAATGGTTGGCGTAACATCTGCATTTTTCTTTGTGTTATTACGTGCAGCTACTTTAGAAGGTGCATATGCTGACCCTATGTATGGTGGCAATCGCAATATGGATGGCTGGCGTATGAAGGAATTTCCTGGCCATCAAATGGCTTATATTACACAAATTGAGGATCCAAAATTTCAAAAAATTGAGCCTAATTCATTAGGCAATCACTAAGGAGGTTAGAATATGGCTAAAACATTACCAAGTGTAGATGTTGTAACAGTTGGTGTAGGCTGGACAGGCGGTATTATTGCTGCTGAATGTGCCAAAGCAGGTCTAAAGGTTGTTGGCTTAGAGCGAGGGCAAAAGCGTGGCACTGAGGATTATTTAAATGTTCATGATGAATACCGCTATGCGATTCGCTATGATTTAATGCAAAATCTATCCAAGGAAACGGTCAGCTTTCGTAATGACCGCAATATGAAGGCATTGCCAATGCGTCAGCTAGGTTCCTTCTTACTCGGTGAAGGTCTAGGTGGCTCAGGAACACACTGGAATGGGATGACTTACCGCTTTTTGCCCTATGATTTTCAAATTAAAACATTAACAGAGAAACGCTATGGGCCAAATAAGCTTGGACCAGATTATCTCCTTCAAGACTGGGGGCTAACATACGATCAACTTGAACCTTATTTTGATAAGTTCGAGAAAACGGCTGGTATTTCAGGCGATGATAAAAATTCATTTGCTGGCAAGCGATCAAATCCATATCCAACACCGCCAATGAAAAAAACGCCAATGCTTGCACAGTTTGAGAAGGCTGCTAAAAACTTAAAGCTTACGCCATATATGGTTCCATCTGCCAATGTATCAGAGGTTTATAAAAATCCTGATGGTGAAACGATTAATGCTTGTCAATATTGTGGGTTCTGTGAGCGTTTTGGCTGTGAATATGGTGCAAAATCTTCTGCAGAAATTACGGTTGTCCCTACTGCATTAAAGACAGGTAATTTTGATTTACGTTTTAATTCCAATGTTGTAGAAATTTTAAAGCAAGGTAATAAGGTGACTGGTGTTCGATATATTGATACCGTATCAGGTGAGGAATTTATTCAACCTGCTAATGTTGTGGTGTTGACGAGCTATGTCTTTAACAATGCTAAGTTGTTAATGGTTTCGAATATCGGTGAAAGATATGATCCTACTACTGGTAAAGGCACACTTGGCAAAAATTATTGCTATCAAATCTTGCCTGGTGCTGCTGGATTCTTCGATGAGCAATACAATACATTTATGGGCGCTGGCTCTTTAGGTATGTGTATAGATGATTATAATGGCGATAATTTTGACCATAGTGAATTAGATTTTATTCATGGAGGAAATATTGCGTTAACACAAACGGGTACTCGACCAATCGGCTCAAATCCAACACCTCCAGATACACCTACTTGGGGACCAGAATTTAAAAAGCAATCGATTTATTACTATACACGTTCATTCGGGATTGGTGCGCAAGGTGCATGTATGCCTCATAAGGAGAACTATTTATCACTAGACCCTGTTTATAAAGACGCTTACGGCTTGCCATTGGTGCAGCTCACATATAACTTTACAGCCCAAGATCGCGCACTTCATAAATATATTTCTGCACGAGCGGCAGAGATTATGAAGGAAATGGGTGCAAAAACAGTTGTACCAAATGCTGAGATTACGGATTACAACATTGTACCTTACCAAACAACCCATAATACAGGGGGCACTGTGATGAGCTTAACCCCAGAAGAGGGTGTTGTAAATAACTATCTACAGCATTGGGATGTTGATAATCTTTTTGCAGTAAGTGCTGGAAACTTTGCGCATAATAGCGGGTACAATCCAACAGGTACTTTAGGTGCACTCGCTTATCGTTGTGCAGAGGGCATTATTAAATATAGTCAATCAGGCGGTTCCTTAGTATAAAAATTTTTAAAAGGAGGCAAGACATATGGGAGGCCTTGGAGCAATTGGTGTACCTGGATTAATCATTATTTTGGTAATTGTTTTAATTGTTTTTGGTCCTAAAAAATTACCGGAAATCGGTGGCGCAGTTGGCAAAACCTTTGCAGAATTTAAAAAGTCTACTAAAGGGCTTATGGATGACGAGGACGATGATTCGGTGAAAAAGATTGACAAAAAATCGGATGCTTCGTAGGAGGTTTGCCGATGGACCCATACGAAGATGGACACAGAAAATATTTAAGCCCTCTTGATAAGCAGGAGGCTGAATTTGTGGAAGTGCCAACGGAGATGATGGAACAGGAAGCAGAGGAGCCCCTGCTTCCTGTAAACTCCTTATTGGAGCACCTTTCAGAGCTACGCAAGCAAATTATCAAAGGGCTTACCGTATTTATATTATTTTTTATTGTAGTTTTTTCAACCATTAATGTTTGGTTTCCTTTTATTACACGAGGTCATTCGCTTGTAATTTTAGGTCCGCTGGAGGTTGTAAAGTTTTATATGACCATTTCTACTACTTTAGCATTTGGGCTTGCACTGCCATTTCTTGTACATTTTTTATGGAGCTTTGTAAAGCCCGGCTTAAAGGAAGAAGAAAGTCGGTTTTTAGGCTTCTATGCGCCGATTATGCTCGTGCTTTTTTTGGGAGGAATTCTTTTCGGCTACTTCATCGTCAATCCGCTGAGTTATTCCTTTTTAGTAAGCATTGGAGCAGCTAATTTTAATGTGATGGTATCTGCCAGTGAATATATGCATTTTTTAATAATGACTACCGTGCCGCTCGGCTTACTGTTTGAGCTACCGATTGTTGCCCTATTTTTATCTGCAATTGGTGCACTCACTGCTGAATCGATGAAAAAAATACGGGGCTGGTCTTATATTGCAATGGGAGTAGGCTCTGCCCTTATTACACCACCTGATTTTATCAGTCAACTACTTGTCTTAATACCGATGATTCTTTTATATGAAATAAGTATCTATCTTGTGAAGCGAACTGAGCGTAAAGAAAAAGTAAGCACTGCGTAGATTTTACGCGGTGCTTACTTTTTCTTTAAATCCATTACAATAATTTCTGGTAAATTAAAAATGCGATAAGGCACTGAGCTATTCCCTAACCCGCGACTAACAACCATCTTTGTCCTACCTTCTTCATAGACGCCAGCCGTATATTTTGGAAATAGCCCCTGCCCTGGGGCAACAAGTCCACCAAGCCCTGGAATACGGACTTGCCCACCATGCGCATGTCCAGAAAACACTAAATCTATGCCATTATTTACATACGTACGAAACATTTCAGGCCGATGCGCTAACAATAGCTTTAACATATCATCTGGTAAATATGTGGTAGCTATCTCCAGCATCTCTTCTGTTGATGTTCCCATTAACGGATCTTCAATGCCAACAATCGCCAAACGCTCCCCGTTGCGTTCTAATACGGTCGATTCGTTGGGCATTATATGTACCCCTAACGATGATAGCGTCTCATAAATTTCACTCACCTTATTTGTCGCTACTTCATGGTTGCCTAGTACATAATAAACATCCGCTATTTCCACTAGTCCTTTTACTGCCTGTAAACTTTGCTGTAAATCGTAGCGATTGCTATCTATCACATCTCCTGTGATAAAAATATAGTCAGGATTTGTAGCCTGAACCTTAGCAATCAGTTTCTGCTGATTGTCACCAAAGAGGGCATCATGTAAATCCGACACCTGTACAATGCGTAGCCCATCAAAGCTAGCAGGCACTTTTTCTGACTCGAATACATGCTTACTTACGACTAGCCAGTGATTGTTTACGTACAAAAAAATGACTATAAAAACAATAAAAAATACAATATATAATAATTTTTTCAATCGCAATCGCTCACTTTGTAGCTACTTTTCAGAATCAAATCCGACTCCCCTATTATAAGCAAAAAACAGTGTGATTGTCAGTATATACACTTTAAATGCATAAAATGCACATAGCCCCTATCATTAATTTTAGTTAAATTCCCCTATAATATACCATTGGTAGAATGATCTACTTATGTATACATTCATCATTTTAAGTTAAAACACCCCATGATTGAGAGAACAAGGTGTAAAAGTTATTGCTGAATGTTAGAGATGTATCCGAATCCACTAAATTAATAGGATAAATAATTCAATTAGAGTGATATCCCCTAAACTGTATAAGCTTATTTAGGCAGAGGAAAGTATGGGACACACAGGCACTAAAGGTTTATATTGGAAATTTATAAAAAGCGGAATCTACTACTAACCATAGAACTAAAGCTGCAACAGTGAGAGGCTTTGGGTATCAATTTCTCTTTGAACTATAAATAAAAAGCACGACGATTTGTTAGGTTATCGTCGTGCCCTACTATCCTCAGTCTATTTTTTTGCCGCTTCTTGAATTTCATAAAACGCCCAATAATCACTAGTTACATCTGTAAATAATGGTGTTTGGGCTTCTGTCAGAACTTGACGCTCAAACAGTCGATTTAGTACCTTCACTGCCTGTGCACGTGTTAAGAAGTCATCTGGCTTAAATATATCTGCTGTAACACCTATCATAATCCCTGATGCATTAACCGTATCAATTGCTTTAACAGCCCAATGCTCGATACTAACATCTTTGAATACTGTACTTTCTACAGCTGGCTGACAAAAATCTGCATTTGGACTATCTACACAATGCTGCTCTATCCAACGGGCAGCTATTGTTGCTATTTGCGCTCTTGTTATAGAGCCATTTGGATCAAATTCTGTTGCAGTCATTCCTTTAAATAGACCTGCTGCTGTTGCGAATTCTATTGCATCTTTGGCATGATGGTGCGCCGTGTCTGTAAATGTTGCATTTGTTTCAGGTATATTATTGTTAGTTAAATAACGTGCAAACATACTTGCCATTTGTGCGCGTGTAACAGGGGTATTCGGACGGAAAGTACCATCTGGATAGCCTTGGATATATGGTGTATGGCTAATAGCGTCAGTAGGTGGCTCCTTTATTTCTTCCTTTTCTGGTAAGTAGAGAATTGAGAAAGTTGAGAATTTATTTACTTCAAACTGTAAGCCTGTTATTCCTTTTTGAAATTCTACAACCGTTCCACGTACAACCTCTTTTGTACCATCACTATGCTCAATGTAGATAGCCAAATGATCAAGCTGTTCCTGTGTTATATCCTTAGGCAAAGGCAGTGTTAGGGTAACAGGACGGCTTTGCATATTCGTTTCAATTGTCATTGGACGACCAAGCAACTCCACAACCGCACTTCCTACCAACTGCTGCACAATATTTTCCTTGCTCACTTGTTCTTTAATCTCCTGTTGTTCATCCTGCCCTTTTATAGGAACAAGTCGGAAATAGAGATCATCATTAAACATTTCCAATGAAGTTTTAGGCACATCAATTCTAACGTTATCTGTGACAATTTCCAGATGAATTGCACCCTCTTGAAGAAGTGTCACTACATTATTCGGTATAGACACATGGACTTGATTTACTTGATCCTGTTGGTCTGGAATGATAATCCGTGCCTTATCATTTCCTTGTTCCTTTAATTTCTTAATCGTCTCTGCTGCACTCTCTAGTGTTAATGTCACTTCATCCTTCATCGTATTATCTACATTTTTTGTTCGTTTGATCGTTGTTTTAGAAACTAGGTCACCGTCACCAGACTCTACATCCACCACAATTTCTTCTATATTGGATGGAGATGTTGTTGAACCTGATTCAGGGGTCGGAGACGAATCAGTATTGCTACCACCTGTCTGATTACTAACCCATTTAGCATAAATCACGGTGTTCGCTGTGATTACATTTTGGAAATTATATGGTGTTGTGTAAGCACTACTTGTATACCAGCCTTCAAATATATAGCCTACTTTTGTTGGCGCTGGCGTTGGTATACTCGCTTTTCCTCCATGGGCTACCGTTTGATTTGATACTGTGCTTCCTCCAGCGACATCAAACGTCACTGTATATGTTACAGCTACAGGATTCCACTTTGCATATAATATGATACTTCCATTTCCCATTAGGAAAGTTGAACCTGATGCATAATCTATTCCATTTCCATCTGCTTGCGTATTCCAGCCTGCAAACGTGTAACCCGCTTTTATCAGATTTCCTGTATTACCCAGAACGGTTACTGCTTCTCCTTGCTCATACGTTTCACTGTCTGTTGGAGCTGTGCCTCCTGTGTTTGCATTGCCGTTATAGGTGATAGTGATAGTAATAGTTTGTGCTGAATTTACTATTACAGAAACTACATTACTTGTGGATATTACCGTTTGGCTCCCACTTACTCCACCATTTGTGTTTGTCACTACTACGTAGTAATACACCGTGCCTACTGTAGAAGTGGGGGCTGCATAGGTCGCATTTGTGGCTCCACTTATCAAGGTTCCTCCACTCGGGCTATTCGTCGTATTGCTGTACCATTGGTAGCTTAATGTGCCCCCATCACCTACACTTGCCCCTACACTTAATGTTGGATTGGTAGCTCCTTGGTTCACAGTCGCTCCTACTGGCTGCGTTCCGATTGCTGGCGTCTCCGCATCTACTAACGCATTCACGATTACCCCTACTACATTACTTGTAACTGGTGCGGTTTGATTACCACTTACTCCATTATTTGTGTTCGTTACTACTACATAGTAATACATCGTGCCTACTGTAGAGGTCGGGGCTGCATAGGTCGCATTTGTGGCTCCACTTATCAAGGTTCCTCCACTCGGGCTATTCGTCGTATTGCTGTACCATTGGTAGCTTAATGTGCCC
>NZ_JBIWBA010000012.1:55070-107608 GCF_044760715.1 Lysinibacillus sp. NPDC098008
ACCACTTACTCCATTATTTGTGTTCGTTACTACTACATAGTAATACATCGTGCCTACTGTAGAGGTCGGGGCTGCATAGGTCGCATTTGTGGCTCCGCTTATCAAGGTTCCTCCACTCGGACTATTCGTCGTATTGCTGTACCATTGGTAGCTTAATGTGCCCCCATCACCTACACTTGCCCCTACACTTAATGTTGGACTAGTAGCTCCTTGGTTCACAGTCGCTCCTACTGGCTGCGTTCCGATTGCTGGCGTCTCCGCATCTACTGTTCCAGCAACTGGATACCCCCATAATTCAAATTCATAAATCATAGCCGTTAAGATTTCTCCTGGCATACTCGAAAAAGTTTCTGTAACTTTCACTCGAAAATATTGATATGTTACTGAAGAAGAAAATGTTTTATCAATTGTTGTTGTATATCCACTAGAATCAATTTCTATATTATTATCAGAAAAATCGATTTGGGTAAAATTCACACCATCATTACTACCTTCTAACTTAATATTTTTTACGGTATACGATTCCATTGCTGTGTCCTTGAATGCTGCACCCACCACAACCCAACGGTTTATCGTATGTGGTGTACCAAGATTCACCATCAGCCAAGCGGGATTACTCTCAGTAATTTCTCCCTCACTTAGATTAGACCCCCAATAAGTAAGTTCATCTTCATCAAAAGCCATATCGGCTGTTGCCCAACCTCCCTCTACACTTGAAGCCGAATATTGCTTGCTTTTCGCAACATTCGTATCCGAACTTGCACTTACTTCTATATCTGCAAATCCACCAAAAGAAATTAAATTAAAAAGCAATAACCCAACTACAAATACGGAAATAATTTTCAACCACTTTTTATTTTTCATCCAATCCTCTCCTCAAAATAAATTTAGCTCCTTGATTGTAAGGATTGTTTATACAAATCAAGATATAAACACTTGGAAAATTCGTATTCTCACTATATAGGAACTTTACTGTTAAAGACTCCTCTACGGATATCCAAAATGTTCTAAATATCTACCTCAAATCATTAGATACACTACACATTTCTATGAAAATATAAAATTATTAAATAATTAGCATTATAAAACTTTTAATTTGTTTACTAATTATGGTCTGTCTGGAAAAATACCCTGATAACATATAATATAATTTAAAACTAGATAAGGTTGCATATTCGCAACAGGAGTACCAGAGCCTGTTACGCCAGTATTTACTGTTCCTGTTACTGTCCCATTTACTGTTCCTGTTACTGTTCCTGCTACCGTTCCTGTTGCCTGCACCGAATTGGTCTGTAGTGTCGTATCAGGTGAGTTTGTGCTGTATATGTTTATAGGTTGATTAGCAGTCGTTCTTGCTACACCTAAACATGTATTTGAACCTGGCACAGATGTCGCATTCCCTGCTACCGTGGTTGCATTATTTGGTAAATTCACAGTAACTTCACACGTTCCGTTACTAATACTTCCACCACTAATTCCTGCACTAAATGTATTATTTAATGTAACCGTATGACTATGTGGTGGTATCTGACCAGCTTGCAAGACCACCTCTTCGCTGCCCCCCTTTTGTGCAATCTGCCTATTCGTTAATCCTTCACCTTGCCCCGTTCCTACTGGCACCCTACCTCGTAAATCTGGTAATTTAAACGTAGTTGAATTATTCCCTCCGTACCTATAGCCAATTAATGCAAAAAGCGCCTGATGCTGCATTACTTGTAATTCCTGCCCTTGACATAAAAACCATCCTCGGGGAGCCCAGTCTAGAGGCCAAGGTAAAATAGTTCCTATAAAAGCATCCATTAATACCATTCTCCTTTCATTCTTATAAATTATTTTTCCTATCAATTGATTTTGAGAAATTAAAAAGCCCTTATTTATCAACTTCCCATCTCATTAATAAATATGGCAACACTTCATCTGTAACAACAAACCCACATCGCTCGTACAACCTCTGTGCAGGGTTTCCTATCAACACTTTTAATTCTAAAGGTAATCTTAATTCAGCAGCTGTACATTGCAATTCTCTCAATCGCGTTGTACAGATTCCCCTTCCTCTATATTCAGGAAGTACGAAAATATCTATCAGACGTATTGCTTCTTGCTGTACCTCGGTTATCAATCTCCCAATGCCTGCACCCTCATACATAATGATTTCATATTTGGCATGGGGAAATTGTTGCTGATAAGAAACTTTTTGAGCATCATATTGCATGCGTAATAGTTCTTCTATTTGTTGCTCATTCCATTCCAACATGGCAAATTCACTTTTTCTTGTAGATACATATAATGAGTAAAGAGTATCTTCCTCTTCAGGTAATGCCACTCGCAATTTCACCATATCTTTCATTTAGCTAAGCTCCCCACCTCCATTCAAAACATGATTTACAAATAAAAATACAGCTATTTTTCCAATGTATTGATTAGTAATAACTAAGAAAAGAATCGAATAGTTTGTCTTATTACTCTAATCTTTTTAACTTTCGTAGATTGCAGTTATCTAGCCTCCTTAATAAATCGGAATATTCAGATAAATTAAAACAAACTTATATAAGATTAATTCATAATACCTAATTCATAAAATCAAAGGTTTTATTTTTTTGGTGACTTTTAACTTTTTTTAATTATATTATAGGTCTATCTATTGCACCATGAATTTTTTCCATTTTTTACGTTAAGTTTTCTTAACCTTTTATTTTGCAGCTATGAATGCACTAAGATTTATTTATACTCGCAACATGAAAAACACTCTTTAACTAAAATAAATTCTTCAGCCAAGAGTGTTTTACTATATTATCTTTATTTATAAAACCTTCTCTAAAAAATCCTTCGCACGCTGTGTTGATGGTGCTGTGAAAAATTGCTCTGGTGGGGCGTCCTCAATAAGCTTGCCGCCATCAAGGAATAAAATGCGATCAGCAACCTCACGAGCAAAGCCCATCTCATGTGTCACAATCAGCATTGTCATACCGCTTTCTGCAAGGTTTTTCATAACGGCTAATACCTCTTTAACCATTTCAGGGTCAAGTGCTGATGTGGGCTCGTCAAATAACATAACCTTTGGGTCCATCGCAAGTGCTCGCGCAATGGCAACACGCTGCTTTTGACCACCCGATAAACGATTTGGATACTCTCCACGCTTCTCAAATAGACCAACCTTCATGAGTAACTCCTCTGCTTTTTTATTAGCAGAGGCTTTGTCCATCCCCTTCACATTAATCGGTGCATACGTTAAATTTTCAAGCACCGTTTTATGTGGGAAAAGATGAAAATGCTGAAATACCATGCCAACCTCTTCACGGATTTTCATAATATTTGTGCCTTTATCTGTTAAAATGTCTCCCGCAATGGTCACCTTGCCGTTTGTAGGTGTTTCTAATAAATTTAAGCAGCGTAAAAATGTTGATTTACCTGACCCTGATGGCCCAATAATTGCAATTACTTCTTTTTCTTGAATTTCCGTGGAAATACCCTTTAAAACTTCATTTTGTCCGTATGATTTGTGTAAATCCTCAATTTTAATCACTTTTTCTCATTCCTTTCTCGATTCGTTTACCAAGGAACGTTAAAACAAGCGTCATTAAATAATAAATAACCCCTGCGAAAAGTAATGGCTCAAGATAACGATATGTTGAACCACCAACGATATAAGCACGACGCATAATATCGAGCGCACTAATTACTGTTACAACAGCTGTTTCTTTATTTAATGTAATAAATTCATTGACTAAAGATGGCAAAATATTTTTCACTGCCTGTGGAATAATAATATCCTTCATCATTTTGGCATATGGAATACCAAGAGCCTGTGCCGCCTCCATTTGTCCTTTATCGACCGCATTAATCCCTGCACGAATAATTTCTGAAATATACGCACCTGAGTTTAACCCAAAAGCAATAATAGCTGTTGGAATAGGGTCAATTTGAATATCTAATAGCTGTGGCACTGCATAGTAAATAATTAATAATTGCAGTACAAGTGGTGTACCACGGAAAATGGATGTGTAGAAATCAGCGAACATGCGTAAAACATTGACATTACCAATTTTACATAATGCGAGTAAGATACCTATAATAAAACCGATGATTGATGCACCGATTGCAATTTGAAGTGTAACACCTATCCCTTTTAAAATATAAGGAATAGAGGGAACAATAGCTGTAAAATCTAAATTCACAGCGCCCCCTCCTTTCTTTGTTATAGAAATGAAAAGCACAAGCGATAGCCCCAAAAGAGCTATCGCATATTGGTATTATTCAACTTTCTCTAACCATTTTTCCTCTAGCTCTTGAATTTTACCCTCTTCAGCTAGCTCTTTTAATGCTTGGTTAATTTTATCCTTTAAATCGCTACCCTTCGGCACAGCAATTGCTTTAAAGTCCTCTGGCTGCTCTTCTACAGGGAAAGCGACTAATTCATCATTTGTTTTTAAGTAGCCTTTTGCAACGCCACCTTCAACAATACCTGCATCTAAACGTTTTGACATCATATCCTGCACAATTTCAGGAATACGTGTACGTCCTTCTACTGTTGCGCCTACTTTCGCTGCGATTTCATTCCCTAAATTTTCTTGGATAGATGCTGTTTGTACACCTATTTTTTTACCAGCTAAATCTGCCTCTTTTTCAATGCCACTATCCTTTTTCACAATGATTACTTGCTCTGTTTCATTGTATTTATCTGAGAAATCTACTACTTCTTCACGCTCAGGATTTGGTGTCATACCTGAAATTACAACATCAACTTTGCCCGCCTGTAAAGCTGGCACTAAGCTGTTAAAATCCATATCTTGCATCTGCATCTCAGCACCTATTTTTTCACCAATTAAATTAATTAAATCAATATCAAAGCCAATAATTTCTTCGCCCTTTGCTGCATCCACATATTCAAATGGTGCATAGTCTGCAGAAGTCCCTACTTTTAATACTTGTTTTTCCCCTGTATCCTCTACATCTGCCCCTGACTTGCTTTCGTTAGTATCCTTTGCGCCACATGCAGCAAGCACACCAATAACTAGTATAAGCATCAACATAAATAATTTGTTCTTCATACTAAGTATCTCCTTTTATTAATAATTTATTGTGTATACGAGTATATTTCTCAAAAGCATTTAATGGATATTTATTCATTTTTAAGAATAAAAAATCTTTCTGCTATTTAAGATATACTCTTTTGCAACAATAATCAAGTAAAACTTCAAATGTTTTAAAAGGATATTATATATGTAATTTTCAAATAAATCAATTTATTCAGGCAATTATGTTAAAGAAAATATTTCCTATACGATATTTTAAACTCTTTCTCATTATATGAAAATAACAATAATTATATTAATAAAATATATACAGAAATTGCTTTTGCATAAAATTTATTGATGATAAAATGGCATATAAAAGATATACCATCATATCTCTTATATGCCATTTAACATAGTTATTTTTTTATTGCAGCTGCTTGTATTTCATAGAATGCCCAATGTTTAACTGTAACATCTGTAAATAGCGGGGCTTCGACTTTCTCTGTTACTGGATGGTTCAATAAACGATTCAGCACCTTTACAGCTTGCGCCCGCGTTAGTATATCATTCGGGGCAAATTGATTTTCCCCTATGCCAGTCATAATGTCCATTTGACTAATGCGCTCAATTTCCTCGGCAGCCCAATTTTGGGAGGCTACATCTGTATACGTTATTTGATGTCTATTGTTATTACAGTAAGGGCTATCTGTAGAGTCAGCCTCACACTGCTGGTCAATCCAGCGTACAGCAATAACCGCCATTTGTGCACGTGTAATGGCATCATTAGGTCCAAATAAATGATTGTTATACCCCTTCATCATGCCTTGCATGTGTACATATTCGATAGCATCCTTCGCCTCATGCTTTGTTGTATCTGTAAAACTCGCTGTTGCTTCTGGAATAGCGTTATCTGTTAGGTAACGAGCTAACATACTTGCCATTTGCGCACGTGTAACGGCTGTATTCGGGCGGAATGTACCGTCTGGGTAGCCTTTAATATATGGTATAAAAATAGGTTCCTCTACCACGATTTCATCTTCAATTTCCACTTCCTCTGTTGGCTGCTCCTTTTTCACAGGTGCGTATAAAATCGAGAACGTCGAGAATTTTGTGACATCAAATTGGATTCCCTTTGTCCCTTCTTTGAAATCCACTACTTGCCCACGTACCACCTCTTTTGTGCCATCACTATGCTCAATATACACCGCTAAATTATCTAATTGCTCCTGCGTCACATCTTTTGGTAGAGGCAATGTTAACGTGACAGGACGATTTTGCATATTGGTTTCGATAGTCATTGGCTGCCCAAGTAATGTGATGGTTGCATTGTTCGTTAACTGCTGGACACTCGCCTCTGCTTTAGCTCGCTCCTCTAGCTGTTGCTGTGTTGTCTGTGCTTTGACTGGCACTACACGGAAATAAATATCGCTTGCTAAATTTGCTAGAGAGGTAGCTGGGATATCCATTTTTACTGTTTCCATATCGATCCCTAAGCCTGTTTGCCCCTCTGTTAATAGCTGTGCTGCTTCTCTTGCAATTCCCACGGTTGTTTCACTTACTTGTTGCTCCATATCTGGAATAACAATACGTGATTTTTTATTTTCTTGATTCACTAGTTTTTCTATCGACTCTCTTGCATTCGCAGACGTAAAGTTCACTGTATCCTTTACAACACCACCAGTACTTTCACGTGTAATAACCGTTTTCACTAATACCGCATTTGGGTTACTTGCATCCACTACATCCACCGTGATTTGATTAGATGGAGCAGGTGTAGATGAAGTTGAACCTGAATTAGATGGTGGTGGATTTGGTGTTGATACAGCATTCCATTTCGCATAAAGCGTTGTATTGGCTGTCACCTTATCTGTTGCAAAATTCCAAGCTGTTTGTAATAGACTATCCTTGTACCAGCCTGCAAATGTATAGCCTGCTCTTGTCGGTGCTGTTGGTGTTGCAATGCCTTCACCTGATGTTACAAATTTCGGCGCAACTATGCTTCCGCCATTTGTATTAAATGTCACCGTATATCCAGGAATACCTGTCGAATAAATTGTCATTGCCTGTGGTACAGTTCCATTCCATAGTGCAGATGGTTGCATAGTGCGGTCTGTGTACCAACCTGTAAATGTAGCGAATGCTTGGCTAGAAAAGGCTGAACCATCTACACTACTCACGTTCCCCTTAAACTCGACTTGCTCTAATTTATTGCCTTTAAATGCTGTGCTTTCAATCTCCTCCACTGTGGACGGAATCACTACATTTGTTAACTGATTCCCTGAAAAAGCAGATGTTTGAATCTTTTTAACACCTTCTGGGATAACGACGCTTGTTAAACCCTTTTGCATAAAAGCAGTCATCCCAATAATCGTCACGGGCTTATTATTAATTTCAGCAGGAATCACTAAATCTGTTGGTACAGTGCCATTATAGCCTGTAATCGTTACAGTGCCATCACTATTGTTAGAAGTGGTAAATGGGCTTGCTGCTGCCCATTTTGCATGTAGCGTTATTGGCTCTGTCACTGTATCTGTTGCAAAGTTCCATAACGTTTGTAAGTCCTCACGATACCAGCCATCAAATATATAGCCATCTTGTATTGGGTCTGCTGGCTTCATGACAAGCTCTCCAGCTATTACAACCTCCGTGTTCACCGGACTTCCGCCATTTGTTTCAAAGGTTACTTCATGTGTTGTTTGCGGTGTAGAATAAATTTTTAGTGCAGTTGTTACAGTTTGCTGATCCCAAGGAGTTTGGATATTGCCATTTATAAACCACTGAATACTCATGTTATTATCTTGGAAATTAAATGCACTAACATCGACTGTTACTGGCGGATTTAGTGGTTGTTTAAATTCAATTGTTTTTAATTTATTAAGTACAAATGCTGAATGACCAATCATTTTTATACTGGATGGGAACGTAATACTCTCTAGCTCATTTCCTACAAATGCACTCGTTTCTATTTTCTCAAGATGACTTCCCTCTTCAAATATAATTGTTGTTAGTTTATTCCCAAAAAATGCTGACTCGCCTATTTTTGTTACACTTGCGGGAATAGTAATAGATACTATATTGTTCCATTCTCCAGTCAGCATCATAGACGAAAAAGCGTTATGCCCTATCTCAATTAAGTTAGATGCTGGTTCAAAATTTACTGATGTTAGTTTATTTTGTTGAAAGGCACCATTACCTATTTTTTGAACAGAAGAAGGAATGGTAACGGTTGTTAGTTCATTTAGTTGAAAAGCAGTTGCCCCTATTTCCTCCAAATTAGAAGGTGACTCAAACGTTAAGGACG
The DNA here is from genome assembly GCF_044760715.1 of Lysinibacillus sp. NPDC098008. Lineage (NCBI taxonomy): Bacteria > Bacillati > Bacillota > Bacilli > Caryophanales > Bacillaceae > Lysinibacillus > Lysinibacillus sp. NPDC098008. The sequence goes on from NZ_JBIWBA010000012.1 coordinate 63,387, forward strand.
TTAGTTGATTGAACATAAAGGCATTGTCGCCTATCTTTTGAACGGAAGAGGGGATTTGAACATTCCCTAATGTATTGCCAGTAAAAGCTCCAATTCCTATTTCTACTAACTCAGACCCTGGTTCAAATGTTAAAGAGGTTAGTTGACTAACTGAAAAGGCAACATTCCCTATCTTTTGAACGGAAGAAGGGATTTGGACACTCCCTAATGCATTGCCAGCAAAAGCTCCTTCCCCTATCTCTACTAACTCGGACGCTGGCTCAAATGTTAAGGATGTTAATTGCTTATTTGAAAAAGCGGACTCTTTTATTGCTGTTACGCTTTTTTCAACACCCCCATCCCATAAAGTGCGTGGAATAACTAAGTCCCCGTCTGGGATTAATCCCGCATACCCAGTAATAGTTAAACCATCTGGATTTGTTTCCGTTAGAAAACCGCTATCAGCCTTTGGGGATAGCAGCCCTAGCTGTGACCAAATAAATACCGCAATAATGAAGATACTACTCCATTTTTTTATCATCTACTATTCTCCTTTTTCTGTGTATTGTTTTATCAAGTATAAAAGAATTATGAGCATTTTTAGCGTTAAGATTTCTTAACGTTCAGCCTGCTTCTATTTTAATAAGATAGGCTATCTTGTATAATCCAACTAAAACCATGTTGAGTGAGGGAGTTGCAGGTTAAGGGGGTTTTTAAAAATGAAAAAATTATCACTATTATTCGCGATTATTATTGGGTCACTGCTGTTAGCGAGCGTTACCTTTTACTTAACTCAACCTAGCTCGCATGAACCCCAAGCAGTTAAAGGTGTGATGGATTTACGCCATCATACATTTCATGATAATGCCCCTGTTAAATTAGACGGGGATTGGGCATTTATTCCAAATCATTTAGTGGGTGGTGAAGCCTTCGACACCTATCAAAGCTATATTGTTGACGTTCCTTCTCCTTGGACAAAATATACAGTTGATGGACAACCATTACCCTCCTTTGCAAGTGGGACTTATCGCCTTAAAGTTTTAATTGATGATACTGAGGAGATTTTAGGCATTAAAACGAGCACAATACGTATGTCAAACGCCTTGTATATTAATGGACAACGGATTGGACATAGTGGAGAGCCAGCCGAGGATCATAGCTATACCCCACATAATACACCGTATACTGCTTATTTTTCGCCTGATAAAAAAGAGCTGGAATTGATTGTCCATGTAGCCAATTTTGATTATGCACCAGGTGGAGGTATTATAAGTTCCATCTTTTTAGGGGATCAACATAGTATTGCAAAGCTTCGAGAAGGTGCACTATTCTATGACTTAATTACACTAGCAGGATTTTTAACAATGTTTATTTATTTTTTCGGCTCTTATCTGTATTCAAGGTTAGGCATTGAGCAGCTCTATTTTGCTTTATTCTGTTTTGCTAGTGCGCTCTACACGCTTACGCATGGTGAAAAGCTGTTACTAGCCTTTGTTAATATGAGCTATGCACCATTTCAAAGCATACAAATGGTGTCAAGTGTATCTGTAGGTCTCTTTATATTGTTATATTTCTATCGCGCATTACTAACATATATGAATCGTCGAGTTGTAAAAGTATTATGCATTATCGGTATCCTATTTATCTTTGCAGGTATGCTACCAACAGCAATTAATTCACAATTGCAAAATATCAACTCATTATATGTTTTTGCAAATATTGTTTATATTTTCTATGTACAAATTAACGCTATTTATAAGAAAGCCACTGGTGTAATGTATTTAACCTTAAGCTCATTAGCTATTTTACTTTATTTTATCGTTGCTACTTTAAACACCAATATTAACCTTGAACTGAATGCTCTGCCACCATTGCTACCGTTTATTTGCTTAACAATGCTTTCTTTATATATTTCTCACCGTTTTGCAGATTCCTATTTAGAGAAGGGCAAGCTTACAGAGGCACTTATACATGTCGACCAATTAAAAGATGAGTTTCTTGCTAAAACATCTCATGAATTTCAAACACCCTTGCATGGCATTATTGGGATTTCTCAGTCTATGTTAAATGACAATAGTAAGCCTGTCCTAGCTGTGGAACAGAAGGAAAAAGTAACACTTATTTTTAATATCGCTGAACGCCTCTCCTATTTGGTCAACGATATACTTGATTTTTCAAAGTTAAAGGAAAATGAATTAACATTACGGATAACATCTGTGGATTTATTTGCGGTTACACATATGACTGTAGAAGTGTTGTCCTATACGATTAGCAAAGATGTAAAAATATATAACCATATTAAGCGCGGATGCTTTGTCCAAGCTGATGAAAATCGACTTCGGCAAATTTTATATAACTTAATTCATAATGCAGTAAAGTATACAAACGAAGGGAAAATTGATATCACTTGCTATGAGGAACAAGGATTTTTAGTCATTGATATACAAGACACTGGCTGTGGCATTGCACCTGAAAATTTAAAAACCATTTTTAACCCATTCCAGCAATTAAACCATTCAGTTGGTGGTACTGGACTAGGTTTACACATTGCAAAAGAGCTCATAGAACGGCAAAGTGGGAAAATTAGTGTAAATTCTATTGTTGGACAAGGTACAATATTCTCAATCAAACTCCTAAAAGCACAGCCAACAATGGAGGAATTGCCAGCAATGCCTACCCAAACCTATCAGCAACCTTTCCTAACATTCCCACATATTGTTGAAAAAATAGGGAAGAAAAAAATTCTTATTGTAGATGATGATGCTGTTAATTTAAAAGTATTAATTGATATTTTGACACAAGAAAACTACTCCGTTATTGCTATTGATAATGGGCAACATGTTTTTGAACAGCTGACACAGCATCCTGATATTGATTTATTAATTTTAGATATTATGATGCCTACGATTTCTGGATATGAGGTTTGCCAGCAAATTAGACAAAGCTACACAGCTACAGAGCTACCTATTTTAATGCTGACAGCAGCGATTCGTCCAGAAGATATGATTGCAGCCTTTCAATCAGGAGCGAATGATTTTTTACATAAGCCTCTTGATAGCGTGGAGCTAAAGACACGTGTACGCAATCTTATTTTATTAAAGGATTCAGCTGGGGCAGCAATTGCTATGGAAACTGCTTTTTTACAAGCCCAAATTAAACCGCATTTTGTTTACAATGTATTAAATTCAATTTTATCACTTAGCTATTTAGATTTGGAGCAGGCACGGGCGATGATTACAAACTTTGCTACTTTTTTACGCAATAGCTTTGCCTTTGAAAATGCCAATAGCCTTGTGCCTTTAGAAAAAGAGCTTAGTCTTATTAATGCGTATGTAGATATTCATCGTATCCGATATCCTGAGCAATTAGAATGGGAAATTTGTATGGATAAGCCTATTCAATGTCTTATTCCACCGCTTCTGCTTCAACCATTAGTGGAAAATGCCCTGCTTCACGGGTTAAAGCTCAAAAAAGAGGGTGGCAAGCTACAATTATTGATAATGCAGGAGCAGCATATGGTAATTTTTCAGCTTATAGACAATGGTATTGGCATATCTTCTGAGCTTTTACAACAAATTCAGCATGGTGAAACAACCCCTAGTCAAGGTATTGGTATTCGCAATATTTCTAAACGATTGAAAAAATTTGAAAATGCTACTATCCATTTTGAAAGCATTGAAAATAAAGGAACAACCGTTGAAATTCGTTTTCCAATTATTTCGATAGAAAGGATTTGAGCATTTTGCTAAAGGCAATTATTGTAGACGATGAAATTTTGTCCATCCATTTATTAGAATCTATGCTAAAAGCAAGCGACTCCATTGAGGTAATCGGAACCTTTCGGAACCCAAAGGACGCCTTAACAAATATTGATATATTAAAGCCTGATATTTTGTTTTTAGATATTGAAATGGCTGAAATGACTGGCCTTCAACTTGCATCTAAAATAGAGAATGCTTCACATCAAATCGATATTATTTTTGTTACAGCATATGAGCAATATGCTTTAGAAGCATTTAATGTACAAGCTACGGATTATATTTTAAAGCCAATTGACCATGATCGATTATTAAAAACAATTGAACGATTATCTGAACGACGCTACCCTATTAAATCTATAATGCCAGTCGAGGAGGAATCTTCTAAAGTTATTCATACATTGCATTTTCATATACACTTAGGAAAGGTTTCAATTGGCGATACTGTATTAACTTTATCAACAAAGGAATTTCAAATTTTATTCTTTTTAGCACAGCATAGCCAACAAGCCTTTCCAGCCGCTGAGCTATATCGACGTATTTGGGATGAGGATAGTATTGGGCAAACACAGGCATTACGAGTGCATATTAGTAATCTAAGAAAAAAGCTAGATGCGATTCCAGGACAACCAGCTAAGATTGTGATGGCAAGAGGCACTGGCTATCAATTAATTTTTCAATATCAATCATAGAAGCAACCATGTTTAACATATTTTTATTTTATAGAAGAGGGCTGTGCAACAAAGCTTTTGCACAGCCCCTTTCCTTTTATTTTTCTTCTGAAAATAGCTTTGGCTTTAGCTCGTCCTCCCCTGAGCCCTTTGCTAAAGGAACGCGAGAACGATAAGCAGCACGACATACTAAATGTCCTGCAACAGGTGCTGTGGCAAAGACGAAAAGAATCCCTAAAATTAATCGTACACTAACATAGCCATCGTGCACCCAAAAGTAAATAAATGTACCTAATAGACATGTTAATACTGATAATGTGGAGCTTTTTGTAGCAGCATGTGAGCGTGTATAAACATCTGGCAGGCGGATCATACCAAATGCACTAATCACACTGACGATTGAGCCAATTAAAATAAGTACGACTGCTGCCCATTCAATCATTTGATTTACGTTCAACAATCACACCTCTTTCAATATATTTGCTAAAAGCAATCGTCCCAATAAACGCTAATATTCCTAAAATCAGAATGGCCTCTAAATAAGCTTTTGTTTTTAAAATAATCGATACAATTGCAATAGCTGATAGCAGATTAACACCAATTGTATCAAGTGCTATTGCTCTATCAGGCATAGATGGCCCACGAATAACACGATACAACGACAGCGCAATGGAAATACTAAAGAAAGCAAGAGCCAGTAGCAAGATATTGTTAAGCATTAGCGTGTCACCTCCATGATTGCTTGTTCAAACTTTCCAATTGAGCGAATGACAGCGTCTTTAGATTCCTCAATATCCATTGCATGAATATAAAACACATCGCCCTCTTCAGATACTTCCATCACAACAGAGCCGGGTGTTAAAGTGAGTAATACTGCAAGTGCCGTAATTTCCCAATCACCCTTTAACACCGTTTTATACGTAAAAATACCTGGTGTAATATTGAGCTTGGGTGTCATAATTTGTTTGAGTACACTATAGCTTGATAAAAACAGCTCCCAATTAAAAAGCCATAGTAATTTGATAATGGAAAATACTCGTCGCAAGTAAAATTGAGTGCCATAAAAGCGATGCATCGCATATAAGATAGCCATACCTACAATAAAGCCCATTAAAAATGTTGAAAACTGCGGTGTTACCTCATCCTGCAAGAGCAACCAAAGTGTTGCGATAAATAAATTTAATATAAACTGCATCGCCATTATTTATTCACCTCACCTTGCCATAATTCTCCATCCAATACCGCATCTATATAAATAGAGGGCGTGTAAAGTGCTTCTGCCGCATCTGTTACAAAAGGTGCTAAGCTTTCTGCGCCAATTCCTAAGCCAATTGTACACACCGCCAATAGTGTTAACGGTAGCATCACAAGCTTTGGCAATGGCTTTTCATCCTCTAAGCTAATAATCGTTTCTCCAAAAAAGGAGGATAGGAAAATTCGTAACAGCGAATACAAAACAATTAAACTAGATAAAAACCCTAGACCTAATAGAACAAAATTGCTGCCCTCTATTGCGCCTTGCCCAATTAAAACTTTCCCTAAAAAGCCACTTAATGGTGGTATACCAGCTAATGAGCACATCACAATAAAGAATAACCAGCCAAAGAAAGGATAATTTCGAATGAGCCCACTCATTTTATCAATAACAGTTTCTCCAGTTACATAAATCATCATGCCAACTGCTAAAAACAACATAGCCTTTGCAACCATATCATGCATTAAATAATAGATAACACCCTGTAAGGCTGATTCTGTACCAATCGCTAAACCAGCAACAATAAATCCAACGCCAATCAGCACATTATAGGAAGCAATGGTCCTGACATCTCGCCCTGAAAGAGCGCCAATACAGCCTGCTACAATTGTAACCCCTGCCATAATACCAAGTGCTGTATGTGTGACTTCAGTATTATTCGGGAAAAGCAATGTAAAGGATCGTACAAGTGCATAAATCCCTACCTTTGTTAATAGTGCTGCGAATAGTGCTGCGACGGCTGTTGGAGGTACACTATAGGAACCCGGTAGCCAAAAGAATAGTAAGAGTCCAGCTTTTAAACTAAAGACAATTAAAAAAATCAGTGCCACCGTTGTAATCAATGGATTTACTCCTGCCTCCATCACCCGAAGCGAAATATGAGCCATATTCAATGTACCAACAGTTCCATATAGGAATGCTAGCGCCACTAGGAAAATCCACGATGCTACAATATTAATTAAGACATATTTCAATGCCTCACGCAGTTGAATTTTCTCGCCACCTAAGCTAATCAGCCCATAGGAGGCAAGCAGCATCACTTCAAAGCAGACAAATAAATTAAAAATATCCCCTGTCAAAAATGAGCCATTAACACCGGCAACCATTAGTAATGTAAGTGGGTAAAAATACATTTTTTCATAGGCTAGCTCCATTGTAAAAATAGCATAAAGCAAACAAATGACTGCAACGAGATTGGCAACTAACACCAGTAAGACTGCAAATGAATCTGCCACAAAGGAAATACCAAACGGTGGTATCCAACCACTAAAGTCAATACGCATAACACCTTGTGCTTGTACTTCCAGCAATAAAATAATACTAATTACAACAATAAAGCTAAGCGTTAATAGGCTAATAATACGTTGTAAAAATACATGCTCCTTTAAAAACACCAGTAAAATAGCTGTAATAACTGGCACGATTAATGGCAAAACGATAATATTACTCATCTGGCGTACCTCTCAATTCATCAAAATTCCCTGAACCATTTGTTTTGTACGCTCGATAACCTAAAACGAGAACAAATGCTGTAACAGCAAAGCTAATAACAATGGCTGTTAAAATTAATGCTTGTGGCAATGCATCCGTATAAGGACCTTCTGATTCCCCTAATAAAGGTACATTCCCTTTTTTAAGACCTCCCATTGTTAATATAAGTAAATGGGCGGCATGTGATAATACAGCAGTTCCCAAGATAACACGCAATAACTGTTTCGAGAGGATTAAGTACGTCGCAACAGCTACTAATATACCTACTAAAACCAGTATTAAAGATTCCATTGGCTACTCATCCTCACTTATACTTAAAATAATTGTCACAACAACACCAACAACGGTTAAAGCTACACCCGCTTCAAAAATAGTTACCGTTGAAAAGCCCATCTTTCCAAATATAGGTACATTTATATACGTATATGTCTGTGTTAAAAAAGGTACATCGAAAAACAATGATCCTACCGCAGTTCCTGTAGCAAGCAAAACACCTAAAGCAGCGACCTTTTTAAAATCGAATGGCATTCCTTTATGCACTGTTTCAATATCATAGGCAAGATAAAGCAAGACAATGCCGGAAGCTAGTACAAGTCCACCTATAAAGCCGCCACCTGGAGCATGGTGTCCCGCAAAGAACAAATATATACCAAGCGTTAGAATAATAAATACTACAGCCTTTGTAACCGTCCGTAATATCACATCATTAATTTTCATGATCTGCTTCCTCCTTTCGCGGCTTAAGCTTTATTAATGTATAAACCCCTAAGCCAGCAATTAGAAGAACAACAACCTCTAGCATCGTATCAAATGCACGAAAATCCCCAAGTATTGTATTAACAATATTTGAACCACCAGCCAGCTCATAAGAATCATTAAAATAAGTGGCTACTGACTCAAAGCGATCATAGTGCACTACTGCTAAGCCAACAATTGTCACCGTTGCCCCAACCAAAATAGAAATAAGTGCTTTTGACCATCTCACGCTTCTGCGAGGAACTTCAGGCATTAAATCTGGCAAATATTTAAAGCACAGAAGGAATAATGCTGTTGTAACTGACTCAACAACTAATTGTGTTAAGGCTAAATCAGGTGCACGGAAAATTACAAAGAAAAAGGCAACAGAATAACCTAATACTCCATTTAGCAGCATCGCTGTCACACGACCCTTTACAAAAACCATCCATATAGATGCAAAAATCATTACGAATACAAGTATTAATTCGTAAGATTCAATAGCAGAGTCCTTGTCAAAGTTAAATGTCATAGCATCTGACCAAATAAAGTAGCCTGCGATAAGAGCAACAAAGAATACGTATATATAGATGAAATAATGTGTTAAATTACCTGTCATATATTTACGTGTTAGCTTTGTTGAGCCACTTTCGCTCATTTCAAGCAATCGGTTGTAATACGTATTAAACGTATATTTTTGAGAAAATATGCGATACAACGGCTTCCACTTTTTTAGTGTCTTAAATAAAATTGTACCAATAAGAATAACAGCGATTGTCATCCATAATTCTGGACTTAAAATGCCATGCCAAGCATGAATATGTGGTGCTAACTCACCTGCCGTTGGGAAAGTAGGATAAATACTTGCCATAGCAGGCTCTAAAATATAGTGACCTAACACATTTGGGAAGAAAAAGATACCGACTACAAATAAGCATAAAATAAGTGGTGAAATTAACATACCGAATGGTGCTTCATGCAGCTTTTTATCCAATTTCTCAGGCTGTAGTTTTCCCAAAAATGTACGACTTATTAAAATCATACTGTAAACAAACGTAAAGACGCTCGCTACCCATGCTATTAACGGGAACAGTAGCCCCATATCAGCAATGGAGAATGCTTCAACATCCCTGATAGCTAATACTGCCGCAAAAAACATTTCCTTACTTAAGAAACCGTTAAATGGCGGTAACCCTGCCATTGAGAAACTACCAATAACTGCAATTGTAAATGTTACAGGCATTATCGCCATTAAGCCGCCCAAGCGACGAATATCACGCGTACCTACTTCGTGATCGACAATGCCGACCATCATAAATAGTGCACCTTTAAATGTAGAGTGGTTCACAAGATGAAATAATGCTGCAAAGCTTGCTTGTGTATAAATAATAGAACTTTCTGCATAGCCGTAATAATGCCCAACAGAACCAAGACCAAATAGACTCATAATTAAGCCTAACTGACTTACAGTTGAATAGGCTAATAAAGCCTTTAAATCTGTTTGACGTACCGCATTAAAGGAGCCCCAGAATAATGTTACAAGACCAATAATGCTTACTAGCCAGAACCAGATAGCCTCTCCGCCAAACACCGGAGAAAAACGGGCTACTAAATAAATTCCTGCCTTCACCATTGTTGCTGAGTGTAAATAGGCACTAACAGGCGTTGGCGCCTCCATTGCATCAGGCAGCCAAATATGAAATGGGAATTGAGCAGATTTTGTAAATGCCCCTAGTAAAATTAAAATTAATGCTGGTGTAAACAAAGCATGATCTCGTATAACCGCTACATTTGCCACAATGTCGCGAATGCTAAATGTATTGGAAGCTACATAAAGCATAAGGAAGCCAGCAAGCATAGATAGTCCACCAAAGACTGTAATCATCATCGCTTTTTTAGCACCTGCACGCGATGCCTTTCGATGATGCCAAAATGCAATTAATAGGAACGATGACACACTTGTTAATTCCCAAAATGTGTATAATACCATTAGGTTATCTGAAAAAACGACACCAAGCATAGCACCCATGAATAGTAATAAATAGCAGTAAAAATGATGAAGTGATTCTTTCGTTGATAAATAAAAAATAGAATATAAAATAACTAAACTACCCACGCCTGTAATCAGTAAGCCAAAAATCATACTGAGTCCATCAAGGTAGGTTGTAAAATTTATATTAAAAGAGGGAATCCACTCATATGTATGGATAAATGTTTTACCCTTGGCAACTTGTGGAATGTAGCGTATAAGTAAAATAAATAAAAGTAATGGGACTGATAAAACAAACCAGCCAAGATGTGTGACACGCCTTAGTCGCCTATAAAGCAATGGGATAAGTGCAGCACCAACAAATGGCAAAAGAATTGCGATAAGAATTGTAAGCAAATAAAAACCTCCTACTATCTAAAATCATCTAACAAAGTTTGTGGTGATTGGAATATTTAGTGTTAACACTAGAGAAATTTGTTCAAGCTAAGGAATATATTAGATGGTGAACTTGATTTTTTGCAAACTGCACGGGGTAAGAAAGTAACGATTGTTACCTTCTTAAAAGATAGCATGGTAATAGATAAAAACACAAAATGCAAAGAGGTTACAGACTCATCACCTCTAACCCTGTGTAAGCCTAAATAACTTGTGAAAAATCAAATAATTTATACAAATAAAAATCAGTAATATCAGCATTATAAATACACTTGACTATCTAATTAACAGCCTGCATAATAGTGATTCATATGGCAACATTTTTAATTAAATGCATGTAATGCATAAATTAAATAACTTATAATTATTGATTTAAGCTTAATTTTTCAAGGGTTTTCCAATATATTATCGTTAACTTTTATACATTTTTAAGTATACAATATTAATGAGCATAATGCACTGTAACAGCATCGATTTTAGCTGTTTTAGGATAATTTTTTCAAAATCAACAGTGAACCAAATAATAACAGATAAGAGGTGTAGATTTTTTATGAAGCATGTAAAAGGGCGTTTAGACGAAAGTATATTAGTTTGTGTTTACTATGGTCGCAATGGCGAACGTTTAATACGTCGTGGTCACAAAATGGCCACAATGCTAGATTGTCCGCTTTATATTCTTTCAGTCGATTCGCAACCCCTTGATGCATTTGACGCAGAGAAATCTAATTACATTGAAAAATGGAAAGAATTAGCAGAAGAACTTGAGGTTGAAAAATTCATTTTACAAGATAATGAAAAACGCCCGATACAAAAGGTTATTGCAGAGGTCGCAAAAAATTATGGCATATCCCAAATAATTGTAGGGCAAAGTGCTCAAAGCCGCTGGGAGGAAATCACAAAAGGCTCCTTCTTAAACGTCTTGTTAAAAGAAGTACCTTTTGTAGATTTTCATATTGTTGCTGTTCAACGCCCAACTGATGATGATGCAAATGAAACATATGAAAAAGGTGTGCGTGCTTACTTAATTAAAGAGCAGGATAATTTTAAAGTAGCTTTTACATGTCCTAAGTATGTATCTATAGAAGGTATATTTTTCAAGGAAATTGGTACGGATTTTGATAACGGTATTTTCAAATTTACTTACAACGATAAAATGCATGAGGTTCACATTTCAGAGGGTTATGTGATTGACCAAGAAAAACTGCCAGCAGAATTTTTATCGCCATTAAGACAATAATAAAGCGCGCTCCTCTTTTTAAAAGAGGGCGCGTTTTTGTTAGATAGCAGTTGATGCGGGCTTATCCTTTGGTAAGAAGAAGGCAATTAGCAGTAATAATGGTAATAAGGAAACAACCATCATTGTGAAATCAATGCCTTTGTGATCCATTAAAATACCAATCACCATTGCCCCAATTGCCCCCATGCCAAATGCAAAGCCTGTTGTTAGCCCTGCCATCGTACCAATTTTCGCAGGTACAAGCTCCTGCGCGTAGACAACTGTGACAGAGAAGCTAATCATAATTAATGTACCGATAATGATTAAAAATAGCACTGCCGCCCATAATGGCACATATGGCAATGCCAAACAAAATGGCATAGGCACTACTACCGATAAAATAATAACATTCTTTCTGCCAATACGGTCTGATAAGGAACCACCAAAAAATGTCCCCACTACACCAAAAGCCATAAAGGTGAAAATTAATATTTGTCCCAATCGAAGGCTTACATCATAATGATCCATTAAATAAAAGACATAAAAGCTTGTAATATTTGTGGTATAAAATGATCGTGCAAAAATAATTGTAAATAATAATGCTAATGCAATCCCGACTTGTTTTTTTGTTAAAGGCGGCAATGTTGACACTAATACTCGTTTTTTCTTTGCAATACGCTCTTGCTCCAATTGCTTCTTATACCATCCTGCAATTTTGCTCAATAAAATAATACCGAATGTTGTAACCACTAAGACTATTGCTGCACCACGCTGACCGAAAATATCAAAAATATAGGCACTAATTAATGGTGCAAGTGCTTGTCCTGAGTTTCCCCCAACTTGATAAATTGATTGAGCTAGCCCTCGTTTAGAGCCTGCTGCCATAAATGATACTCTTGATCCCTCTGGATGGAATACTGCTGAACCAAAGCCTAAAAATAATACCGCAATAAGAATAATCCAATATTGTGTTGTAAACGCTATAACTGCTATACCAATAAAGGAACTAACCATTCCTATCGGCAACGCATATGGCATTGGTCTTTTATCACTGACAAAGCCTACAACAGGCTGTAATGCGGAAGCAAATATATTTAAAACAAACGATATAAGCCCTATTTGTGTAAAGGTTAGCCCTAATTCACTTTTAAATATTGGGAACATCGCTGGGATAACAGCCTGCATTGTATCATTGATAAGGTGCGCAACGCCTATTGCAATCATAATAGGATAGACTGGATTTGTTGTATTTAATTGGTGATTCATGCTGCCACCTCTTTTTTCACATGATGTGTATAGACGATTGTCGCATACTATTGACCTTTTTGCACAAGCTATAAAATGACAAGCCGTAAAAGGAGTTGATATAGATATGGAAAGCTTTATTCATGCTCATTTCTGGGAGATGATTTTAAGAACAACACTTTCCTTCTTTGCGTTACTCATTTTAGCCCGTATTCTAGGGAAAAAGCAATTGGGCCAGCTAACATTCTTCCATTACATTACAGGTATTACATTCGGGTCGATTGCTTCTGAAATTGCCTCACAAGAGGAAACACCTTTTTTAGATGGCATGATTTCTCTTATCTGGTGGAGTGCTTTAACGTATTTAATGACCCTCATTACTATTAAATCTAAAAAAGCTCGTGTCCTTGTTGACGATAAGCCTACAATTGTCGTACAAAATGGTCTTATTTTAGAATCTGCCCTAAAGAAAAATCGTTTGCATTTAGATGAGCTAACGATGATGCTTCGTGAGCAAGCTATTTTCTCTGTTCAGGATGTACAATATGCGCTACTTGAAACAAATGGGAAACTAAGTGTGCTACAAAAAACCTCTGAACAGGTTGCGACAAAGCAGGACGTAAAAGCAGACGTATCACCACCTACCTACCTGCCTACTGAGGTTATTTCTGATGGGCAGCTTATTAAAGAAAACCTTGTGGAGCTTGAGTTAACAGAGGACTGGGTAATGAAGAAGCTGAAAAAGCAAAATGTGCATGCTGTTGAGGATGTCTATTTTGCACAAGTTCAAACAAATGGTTCTCTATATATCAGCTTAAAAGATAAAGCGAGACACGCAAGCCCATAATTGCTTGTTGTCTCGACTTTTGTTAGTCTACCTTTACAATATCTAATGGCGTAATAATACCAATTAATTTTTGATGTGGTTTGCCATGTTCCGTTATTAATAATGCCTCAAAGCGCTTCCCTCTTTCAACCCCTTGCTTGAAAATCTCCTCCGCCTCATAAATCGTTATATACCTACTGATAAATTTATAATTCACCCTATTTTTCTCATGTATTAAAATATCATGCAATGTTGGAACCTTATTTGGCAATTGGTTGCCGCCCATTGTGGATGCCAGCCAATTTGTAATACCTACTGTAGTAATAAGCCCTCTAAATTGCTTGTTATGATAAACAGGAAACTGTGTATATTTACGTTGACGTATTACCTTTAACACTTGTTTGAGGGAATCATTTTCTTGGAAAGCAAGTACCCTTTTACAGAACATCTGTCCAACAAGTGTTGGCTTCGCTAAGGTAGCGTCTATGTATTCAATTCTTTCTACTACATCCAGATGTGGCTCTGCAATCACATAATTTAAAGACGTACGATGATGCACAATTGCATTGCGCAAGTCTGCATAGGAACGTAAATCATCTTCATATTTCTTTACCAGCACATCCTTCCTCTTAGCCTGTTCAATCAGACGTGAAAAGGGCATAAAATCCTTTACACCAACAATATCTCTAAGTCTATGGTCTATTCGGTTAAACGCTGTTAGGAAACGATCAGAGTTTCTTGTCCCCAATTTTATGCACCTTCTTTTTATATTTTCCGAGTTATTTGACAAATTTCGAGCTATAGCTACATTATATGTCTATATAATGGATAATCCAAGGAAGTTTTAACTAGAAAAAAGCGAGGAAAATCCTATTGAATGGATTTTCCTCGCCTCATCTTCTTAAATTTTCACCATTGAGGCATTTCTTTTCATCATTAAGATTCCAATGCCAATGCAGAGCATTGTCAGGACTATAGTAATCGAAAGGCTCCACCAATAATTAGACATTTCCATTGTCCCTCGAATTAGTAATGTGCCGTAGCTTGCTAGCTTCCAAGGAGATATTGTCCAGAAAATTCCTACAATCATATCTACTATTTGCCCTAGAAAAATAAGTGTAAATGCACATGTAGTAGCAATAACAGTTTTAAAGCTAGCACTCATCATCAATGCTACAGCTATTACAAATAATAGCCATATATAATACGTAAGAAAGCCTGCGAGTAATAAGCCAATATCTAATGTTCCATATAAAATATTTGTGTAGTATACGCTTGCTGTAAAGCCAGCTAAAATGCTTACCAAGCTTATTGTACTCATAACAATAAACTTGCTGAGAAAATAAGCACTAAATGAAATGGGGCGTACATATAATAATGTTGCCATACCACTTGCTCGTTCTTTACTAATTGTACCAACAAAGACAGCCATCATCACAAGCAAGCCAATCGTTTGAAATTGACTAATAGAAGCTTGTAGTAAATCAACTGGCATTAATTCAGGCATAAGCATTTCAAAGCCTTCAGGGACATTTCCAACAGCCTTTAAAATATCCATCATATAATAATTTGTTAGTGGATCACTCATTCCAAGCAAAGCAAAGACAAGGGGTATCCATAGAAATTTCCAGCTACGCCATGCCTCTCTAAATTCCTTTTGTAGCAACACATTAAATCCCCTCATGCTTTTTTCGCCACCTTCATAAAAATTTCTTCTAAGGATGCTGTTTGCCTTTCCACTTTTCGTATTGTATAAGGACACTTACTTAAACGCTGAAGCAGCTCCTTCATTGTTGGCTCCTCATTAATAATTTTTACAAAAACATAATAGCCTTTGACATTATCAGATGGACCTGCAAAAAGCTGTGCCTCTTGCTCTGTACTAAATTCAATCATATAATTCGACTCATCAAAGCGTTGTCGTACCTCATGTAATGTTCCCTGCTCCACCAGTCTGCCATGTTGTAAAAATAATAGTTGATCTGTCATTTCTTCTGCATCATTTAAAATATGCGTTGAATATAAAATCGTTGTTTCTTGCTGTAACCCTTTTAGTAAATCTAGCACCTCTCGACGTCCAACTGGGTCTAATGCTGATACAGGCTCATCTAATAACAATAATTTAGGCTTATGCACAATTGCCTGAGCAATACCAAGACGTTGCTTCATGCCACCAGAAAATATGGCAATTTTTTTATGCTGAGCATTTCCTAAGCCAACAAATTCTAATGTTTTTTGTGCCTCTAATTTTGCCCTTTTTGCTGCTACACCATTTAGCCTCGCAGCCATTTCCGTAAACTCCAATCCACTCAGCCAAGGATGAAACTGAGGATATTGCGGTAAAAACCCTATATTTGTGCGTAAATCACCTGCAAGCATCTCAACACTGCCAACAGTCGGCTTTAACAGCCCTGTTAACATGGACAATGTTGTTGTTTTCCCAGCACCATTAGGACCTATTAATGCTGTTGAAGTTTTTTCTTCTAACATAAAATGCACATTATCTACGACTTTGTGCTCTGCAAATTGCTTTGTTAAACCTGTGACTTGAAGTAATGTTGTCATGATTGCTTTCTCCCCGCTATAAAGTACGCAATAGAGCCTATAAGATTGGCAAAGATAATAATAAACACCCATAAAACTTTAGGTCCATTTGTTGCGTGAATTTTACGTAAATCAATTAATGCAACAATCATTAAAATAAGTTGCACAACGATTATTGGTGCTATTATCGCCCATGGAACCTTTGCTAACTCCTCCATCATACAAATCACCTCATTTTTTGTTATACATTTAATATAACAATTTTGTTCTAATATGTATATAACAAATATGGTAAATCCGTTAACTTTGGCATTCTATCCGTTGATTTAATGATCCTATCCGCCACTTTAAATAGGCTATCCAGTAATCTGTTATAGCAACAGAATTATTTTTTTCAGAATAGATTGTAAATTAAATAAAGCGCAATTATAATAAAGGATAATTAAAGGGTAAATACCCTTTAATGAAACCTTTACTTCTAGTAAATACTCATAAATCAAAGGAGGCGTATATATGGAAACATTCGGATTAATTTCGATTATTCCACCCGTGGTTGCGATTGCTTTAGCATTTATCACAAGGAATGTAATTATCTCATTATTTTTAGGCGCTTTTACAGGGATATTGATTCTATTAAACGGTAATGTCTTAAAGGCTGTGAAATCTATTGTCGGTGATTATATTTTTGTTCAATCGACAGATAGTTATAATGCGGCTGTTCTAGCACTGCTTGTATTTATCGGCGGATTCGTTGCCTTAATGGAGAAATCAGGTGGCGCAGGAGCATTTGCTGAGAAAATTTCAATATTTATTCGGACAAAAATTAGTGCACAATTGTCTGCATGGGTTGGCGGTATTATTATTTTCTTCTCAGATTTAGGAACACCGTTAATTATAGGTCCTGTTTTTGAGCCTATTTTTGATAAACTCAAAGCCTCTCGTGAAAAGCTTGCATGGATTATTGATTCTACAGCATCTCCAGTAGCAGTAATGATTCCATTCATTGGCTGGGGTGTTTATATTATGGGGCTTATTAGCAAGGAGTACGAGCGTTTAGGTGTTAAAGAGTCGGATTGGGATGCCTTTATGAATGCTTTACCATTCTACATCTATCCAATGCTAGCAGTACTAATTGTGCCCATTATGCTGTTAACAAAATCTGAATTCGGCCCTATGCGTAAGGCAGACCGACGCATTGAAGAAACAGGCGAAATTTATTGGGCACACTCAAAGCCATTACGTAAAACAGAGGCGATGAATGAATATCTGGAAACAAAAAGTAAAGCAAGCCTAGTATTAGTTCCAATATTTGTATTGCTTGTAATGCTATTTGGACAATTAATTCCATTGGGCTTCCCATTTAAACAAGTGCCAGGTGGCGACTTTAGGGTAGCATTAAGTATTTCATATTTAGTAGCTGCAATGGTGTTAATTGCTTTAATGGTTATTTATAAAGTTAAAAAGTTTATTGAAGCATTTGATATTTATGTATCAGGTATGCGCCGCATGATGGATATTGTCATTATTCTTGTACTGGCATGGTCATTAGGTACGGTATTAGAGCAATTGGGAACAGCTAACTATTTAGTACGTGTCATGGATGGAGCCATTCCAGTGATGTTAATCCCAGCTATTATTTTTATTCTTGGCGCAATTATGTCCTTTGCTTGTGGGACATCTTGGGGCACATTTGCCATTATGCTACCGCTGGCAATTCCGTTAGCCTATCATATGGATATTTCAGTTTATATCGCTATTGGAGCAGTAATTTCAGGAGGAATTTTTGGCGACCATTGTTCACCAATTTCCGATACAACAATTTTATCTTCAACAGGTGCTGGCTGTGACCATGTTGATCATAATAAAACACAAATTCCAATTGCGTTATTTAATGCATGTATTACATTAATAGCATTTTTAGTTGCAGGTGTATATGAGAGCGTTTATACAGCAGTATTAGCGATTATTTTAATGATTATCGGTACGATTATTTTAGGTAGATTTGCACGAAATAAAGAGAGAAAGCAACAATTAGAGGAGGTTTAAAGGTATGAAGCTTTGGGGCGGACGCTTTCGCAATGAAGAAAATCATTTAATGGAGGAATTTAATAGCTCATTAGCAATTGACCAACGACTTTATTTTGAGGATATTACTGGGAGCTTAGCGCATGTAAAAATGCTTGCACAGTGTGATATTATTTCTGAAGCAGAAGGTGAGATTATTACAGATGGTCTAAAGAGTATTTTAGAAGATATTGAAAATGGTATATTGCCGATTAAAGGTGATTACGAGGATATTCATAGCTTTGTAGAAATGAATTTAATTCAACGCATTGGTGATGTTGGGAAAAAGCTTCATACAGCACGGAGCCGTAATGATCAAACAGCAGTAGACACAAGGATGTATGCACGTAAAAAGGCACTTGAAGTTGTCCAAGCCATTGAAGCCTTTAAGTATGCATTAAAGGAAAAAGCAGAGGCTAATCCATATATTATGCCTGGCTATACACATCTACAAAGAGCACAGGTCGTTACATTTAAGCATCATTTAATGGCTTACTATCACATGTTAGACCGTGACCAAAAACGTGTACAAAATGCACTTGAAATATTAAATGAAAATCCGCTTGGCTGTGGCGCACTCGCTGGCACAACACATAATATCGACCGCACAATTACAACACAAGAGCTTGGTTTTAAAAAGCCTGTAGATAACTTTATGGATGGTGTTAGTGAGCGAGATTATGTACTTGAATTAACATCTGATTTTTCAATTATTATGATGCATCTAAGCCGCATGAGTGAAGAATTAATTTTATGGTGCAGTCAAGAATTTAAGTTTATTGAAATTGATGATGCTTACGCAACAGGTAGTAGCATTATGCCACAAAAGAAAAATCCTGATGCAGCAGAATTAATTCGTGGAAAAACAGGGAAAGTATATGGCGCATTATTCTCCATTTTTACGATTATGAAAGGTATTCCATTAACATACAATAAAGATATGCAGGAAGAAAAGGAATCATTCTTCTATGCGATTGATACAACGCTTGCCTCATTAAAAATTATGACGGAAATGATTCGTACATTAAAGGTCAATGAGGAGAATATGTATGCATCTGTAAAAAAAGGCTTCCTTAATGCAACAGAGCTTGCTGATTATTTAGTAAAGGCAGGTACACCATTTAGAGATGCACATAGTATTGTTGGGAAAGTAGTTATTTATTGTGAGGATCATAATAAAGGTATAGAGGACCTTACATTACAAGAGCTTCAGCAATTTAGTGATACTATTCAATCAGATATTTATGATTACATTGATTATCATAGTATTTTAAGCAAAGGAACTAAGGTTCATTTACGATAAAGCAAAGCGCTTTAGCATTTCCATTATGCTAAGCGCTTTTTAAATTATCATCTGGTTATTTTTGAGTAAAACGATAGACTTTACGTGGGCGTCCTTTGACATGATGTGTAGATTCACCAATGCATTCAATAAGCCCTGCCTTGCTTAAATTTGTAACGATACGGCGTGCGTTACGATTTTCTATATGTAAATGGTTCGTTAAATCAAGTGTTGTAAAATGATCTGTTCCTAATTTTAATAATAATGCCTTTATACGGTTATATGTTCGCATACTTATATTTGCTTCCTTCAATGCTTCAACAGAAGGTGTGTCTAATAGTTTATTCAAATAAATAAGCTCTTTATTATTGCCAAGATGCTCAATAACTGAACCATCCTCTTGAATAATATACACTTCATTTTGCTCATTTTGCTTTGAATGCTGGTTGGCTAAAGCTGCATTTACCTCAGCTGCTAATGCTGTTTCACCATAACCAATGCCTGTAATAATTCGTTTATCAGATAGTAGCTTTAATTCATGGATTTTTTGTCGCAAAGTTTGCATATTTTTCTCAATTGCCCCACGCGTACTAGCGATTAGATAACTATTATCTCCCTTTTCAGTTAGTAGCCCATCTACATGCTCACATAAATTAATAAGTACCTCTTTGATTTGTAGTGCTTGATATTGTTGTGCGTAAGGGTTTGTTGGCAAAATTGTCGCATCAACATCCTCAACGTCGATAATACATACACCTATTTGTGTATCTTTGAAGAAGGATGTTTTTATTTTCTCCTCTAACATTTTACACGCGTGAATAATCTCAGAATGACTAATGGAATACCAATAAACAGGGATGCCTGCTTGTTTTAACTCTCGATATACGCCTTCAAAGCTCGTAATAGCTCCACATGTTTTTCCTTCTTCCCATAGCTTTTGATGGAAATCAATCAATTCTTCTGTTGTCGTTGTAGTGTCATAGATTTTTAAGTAAATATTAGCTGAGGGAATATTCAATTGCATAAGTGCATCTTCTAATATATGTTCAGCCATCTCATCTACACTTAGTTGTTTTAAAAAGACATTGGAGTTATAGGCAGCTTCTAAAAATGCTTTATATAGGCTTGCCTCATTGTTTTGTATTGGTATTAAATATTCACCTGTTTGCAAACTCTCTTGGGCAATGGCATACGGAAGCTGCCCCGTTGGAAACCAAAAATCTACTTCATGATCATGTGCTTGAATAATTTCTTTTGTTTCTTGGAAGTTTGTATATGGTAGTGAAATAAAATGTGCTTTAAGGTCTAAGTTTTGTGCAATTGAGATAACTTTATGGACGGATGTTGCAGAGCCTACAACGCCGACTGTAAACATATTTCCACCCCTTTATTCTTACATAAGTACGATATTTTTACTGTACCATTATCCCCTTAAATGAGCAAAAAGGCTATTCATTGTTGAATACTGCTTATCAATTACGCCCCAGCATAATTATATCTGTTGCTAATGCTTTCAGTACATAAAACATCTGCTGCTGATGCTTCGCTTTTGATACAAAAATAATTTGCTGAACCAAGATAAAAAAGATGCACCATTGACTGGCACATCTTATTGTCTATTTATACAATTCCTGTAAAGCTTTCTCCATTTTTGGGCGAATTGTTACTTGTGGGCGGGCTTTCTTGACTGCGGCCCCTGCTTCCTCTAATGACTGTGCCATTCCTAGCTCTATTAATGTAGCTGTTGCTGCTACGCCTGCACGTCCCCCACCACTTCCACAATGAATATATACCTTCTGTCCTTCTTTATAGGCTGAAGCAATTTCCTTCGCGACTTTTTCAATCGAAGAGGCAACAGCGATATCCTCATCCGCAATAGGTAGATGCTTGTAAGAATAAGAAGCTACCTCTTGCTCCTGTGATGACAGTCCGTTAACACGTACATCTATTACAATATCAACGGCTTCTTGTTCGAAGGCTGCTTCTGCATCTTTTGCACCGCCAAAAAATATTTTGTCTTTTACTAAAACATCATAGTTTTTCTCCATTTTTATACACCTCTAAGGTTATTTTAGTAAATGCTTAATATCTTGATAGTATGGTAGTGCCGTCAATGCACCTGCTTTTGTCGCCGCTAAAGCACCTAATTTATTGCCAAAGCTTGTACAACGCACAAGCTCCTCTTTTGTTGTAGGTAAACCGTTATAGTGAATATCGCGTAATACCCCTGCCATAAATGCATCTCCAGCGCCTGTTGTATCTACAGGCACTACTTTTTCTGTTGGCACATGGATAACCTCACCATTTAGCACGGCATATGTGCCATTTTCCCCTACTGTTACTAAAATAATAGGCACTAAATAGCTGCTTAACTGAGCAATACCTTCCTCTAAGCTAGTTGTTTCTGTTAAGAAAAATAATTCATCATCCGTAACCTTTAGAATATCGACATCCTCAAAAAATGATGTCACCGTTTCGCGGCAAATTTCCTCGCTGCTCCAGCGTAACGGGCGAATATTGGCATCCATTGCAATAATCGCTCCCTTATCCTTAGCCATGTCTACAGCAGCTTGTGTTGTAGCAAGTGCTGTTGGATGGAACATTGTGCCTGAGCATACTGTTAAAGCAGAGGCATGCTTAAAGGCCTCTTCATTTAATTGTGTTGATTCAACTTGTAAATCTGGTGTTTCATCCACATAATCTTTAAAAATACGCTCACATGCCTCTGTTAAATGCACATAAACCCCACTAACACGCTTAGCTGGATGAAATACGGCATAATCTAGCTTTACACCCTCTTGTGCAAGTCCATCGCGCACAAATTGTGAGCCTTCGTCATCTCCTGTAATGGTAATTAATGCGGAAGGCGCACCAATGCGGCTAATTCCTGCTGCAACATTTACGGTTGCACC
This sequence comes from Lysinibacillus sp. NPDC098008, assembly GCF_044760715.1. Classification (NCBI taxonomy): domain Bacteria; kingdom Bacillati; phylum Bacillota; class Bacilli; order Caryophanales; family Bacillaceae; genus Lysinibacillus; species Lysinibacillus sp. NPDC098008. The sequence goes on from NZ_JBIWBA010000012.1 coordinate 85,790, forward strand.
TCCCATATATTTAGTAAATGATGTATTTGTAACATCATCAGCAATATAGTCAATAAAAGCATCTCCATAGACTAATATAAATTCCTTATCTTGCTTTGTCATGATTGGCCTCCTGAAAGTCTAGTCATTATAGATTACCACGAAAATTGTCATTCTATAAAGGTTTTTACTTTTGGCATTTTTTTATAACAAGCTGGAAAACTTGAGTCATCCTCTATCTTTGTTATACTTGCCTATAGGAAGGTAGGGATGTTCAAGATGACTATTACAATTCGACAAGCGCAACCACAAGATGCCCATGCCGTTGTGCCTTTAATTATCGATGCCATTGGCGATATTGCTAATCGCTTAACTGGCGAGCAATCAGCGGAAGCTGTTATACGGGAACTAACAATTCTTTTTCAACGTGAGGACAATCGACACTCATACTTAAATACCTTTGTTGCTACTGAAGATGAACAAATATTAGGAATTCTTGTTTATTATTATGGTGCACATGCCATTGAAATGGACGCTAAGCTTGTGCAATGGCTAGCAGCAAAAAATGCTCCATCCATTGTAATTGATCGTGAGGCTCATGAGGATGAAGCCTATATTGATACAGTTTGTGTAGCACCAGCAGCGCGCGGGAAAGGTATTGGTACATTATTATTGCAATTTGCAGAGGAGCTAACAAAGCAACGAGGCTATACAAAGCTATCATTAAATGTTGAAATCGAAAAAGAAGATGCTCGCCGTCTTTATGAACGATTAGGCTTTGTCATTACAGAGCCATGGTTCATTATTGATGAACCTTTTCATCATATGGTGAAACAGTTTTAGAAAGTGACAACATAAATCTATGAAAACAAATTTTATTTATCCTCTTTTGATTGTCATTGCCTCTAGTAGCTATGGTATTTTATCAACCATTATTAAAGTAGCTATGCAGCATGGCTTTACATCAGCAGAGGCTGTATCAAGTCAATATATTATTGGCTTTATGCTGATTGTGTTTATTTTTATTGTGACACAAAGACAGTTACCAAGGCCCTCTAAAAGTGGCTTATTGATTTTAATTTGGTCAGGTATTTTTACTGGAACAACAGGCATTGTTTATGGTGAATCATTGAAATATTTACCTGCATCTCTTGCAGTGGTAATGCTGTTTCAATTTACATGGATTGGTCTACTAATCGACTGTGCGCTACATAGAAGATGGCCAAGCCGAGCTGAGGTCATTTCTCTTATTATTTTATTTGCAGGCACTATTTTAGCGGCAGGTGTTTTAAATGTAGACTTAAGCGGCATTCCGCTCCAAGGCTGGCTATTTGGCTTTGCGGCTGCTGTAACCTTTGCTTGCTTTATTCAATTTAACTCTCGACCTGTAGAGGGTGTCACAACAACATCAAGGGTGCTAATTGTTTCCTTTGTCGCTCTGATTATGATTAGTATTTTCCTTAGCCCTGAAATTATTTGGAATGGTCAATTATTTATTCATGGCTTATGGAAATTTGGACTAGCACTAGGTCTGTTCGGTATTATTTTGCCGATTTATTTATTCTCTATTGCTATCCCTAAAATTGGTGGCGCTCTTGCATCGATTCTAAGTGCCATTGAATTGCCAGTGGCAGTTACAGTTTCGGTTATTGTGCTACATGAGCCTTTAACAATTTTACAAATTATTGGGATTGTTTTTGTACTTGTAGGCATGATGCTACCGACAATTGTTGCCCAACGTCGACAAAAAAATAATTTATTAGAGGCACATTAACGAATAATAAAAAGCTCCTTAAAAATGGAAAAATCCTTTTTAAGGAGCTTTTTTGAATTTTACTGAAATGTCGTTGCTAACGATAATAGCCTTCGTTATGATGAAGTTGAATGTAATTTTTTTAATAATTCTAACATTAATATTCTCCCTTCGTATTATACTGCAATATGCAAGTACCTTACTTTAAGAAAGGGGAATATAATGAAAAAAATACGCCTTCTTAGTTTTTTCCTTGTGTTGATGCTTATGCTGGTGGCTGCCTGTAGTTCGAATGATAGTAAAAATTCTACAAATAATGACAAAAAAGAGGTAGCAGCTACAACACCTTCTGGCAAGCTCGTCATCTACACGGGGCGTGACGAGGAAATGGTGCAAAAGGTGATCGCTCAGTTTAATGAAAAGTATCCAGACATTGAAGTAGAGTATTTAACAATGGGCGCTCAGCAAATTTTAGAACGCTTACGTGGTGAAAAGGCTAATCCACAGGCTGACTTTTGGTGGGGTGGTACACAATCTGCTTTAATTGTTGGGGCAAATGAGGATTTATTGCACAGCTGGCAGCCTAGTTTTATCGACGCTATCGAGCCTGACCATAAAGATGCCGCTGGACGCTGGTTTGGGGAAATGTTGCTGCCTGAGGTGATTATGATTAATAGCGATGTACTCACAAAGGAAACGGGACCACAGGATTGGGATGAGCTGCTTGACCCTAAGTGGAAGGATCAAATTTTAATCCGTGGCGTGCTTGCATCAGGGACAATGCGAACAATTTACTCCTCAATGATTGTACGACAAGATGCTAATTCTCCTGAAAAGGGCTATGATTGGCTACTGCAATTAGATGCCAATACAAAGGAATATACACAAGACCCTAATGCATTGTACTTAAAGCTTACACGTCAGGAAGGCAGTGTATCGTTATGGAACCTGCAAGATATTTTATTAAAGAAATATACAACAGATTATCCTTTTGATTATATTTACCCTAAAAGTGGTGCACCTATTTTAGTTGATGGTGTAGCAGTTGTAAACAATGCGAAAAACCTTGAGAATGCGCAGCTATTTGTAGAGTTTTTATTTGAAAAAGACATGGTAACACAACTAGCAAATGATTATTATCAAATTCCAACACGTTCTGATATTGATAAGTCTTCCATGCCAGAATGGTATCAGGAATTAAATTTAACAACATTTGATATTGATTGGCAGCAAATGTCCGACAAAGAAACTAAGTGGATGGAATATTGGGATAACAATATTAAAGGACGCGGGAAATAAGCAATTCGGTAAAAATTCGGCTTTGTTAGCGAATTTTTACCTTTCTGTATCATCCCCTAATTCTTTGTTGGAGAGGAGCTTATGATTGAAAAGTGTCAATATCGACAATGTTTCTAAGCAATTTGGTCAGGTATATGGTGTAAAAAATTTAAATCTTGAGATAAAGGCAGGCGAGTTCTTTACATTTCTTGGTCCTAGCGGCTGTGGAAAAACAACGACCTTACGAATGATTGCTGGCTTTTACTACCCTACCAATGGAAAAATTCTTTTTGATACGCGCGATGTTACACGACTTCCGCCAAATAAACGCAATATCGGTATGGTATTTCAAAATTATGCCCTTTTCCCGCATATGACTGTTGATGAGAATATTGCATTTGGCTTACAAGTACGCAAACTTTCAAAGGCAGAGATTCAGCACAAGGTTGACCGTATTAGAGGACAAGTACATCTAGCCGATTACGGTAAGCGAAAAATTAATGAGCTTTCTGGTGGTCAACAGCAGCGAGTAGCCTTAGCAAGAGCTTTAGTGATTGAGCCAGATATTTTATTGCTTGATGAGCCTTTATCCAACTTAGATGCAAAGCTACGTGAGGAAACACGTGTTGAAATCAAACGTATCCAAGCTGAGCTAGGTATTACTACGATTTATGTTACTCATGACCAAATGGAGGCCATGTCAATGTCAGATCGTATTATGGTGATGGAAAATGGCGATATTAAGCAAATTGGCACACCTCAGGAAATTTATCATCGACCTATCAATCGCTTTGTTGCTAATTTCATTGGTGAAACAAATTTAATTGAAGGTACAATTAAGGCAATCGATGATGAGGATATACAAGTTACCACAGCAAACGGACTTGTTTTCACTGGGCGAAAACAACAAAGCTCTCCAGCTTTAACGCATATGATTGGAAACAAGGTATTTATTTCGATTCGTCCAGAATCCATCTATTTAGGAACTGGTGATAACACACTAACAGGGAAAATTACCTTTGTAGAGTTTACTGGGATAAGTGTTAATTATATTGTAGATTTTACGGCGTTCTCACTTAAAGTAATGATTATTCATTCTTATGACCAAATAAAAAATATCGGTGAAGATATAACTATCAATATTGCTTATGATTCACTGTATTTTTTAGGGGAATAGGAGGAAGCCAGTATGGAAAAACAGTCTGCCAATGCCTCTAGCGAAAGTAGATGGACACGGATTTTTTATTCCAATTGGTTTGTGTATATTTTAATAGCACCATTATTTTTAGTGCTGTTCGCCTATGTCGTTTATCCTTTCTATCAAACCTTTATCCAAAGCTTTGCTGGTGATGAGCCATTCTTTCATTATAAAAAGTTTTTTGATATTGCAAGTCCAGCAAATTTAGAGGCTTTATGGACCAGTGTTTATATATCTATTATTAGTGTTATAAGTTGTGCCATTGTTGGCGTAACGATGGCGTTTCTACTTGAACGCTATAATTTCCCGGGAAGGCGAATACTTTCTATTTTAGTATTAGTCCCTATGGCGCTCCCTCCCCTTGTAGGTGTACTGTCCTTTTCATTTTTATATGGAGATAGCGGTATTTTCCCACGTTTCTTTCAGCAGTTATTTGGTTTAGACCATGTACCATTTTCCTTAAAAGGGATTTGGGGCGTTATTGTTGTTCACACCTTTACAATGTATACCTATTTCTATTTAACCGCTTCTGCTGCAATTAAGGGGCTTGACCCTGCTTTAGAAGAAGCTGCAACAAGTTTAGGTGCGGGGCGTATTCGCGTATGGACAAAGGTTATTTTACCAATGCTGACCCCGTCCATTGTCGCATCTTCTCTATTAGTATTTATGATTTCAATGGCTTCGTATACCGCACCCTTAATGTTTGGTGTTGAGCGTACGATGACAATGCAAATTTATTTATCACGAACAAATGGAAATTTGGAAATGGCAGCAACACAGTCGATGATCCTATCCTTTGTATCCATTACATTTTTAATCATAATGCGCTGGTATCAAAATCGACGTAACTATCAAAACCTTAGTAAAGGAATTAGTGTCCATCGCTCAGAAGTTTCCTCTAAAGGAATGAAAATTTTTGCAACAATTTCCTCCTTTATTGGTACATTCATGTTACTATTACCAATATTAGTATTAATACTCATCTCCTTTTCTGTCGATGGTGCTTGGAAGACACAAATTCTTCCTACCGATTACACATTTGATCATTATATCGCACTCTTTACGGATGAGCGCACATGGCGTCCTATTTGGAACTCAATTCAGATGGGGGTTATCGCGACAATCGGTAATATACTTTTCGGTGTTGCGGCTGCCTATGCAATGGTGCGCTTAAACTTTAAAGGTAAAACAGTGCTTGATATTTTAATTATGGTGCCATGGGCATTACCAGGGACAGTTGTTGCAGTGAATTTAATTGCTGCCTTTAGCACAGAAAACATTTTTGCCTTTAACCAAGTACTAATTGGAACGTTTTGGATTTTGCCATTAGCTTATTTTATTAGACATTTACCACTTGTTTTTCGATCGACCGCCGCTTCGCTTGTCCAGCTCGATCAATCCATTGAGGAAGCATCCCGCGGCTTAGGTGCTACTTGGTGGTATACATTTAGACGTATTGTTGTGCCCTTAACATTTACTGGGATATTAGCAGGGACATTATTAGCACTTGTTCAAAGCTTTGGTGAGTTTGTTGCATCCATTTTAATTTATAGTACATCTACTATCCCATTATCTGTCGCAATATTTCAAAAACTATACGCATTCAAATTTGGAACCGCCTGTGCTTATGGTGTTTTACAAATTTGCTTAATTTTAGTTGTCCTTATTATTTCTGAAAAATTATCGAAAGGCAGTGCTGGCTCAGCCATATAACTGCTAATCTGTTAGGAGGCCATTACAATGTTTGAAGATTTTCGCAACAAAACACAGCAGGAGGATGGGATGATATTCCCGTCTAACATCTATCGTAAAATTGTTTTACAGCCAGCTTATGATGAAGCTAAGAAAAACTTTTTAACAATTATGCTACAAGTTAATATCGCTCATTTAAAAATGCTAGAAGAACAAGGACTTGTGACAGCAGATGAAGCAAAACAAATTGGGATTGCTCTAAAAAAATTAGACTTAAATTATTATCGTTTAGAGGATTACAACCCCCAATATGAAGATTTATTTTTCCGTATTGAAAATAAATTAATCGAGCTTGCTGGTGATGTTGCTGGAAATCTTCATATTGGAAGAAGCCGTAATGATATGGGCATCGCCATCTATCGCATGACACTGAGAAAAAAATTATTATTATTAATGCACGAATTGCTGAAATTACGTGATGATCTTATTGCTGCTGCAGAGGAGCATATTGATACGATTATGATTGGCTATACGCATACGCAGCAGGCTCAGCCAACAACCTTTGCTCATTATTTAAAGGCTGTTATCGACCAGCTTGAGCGTGATTTTGAACGGATGCAACATGCCTACAAAACAGTTAACCGCAGTAGTATGGGTGCTGCTGCTTTAACAACAACAGGCTTTAATATTAGCAGAGAGCGTATGCGTGATTTGCTAGCGTTCGATGATATTATTGAAAATGCATGGGATGCTGTAGCAGGTGCAGATTATATTGCAGAAACAGCTAGTATTGTACAGCTCGCTGCACTAAACCTCGGTCGTACATCTCAGGATTTCTTATTATGGGCTACTCAGGAATTTAATGCTTTTACACTAGCAAGTCCTTATGTACAAATAAGCTCGATTATGCCTCAAAAGCGTAATCCAGTGTCAATAGAGCATACACGTTCGCTGTTATCCGCCGTTGTGGGTGATGCAAATACTGTATTACAAATGGTGCATAATACACCGTTCGGGGATATTGTAGATACGGAGGATGATATGCAGCCTTATTTATGGCGTGCTATTGACCGTCTAATCGGTATTTATAAGCTATTTGGCTCTCTTGTTGTCACAATGGATGTAAATAAGAAAAAATTAAGGGATCGTGCAGAAAATAGCTTTGCCAATGTTACCGAGCTTGCTGATACATTAGTGCGCTCAGAGGGGATTTCATTCCGCCAAGCACATAGCATTGTTAGTAAATGTATTAAAGTTTTACTCGCTCATGGTGAGGAGTCGCTTGCAAGCCTTACATGGGGACTGGCAAATACACAATCTAAATTGATTACAGGCAAGGAATTGAAGCTTTCGGAAGAGGACTTTTATAAAATTTTAAAACCAGAATCTTTTGTCGGTGTTCGAACAGTATTAGGTGGCCCTGCCCCAGCCACAATGAAGGCAACCCTTGAGCGCTCGAAATTAAATACGCACCATCTTTATGAATGGATTCGTTTAAAGGAAAACGCCATTATCGAAGCTGAAAAGCAATTAACAACATTTATCGAGGAATGGAATCAATGACAAAATGGCTGTTGATAATTGATGGTGGTGCAACAAAAACAGCGTGTGCCGTTGTAGATGCTGATTCTGGTGCTATTCAATATACAACATCAACTAGGGGCTCTAATTATCAAGCAATTGGTGTTGAAGCAGCTACAGCAATATTACAAGAGCTTTTAGCAACCGTCGAAGCCTTTTTGCAAAAGCATTCCTCTAAGCATATTGCTGTGGCTACCTTTGCATTAGCGGGGATTGACTCCCCAAAAGATCATAAAATGGTAACAGCAATCGTTCAAAAGGCATTATCTGCTACACAGCTACATATTGATACCCTTATTATTGAAAACGATGCCGAAGCTACCCTATTAGGTGTCACAGCTGGACAAGCAGGAGCTTTACTAATTGCTGGGACAGGAGCCATTGCCTATGCCTACGATGGCAACCAAATTGTCCGTGCAGGAGGCTGGGGGCATCGAGCTGGTGATGAGGGTAGCGGGTATTGGTTAGGGCAGGAGGTCATACGAGCCATTTTTAAAATGGAGGATGGTCGTGGCAAGCCAACTATTTTAAAGGATGCTGTCTATCATGCCCTCGGTATTCAAGATGTAACAGAGCTTGCCGCATGGCTATTTCATCCTTCTTATACAAATGCACAGCTTGCTAAAATGGGTGCCTTTGTTGCAGAGGCAGTAGTACAAAATGATAGCTGTGCGATTGAAATATCACAGCAAGCAGCTTATGAATTGGCACTGCTAGCAAATGCCGTTTTGAAAAAAATTGATTATCAAAGTGGACCCTTCACACTTTATTGTAATGGTGGTGCTATCAAACATAACCCATTGATTTTCAAAACATTTACAGCCCAAATAACATCTATGTATCCGCATATTACTATCGCTTTATGCCAACATCAGCCGATCACTTATTTAATTGAACGTACAAAAAGGGCATATGGCTGTTAACCAGTCATGCCCTTTTCTGTTGCTTATAGTGCCATTTTCTTTAATTCATTTGTTGTAAAATAAAGATAGCCATCCTTTACAAATAAATCCTTTGTATCTTCCCTATTTAGTAGCTGCTCCCCACTTCCATCAGGACGAATCTTCGTTAAGTATGCCCCTTTAGAATAATTACTAAAATAGAGCCAACCATCCGAGTAAACAATATATTGCGCACGTGAATTTGTAACACGCTTTGTATCGCCTGTTTTCATATTAAGTACATATAATTTATTATCATCAGCAATATTACTAAAAAATAACTGATCGCCAACTTGTGCAGGGAAATCAATATCATGGTAATAGCTATAAAGGGTGCTTGTTGCTTTTGGGTAATCCTCAGCAATCCATGTATGGTCTTTTGCCATTGTACGATCATCCACTAAAAAGTATTGATAGCGAATTGCCCCTTTACGATCTGGCACTGGATCATTCCATGTTGTATCGAGATGATACCACTCACCATCTAGCTTTACTAAATTCCACGCATGTCCCTCCTGACCAACATAGCCGACAATATATTTTGTTTCAATGCCTAGCTTTTGCAGCATTGTATGTGCAAGTAAGGCGTAGCCCTGACATACACCGCCACGCTCCGCAAGAACTGTATAGGCACTATGTGGGCTAGCATTTGTTTGCTCTGTATAAACTGTATTTGCAACGATATAGTCGTTAACTGCTCGCACTTTTTCTACATCTGTTATTGCATTATTTGCGATTTTTTCGATAATCTCCTGAGCATTCATCTCCACATAGGCAGCCTGCTCTGGCGTCATTAAATAGCTTTGCTCTCCAAAAATGGTTGCCTGATTCCGCCCATACTCGAAACGAATAGCATGTTTACTAATATGACCGTATACATAATCATCACGTTTAATGGCATCGTTATAAGCCTCTTCCACTATTTGCTCGATTCGTTGCGTATTGCCCTTATACTGAATTTCAAATGTAGGTGAAAAGCTACTGTAGTATGCATACATTGCATCAGCCATTTCCTTGACATTTGTCACAACTAGCTTTGTTTCTGGTTTCTGAACTGGTGGAGCTGTAGGGGCTACCTCTGCTTGATGCACATCTTCTATTGGTGTAGCTGTTTCGATAGAGGCTTTATCTGATAGTTTAGCAGTAACATCTATAATTTTATCCTTTGTTGACACAAGCATTGTTTCGATCTCATCATTATTTACCCATGTCTTCACTTGTTGAACAACCGTCTTCCCAACTGTATAAATAGGGTCGATAAAAATAATGATCATCACGATAATCGCTAACTTCTTCCACAAACTCCTCACCTCCAGTTGTCTTTCTTTCATTATATACAAAAAAAGCATAAAGAACTCACTCTCAAGCCCTTTTATGCTTCTTATATATTATAGATTCAGTGTTGCCTTACTTCATTCAAGAAAATATTATCGACTTTTCACCACTAAATTAACAGCTTCCTGTATAGCTTCATTCATTTTTTCACCATCGCCTTCAGCATTTTGTACACACTCCAATAGGTTTGTGCTAACAATTACACCGACTGTACGATCTACAGCAGAGCGGACAGCTGATAGCTGGGTAATAACTGCCTTACAGTCCTTTCCCTCCTCCATCATCTTTAAAATACCACGTAGCTGCCCCTCCATCCGCTTCACACGATTTTTCACTTGGTCTGAGTATTCCATAAGCTTTGCTCCTTTTATTTATACTGCACTATATTCTTGGTTTTAAATAATTCATTAGCATTTTCGTAATAATGGTTCCTGCATTTGTAACTTCATCATATTGGATAATTGTATTTTTCTTTATACGTAGCTGTCCAATCTCTACCTCAAAGATAGGACACTTTCTTTTAAGTGCAGCAATAAGCATATTTGTATCATAATCATAGCGTTCACCTTTTACTTTTATCAACCAAGGCAACTCATTAATCGAAATATAACGTAAACCAGTTTGTGTATCCATTAATTTTCGATGGTACAGTAGTTCAAAAAGCAATGTTGTTGCACGGTTTCCCCAATAGGAAAAAAATGTACTATCAGTGGAGTGAAAATTACGAACACCTAGCACAATTCCTTCTGAAAATACCTTTGTCATTGTTAAGACAAGCTTAACATCTTGTAATGTATGCTGACCATGTGCTCCTACAGTAAGAACACCTTGAAACATCTTTCTATGTCCCTGTATATAAGCAAACGCTGTCTTCAGTGCACCACCCTTTCCAATATTGAAATCGTGATGAAGGACTTGGCAGCCATCTATTTGTTTTAACTCATCAAAAATACCTTTATATTTTGCATCACTGCCATCATCCACAATAATAATTTGTGTAATCGTTGTTGTTAATAACTGATGGACAAAAGTAATAAGTGACTGTTGTGGATTATATGCTGGAATAATAGCTGCAATATTTTTCATTTTTCTCCTCCACCTATAGGCTGACAGGTTGTATGCATTTTCCTTATATCAAATAGTATCATGTAATACTAACAATTCAACTGATGAATACCATGAAAACATATCAATAAAATGGCGATTTTTCCGATATATGAAGGAAGAACATTTGATGAAAGAGGTGATTGTTATCGTTATACATAATGAAGTGCTACAAAAGCAATATCAAAAGTTACAGCAACTATCCTTTACAACATTAGCTAAAAATTTTCGGGAGGCTAGTATGCTTGCTGCTACAAATCCAGCGCTATCCTTGCAAAAATCTCTCCTTGTACTAGCGGACATTTTATATGAGGTCTATCGCTTGGAGATGCATACAAAGCCGAAATTAAAAAATGTTCGAACGCTGCTCAATAATCGAAGCTTTATTACACAAATTCATCCACGTCGTATTTATTTATTGATGAACCTTGTATATAAAATGACCAATAGTAATAGCAATGAGCTTGTAGAAGCAAAGGCTGCAAAAATTGTGCTTGATTATAATAGTGATATTGTAGAATGGTTTATTAAGCGATATGACCGAAAATTTCAATCAACTCGCCAAACCGCTCTCGCTAAAGAGGCAGTTGCTCTTTTCAATGACACGCTACAGCAAGAGGAATCTATAGAGGCTTATCAACATGCAGCAAGCTGGTTTGAGGTTGCTGCACAAAATGGCGATGCTAGCGCTCAATATAATTTAGGTGTTTTATATAATCATGGGCGTGGTGTGCAAAAAGATTATGCACTCGCTAAAATGTGGTATGAACGAGCAGCAGCGCAAAATGATGCAAATGCTTATTATAGCCTTGGTGTGCTTTATCATCTAGGTCAAGGTATAACACAAGATTATCAGAAGGCAGCACACTATTATCAAATTGCTGCGGATTTAGGCAATGCAGATGCACAATACAACCTTGGTGTACTTTATAACCAAGGGCTTGGTATGGCGCAAAACTTTCAGGAAGCGGCAAAATGGTACTCATTAGCTGCCAATCAAGGGAATACAAGCGCTCAAAATAATCTTGGCTTTCTCTATCATAATGGGACAGGTGTTAAGCAAAGCTATGAAGAAGCGATTGCTTATTTTGAAATGGCTGCATTAGCAGGAGATGCTAGTGCCCAATACAATTTAGGCTATATGTACCTTAAGGGGCGTGGTATTTCGCAAAATTTTGAAGAGGCAGCAAAATGGTTTCATATAGCTGCATTGCAGGACCATACAAATGCAGAGTTTCAGCTAGCCATGCTCTATAATACGGGGCAAGGCATTGAGCAGGACGGGCAAGAAGCCATTAAGTGGTTTAAGCTTGCCGCACATAAAGGGCATCTAAATGCTCAATATTGCCTTGGGCTACTGTATCAAAAAGAGCAAAATTTTGCCACAGCAGAGAGATGGCTATTATTAGCTGCGGAGCAAGGGCATATTAGTGCAGGCTTTGAGCTTGGACGCCTCTATGCTTATCAGCTACAGCAGCCCAAAAAAGCACTATCATACTTAAAGGCTGCGGCTGAAAAGGGTTATGCAGATGCACAATATGAGCTTGGGCTATTACTAACAGCAGGAACGGATATTCCTGTAAATTATACGGAAGCGGCAAAATGGTGGAGAGCGGCAACCGATCAATCACATATTCAGGCGGAGTATCAATTAGGGCTATTGTATGAGCAAGGATTAGGGGTTGCTCTAGACCTTGAGGAGGCACGTAGATGCTATCGGTTAGCTGCGATTCAGGGACATGCAGGTGCACAATATCAGCTTGGTAATTTATTTGATAAAGGAAAGGGCGTTGAGCAGGATTACACGGAGGCAGCAAAATGGATTGAACAGGCTGCAGCAAAGGGGCATGCAAAGGCTCAATATCAATTAGCTCAAATGCACATTCATGGACAAGGTGTACCAAAGGATTTTGCAAGAGCTGCCCAGCTCTATCGACTTGCGGCCAATCAAGGGCATCAAAAGGCACAGTATCAGCTTGGTATGCTTTACAAAAAGGGACTTGGTGTCGCACAAGACTATCAAGAAGCAACAATGTGGTTAAAAAGATCACTCGAAAATATGGAATAAAGTAAACCCTCGATCAGTGGCATTTTCTTCACCTCTGCTAATCAAAACGCCCATATCACAAACTAGCCTATGATATGGGCGTTGTTATTATTTTCGAATCATAAATGTGACAACAATAAATAAAGCAAAGCTAATTAACAATGTAGTGCCACCTATAATAAAGAATACTAACGTAAAGGTGTCGTCTAAATGAAACGGGTTCATTGTATAAAACCACATTCCCACTGTTAAACCAAAAACACCGAGAATCGCTGTCCAGCCATGAATCATTATTAATTTTGGCGATTTTACTTGGAAAACACGATAAAAAATACCCCACGCAAACATAGTCAACCAGCCAACAAGTAAAATATGTGCATGGATTGGTCGATATTCATAGCTACCTGAGCCTGACATATGTGTTCCTAAGTATGTGCCAATGAACGCAAAAATCGCTGCTAACCGAATAAGACGTATACTCCATTTTTGTTCCATACGATAACTCCTTCTAAGCGTATTTAACTTAATAAGGAGTTTATCGTGTGAATATAAACTTTATATGAACTTCTTATAACAGTTTAGGCAAATGAATAGTAACCTTTGTGCCAGCATTTATAGCACTTTCCATTTGTATAGTGCCACCATGCAGCTCAATAATTTGCTTTACAATCGCTAATCCCAGCCCTGTGCCCTGCCTCGTTCTAGAAGTATCTGCACGGTAAAAACGTTCATATACTTTTGATAATTGCTCAGATGTCATTCCAATACCATTATCCTCGATAAAAATATCAATAGAGTTTGTATTCTCCAGCAGGCGGATATCGATCTGCCCATGCTCTTTATTATATTTGATAGCATTTGTTAGCAAATTATCCCAAACATTTTGGAGCAGCTCTGCATCTCCCTTATATATTATTTGTTCCATTTTGTAACTAAGCTGGAGCTGTGCCTCTTCAATCTGCCAACGATATTTTCTTATCGTTTCTTTTAGCTGCTCATCCAAGCGATAGGGCTGTTGTGTCATTATTCTTGTGGATTGATCGAGTGATGTTAGTAATAATAATTGCTTTGTTAATGTAGATAGACGTTTTGTTTCAAGCTCAATAATTGTTGCATACTCCTGCCGTTCCTGCTCTAATAATTGTGGATTTTTCAGGAGATCAACATAGCCTTGAATATTTAGCAATGGCGACTGAAAATCATGTGATACATTGCTAATAAACTCCTTTCGTATACGATCATTTTCCTGTAATTTTTCAGTCATAATCGTAAAGCTCGTTGCTAATTGACCTATTTCATCTGCCCGCTCAATATCAAGTGCTGTATCAAACTTTTCATGTGCAAGCTGATGTGTTGCAGCCGTTAGCTTTGTAATTGGTCGAATCAATGCTCTTGCAAACAATAGCATCGCAAGTAGGCTCAATATTGTCATCACTAAAATTAACCCAGCAAGTATTGTATGCACTTCTGAAAATAATAGTCGAATATCTGGTCGAATAAATAATGCATAGGATTGATCATTATAACGAAAGGGTACACCAATTGTATTAATAAGCTCATTCGCAAAAAAGCCTGTTACAAAGGTTTCTTTTGGAAAGTCCCGCATACCATGATAGATTTCTCCACCTAATACATCCTCAATAACCGACTGTGGCAATGTTTTATCACGATATTGCCCACCAAAAAAGCGTGCTTCATCACCAGTTGTTACATAAATTTGATAGCCAATATCGCCAAGTGTTGCTAAATAATTATCTAAATCCTGTGGTTTAGCCGTTTCAATATAGTTGACAATATCCTGTGCGATTTTTACATTTTTCGCATCGTTTTTAGCTTTTACTACTTGATGATAATAAGTATTTGTCGCTAAAAAGCCAATACCCATACTACCAACCATTACAAGCATCGTTATAATAACAAATTTTCCATATAACGTTTTCATCTAGTTTCCTCTAACTTATAGCCAACGCCTCGCACTGTTGTAATGGTAACAGCTGTCTGATAGCGATTTAATCGTTCACGAATTCGTTTAATATGTGTAGTCAATGTTTGCTCATCTCCGTCATAGTCATAGCCCCATATTTGTTCCATAATATAGCTGCGTGTAAATACCTGATTCGGACGTGAAGCCAGTAATGCTAGTAATTCAAATTCCTTTAGAGGCAATAGAAGCGTATCTTCCCCAATCCCAACCTCAAAGCTTCGGCGATCAATGATAAGGTTCCCTACCTGAGTGGTTGCTTGATTGCTTTTATCCAACCTGCGTAGTATAGCCGCTATACGAAATAATAACTCTTTTGGTTCAAACGGCTTGACAACATAATCATCTGAGCCTGCCAAAAAGCCCCGCTCCTTATCGGCTAATGCACCCTTTGCTGTTAATAATAAAACGGAAATATCATATTGCTGTGTTAATATCTCTGTTAATGTAAAACCGTCCATTCCTGGCATCATCACATCAACTACAGCTAAATCAGGTACATTTTCCTCCAATAATGCCAATGCCTGCTGCCCATTTTTTGCACAAAGCACCTGATAGCCCTCTTTTGTTAAATAAATTGTTACAAGCTGTAAAATATGCACATCATCATCAACAACAAGTATTTTCATTAGCCTGCCCCCGTTCAATCAAAATAAAAAATCCGCTCACTTGGAACGAATTTTTATTAGTAGTTATGACTATTTTATAATGAAAAAATGGAAATCAACAGTAATAAGATAAATGGCAAGCCAATCACAATATAACCTCTAGGGTTAGCAAGGTTCATTGTCCAGCCGATACCAAAGCGTTTTTCCACAAAAACAGATGGGTCATGGCGATTCATATAAATTAAACCGCCCTTCCAATAGCGGTCTTCATCGACATCCATTACTTGTGAATCAATACTTTCCTTATAGTGTACTTTATGCTTATGTTTTTTCATTGCATACACTACTAGTGAGCCAAGCACAACAACTAAAAATAAAATAAACAGTGGTAAAAGTTTATAGCCCTCAATTATAGAAGGATAAATATTGCTTAACTGCAACACCGTCAATAAAATTGTTAAAGCATAGCTTACCAATAGAAGATTCCAACTTATATATTTACGTGTCTTTAGTTGATCCTCCAATGATTCCTCCTTGCGATTCACTGCTAGCTTAATGGCAGATCGTTTAATGGAATCTGCAATTCCCCACATCATGCATTGCATCAACAGCATAAGTATCGGCAATGACATAGCTGTGAAGTATGTTTTAGCTTTCCAAGCATCTGCTTCCCCATTTGGTCCCCAGTGCACCGCTATATTTGCTGGCATTTGATCATAATACAGCACCGTATAAATCATTAAAAATATAGGGATGGCTAGAGGCACAGCAAAAAATGACCATGGTAGCATTTCATCGCGACTACGTGCTGTTAAGTCAACTGCTCGCACCTGCTTAATATGCAGCCCCCACTGTTCCTGCTTTTTCAGCGCAGATACCTTTTGATAATTCACCCAGTATAGCAGCATGCTTACGATTAACATACCAAATAAGCAGCCAAGGAGAACAAGGCTTTGCATGGATTCAGATGGAGCTAGCATTTTATAACTAATAACCATGATAATGAACAAGAAAAAACCTGCACTTCCTACAATTTGAGTATAACGCTTTTTCATCTTAGCTAAAGTAGAATGTTTAATATTTTGCTCTGGCACTGTTACGCCAAAAACAATCGTTTCCCGGACAATAAATGGCACAATGATTTGCAAAATTAACGTTATGATGTAGATTATACTAAAAACACCAAGTAACATTTTGCTACACTCCCTCTGCTGGTATTTGTAAATCAGCAAACACCTTTTTCATCATGTGCTCAATTTGTTCTGCTGTTGCGCCAAGCACCATACCTTCTGCCACAACAGGCTTTAAATTCTTTTCAATTTGTCGCAATTGTTCAGGCGTTAAAGCTCTTTCCTCTGTAGAGCGTACAATTGCTCCCGATTTGGCCCGTATGGTAATAATACCTTTTGCCTCCAATTCATGATAGCTCTTATTGACTGTATGCATATTCACCCCTAAATCAGCAGCTAAACTTCGCACAGAAGGTAAAGTATCACCTGGTTTCATTTCTCCCCTTGCAATTCCTTCAATAATTTGACGTGTCACCTGCTCATAGATCGGTACATCAGAATTTGGCTCTATTTGAATAAACATTGTTATCAACTCCATTTTTGTTATATAAATAGTATAACAAAAATAAATAGCATTGAAAAATAAAAAATCCGCATAGACATACAGTCATGCAGATTTCCATACAAAAAAATGCCTTACTAGCTCCCCATCTAAGCTAGCAAGACATCTTTCCCCCTTTAAATCTCTTACATTTTATAAATAGACCCCTTTGATAACTCGTGCTCATTTCTTTAAATAAAGTGGAATAGGAAAGTTTGATTAAGATAGTAGATTTATTGTTTATGCTAATTTTTCATATCCTGGGAGCGTCAAGAATTCCGCAAATTCATCTTGTTCAATTAAAGATTTAAACAATTCAGCAGCTTCCTCATAGCGACCATTGTTATAGGCTTGTTCCCCAACAGCCTCTTTAATTTTCACAAGCTCCTCCTCCAAGATTTCTAATACAAATGCTAATGTAATACCACGACCATCCTCTAAAATACCTTTTGGATGTCGAATCCATTGCCATACTTGTGTACGAGAAATTTCTGCTGTCGCAGCATCCTCCATCAAATTATTAATTGGCGCAGCACCATTACCACGAAGCCATGAAGCAATATATTGGACACCAACACTACAGTTAATGCGAAGACCTTCAAGTGTAATTGTTCCCTCTGGCACAGCTACTAAATCTTCTGCTGTAACATGTACATCCTCACGCTTTTTATGAATTTGATTCGGTGTTGGCATAATAGCATCAAATTGCTCCATTGCTGTTGCAACCATACCTGGATGTGCTACCCATGTACCATCGTGCCCCTCTGTTGCCTCACGACGTTTGTCCTCTGCAACCTTTGCAAATGCTATAGCATTCGCCTCATCATCGTTTTTAACAGGAATTTGCGCAGCCATACCGCCCATTGCTGGCGCATTACGCTTATGACATGTTTGTATACATAATGATGTATATGCCTTCATAAATGGCACCGTCATCGTTACTTGCCCACGGTCTGGCAAAATAACATCAGGTTGATTGCGTAGACGCTTAATATAACTGAAAATATAATCCCAACGGCCACAATTTAGCCCTGCTGAATGCTCTCGAAGCTCATATAAAATCTCATCCATTTCAAATGCTGCTAAAATTGTTTCAATTAAGACTGTTGCCTTAATTGTGCCTTGTGGAATACCAATATAGTCTTGAGCAAATACAAAGACATCATTCCATAGACGTGCTTCTAAATGACTTTCAAGCTTTGGTAGGTAGAAATAAGGTCCTGTTCCTTGTGCCAATGCATTTTTAGCATTATGGAATAGATATAAGCCAAAATCAAAGAAGCTCCCAGAAATCGGCTCTCCATCAACAAGTACATGCTTCTCTAATAAATGTAACCCTCTAGGACGCACTAAAAGTACAGCCGTTTTATCATTTAACTTGTACGTTTTGCCATTGGATTGTTGTGTAAATTCAATCGTCTTATTAATAGCATCACGCATATTAATTTGACCACCAATCATATTTTCCCATGTTGGCGATGAAGCATCCTCAAAGCAAGCCATAAACATTTTAGCCCCAGAGTTTAATGCATTAATAACCATTTTGCGGTCAACTGGTCCTGTAATTTCAACACGACGATCTTGCAAGTCTGCTGGTAGTGGAGCAATTGTCCAATCACCCTCACGAATATGCTTTGTTTCAGGTAAGAAATCAAGCTTCTCTCCTGCATCAAGTCGCTTTTGTCGTTCTTGACGAGCCTCTAATAGCTCTTTGCGACGAGCATCAAATTTTTCATGCAAAGCAAGAATAAACTCAAGAGCTTCAGGTGTTAAAATTTCATTTGTTTGCTCATTTTGTTCTCCAATAATTTTAAGCTTACCTGTTGTTGCTTGTTCCATTAGCTGCTTACCCACCTTTGCGATTGTAATTTTGTCACCTCTGCTTTAGGAGGAGCAGAGGTGACTACTCTATGATTATGAATTTAGGAGTATACGTATTTTATAAAAGCTTAAACAAACTGTTCTGTTTCTGTAGAACCTGCCATTGCCGTTGTAGAAGAAGTACCGCCAGAGATTACTTGAGAGATTTCATCAAAGTATCCAGTACCTACTTCACGTTGGTGGCGTGTAGCTGTATAGCCTTTTGATTCAGAAGCAAATTCCGCTTGCTGTAGCTTAGAGTATGCAGCCATACCATTATCTTTATAGTCATATGCAAGCTCAAACATAGAATGGTTAAGTGCATGGAAGCCTGCTAATGTAACGAATTGGAATTTATATCCTAGTTTACCAAGCTCGCGTTGATACTCAGCAATTTCCTCCTCTGAAAGATTTGCTTTCCAGTTGAATGAAGGCGAGCAGTTATAGGCAAGCATTTTACCTGGGAACTCTGCATGAATAGCCTCAGCAAATTCACGAGCTTCCTCAAGTGATGGCTTAGAAGTTTCGCACCAAATTAAATCTGCATATGGCGCGTAAGCTAAACCACGAGCAATCGCTTGTTTGATACCTGCTTTTGTACGGAAGAAGCCTTCAGGAGTACGTTCGCCAGTAATGAACTCAGCATCACGTGGGTCAATATCTGATGTAACCATATCCGCAGCATCAGCATCTGTACGAGCGATTAAAATTGTATCTACACCCAGAACATCTGTTGCTAGTCGAGCAGCAATTAAGTTACGCACTGCATTTTGCGTTGGCAGTAAAACTTTACCTCCTAAGTGACCACATTTCTTCTCAGAAGCTAATTGGTCCTCTAGGTGAACGCCAGCTGCTCCAGCCTCAATCATACCTTTCACAAGCTCGAATACATTTAATGGACCACCAAAGCCCGCCTCCGCATCTGCTACAATTGGTGCGAACCAATCGAATTCATCTACTCGTCCTTCAGCGTAATCGATTTGATCTGCACGTTGAAGCGCTTGATTAATTCGTTTTACTACTGCTGGTACAGAGTTTGCTGGATATAACGATTGGTCAGGATACATTTGCCCTGAAAGGTTTGCATCTGCCGCTACTTGCCAACCTGATAGATAGATAGCTTTTAATCCCGCTTTGACCTGTTGCACTGCCTGATTACCTGTTAATGCCCCCAATGCATTAATAAATGGCTCCTCATGTAGTGAATTCCAAAGTCGAGTAGCACCTCTTTGTGCTAATGTCTGCTCAATAACAACAGAACCTTGTAGTTTAACAACTTCCTCTGCTGAATATGTGCGTTCAATACCAGCCCAACGTGGGTTTTCAGCCCATTCTTTTTCTAAAGCTTCGATTCTTTCTTGACGAGTTGACATATTAAAATTCCACCTTCCCCTTTGTGTACAATATACTCTGTTAAAAAACTTTTAATTTACTGTTCCATAACAGGTTTATTTGTTGTAAATTAATATATAACAGAATATTTAAATTTTCATTATTTTTTGATAAAAGACCAAATTTCAAAGATGAAACTGCCTTTTCTAACGATGAAATTTGGAAGACTGTTTACAAACAAGGGGGATATTCACAATGAATAATAAGTTAGATTCGTTCACAAAAGATATTTCACAACAATATATTACGATGTTGAGGGATTGGATTCCTGCAAATTCATCCGTAGCTATTGCTGTTAATAATATGTATGTTTATTTTCATTCAAGCCATCAAAATATCCACTTAGAAGTGGGGCAACCGGTATTACCAGGCAGTATTGCAGAGCAGGTGCTACAAACACGTCAAAAGACAGAAGCTATTTTAGATAATTCTTTATTTGATACACCCTATTATGGCATTGGTTATCCAATTAGCCTGCAAAATCAACCTGCAGCATTAGTAATTGTTTTACCTCCATCCTTTTCTATAAAAAAGACAGAGCCATTTCAATTTTTAACAGGGAAGCAAGAGGAAGAATGGAATCCTATAGCGATCAATAAAATATCTCATATAGAAAGCCTGCAGAAAAAAACGTGGTTTTATGTAGATAGTGAGCAATTTAAAACAAATATTACACTCAAGGAACTACAAACAAGGTTACCCTCCTATTTTATTCGTATTCATAGATCATATATTGTAAATATTCATTTTATCAAAAAGATGGCACGCGATCTCACATCCAATTTTATCGTTACATTAGTTGATGGAAGTGAACTACCAGTCAGCCAATCTTATCTTAATAACCTTAGAAATGCTCTGGAATTTTAAATAATAAAAAAATAAGGCTAGAACACGTAAAATCCACATATATAAATAGAAAACCCAAACTACGATGAAACATTAAAAATGAGCATTTCATCATATAGTTTGGGTTTGTCATTGTTTGAAATTTTAGTCGGTAATATAAAATGCTCTTATTAGTACATGCAAAAGCATTTGTTGAACTATGTACTTAGTTGATAAAATGCCCCTCGTTCAATTAGTTACCCTTGTACTTGTATGTAATAGTTGGATTTTGGCTACCGAATCATGTAAGTAGCATTAGTTGAATTTTAAAAAATGAAGGGAAATATGTATTTGTATAAGAAGAAGTTTATTATATAAGGTTGGTTAGTTAGTGAACATAAAGCAAAAAGGCATTTATTGCGATTTCGCATGGAATGTTCAAATAGCATATGCTGTATGAATGTAGAGGACATGCGAGCTGTCTATTCTATAATAAAAAAACAGCAGTCAGCTAAATGCTAACTGCTTTTCTATATAGGTTGCCTAGCGATGTCCTACTCTCACAGGGGGAAGCCCCCAACTACCATCGGCGCGAAAGAGCTTAACTTCCGTGTTCGGGATGGGAACGGGTGTG
>NZ_JBIWBA010000013.1:0-39561 GCF_044760715.1 Lysinibacillus sp. NPDC098008
ATCATTTTTCTCCGTTTCATATCTATTAAGAATAGTATACAGGAAAACGAAGAAAAAGAGTGTAAGTCTAAAAGTTAATCACCTTATATATAGATGGCTCATTAGATGAATTATCTGAAATGGACAGCTCAATTGTTAAAAGAACTGTGCAAACTTTAGGGCAGCTTATTTTCCGAGATATTTATTCGAATGACCATCAGATGGAAGCACCAGATTGGATCAAGAATTGGATACTAGGAACAATCGGTGCAGATCAATTAATGATTAATCTAAAAAAGCTAAATTTGGATAAGGATATTGCTGAATTTATTGTGATGATAATTGATTGTCCAGATAATCAATTTTTGAAAGATGAATTTAAGTATTTATCAATATTTTTAAAATCGCAATTCAAGGTTATAGGAATTGATTTATTACCATTTATCTATAATCATCAGCTCACATGTATTTTATTTACCTATAAAAGCTGCAATAGAGCAGATATTGTAGTTATTTTGGAGAGAGTAGAGGAGTATTTTAAAAAGAAGCAGCAAGCCTTAAAGCTTGCAATAGGTCGTCCAGCTCAATCGTTATATAAATTATCTTTAGCCTATAAAACTGCAAATGAAGTGATGTTTTTCCATAATACAATGTATAAACAAACACTTTTATTTTATCAAGATATTTATATTTATCGATTAATTTATCCTTTATATGAAAAAGGGATATTAGAAGATTATGTGATCGATCATTTAGGACCTGTCATTGATTATGACTATCAATTTAACTCTAATTTAATTGAAACGTTACGAGTATACCTTTATAATAATTGCTCAAAAAAAGTGACAGCCACAGCTCTTCATATTGTTAGACAATCTTTATATTACCGTTTAGAAAGAATGAAGGAGTTAATTGGTGAAGATTTCGATGAATTTCCAAAGAAAACCGTATTGGAAACAGCACTAGTAGCATTAGACTTTTTAAATGCAATCGGGTATGACTGGAAGTATTCAAAAAAGAAAATTACTTGAAATTGACGATTAGCCGCTTATCACAATAGTAAATCTTCTTCAAAGAAGCTATCCATAGCTTCTTTGAAGAAGATTTTTTTATTATATCAATGGCACTTTTTCACGTTTAATATTTTCGGGTTCTTGTTGTTCTACCGTTCTTGTTTGCTCTAGTTCTTCCCAATAATCAGCATTTTTAATATTTAGTAAATTTGGACGGAAAATAGGGTTTTCTCCATTTTTCTTTTGTTGCTCATAATCTTTGAGCACTTTTATTGCCGTTTTAGCAAGTAGCACGATTGCGATCATATTAACCCAGCCCATTAAGCCTACACCTAAATCAGCAAGTCCCCAAATTAATGCAGCTGAATTAACAGAGCCAAATACGACCATAAATAGGAAGCCGAATTTAGCGATATAGTCTAAAGAATTTCCTTTAATAGAAAGTGTGCTCTTTAGATATACGAGATTTGTATCCATTTTATAGAAGTACGTGATTAATGTTGTAAAGCAGAATAGGAATAAAGATGCTGTCATAAAATATTTACCAAAAGAGCCGATAACCGTTGATATGGCAAATTGCGTATATAGCTCAGGTCCAGCATTCGGTAAGCTTGAAACGATTGCTGTGCCGTCTGCGCCAGTAACATTATACATGCCCGTAATTAAAATCATAAATGCAGTTGCTGTACAAATTAATAGTGTATCAAGATAAACTGAAAACGCTTGCACTAAACCTTGCTTTGCAGGATGTGAAACATTAGCCGCACCTGATTCAAATGTTTCAGAACCAAGACCAGCCGCATTAGAGAATACGCCACGCTGAACCCCTTTAGCAATAGCAAGACCTAAAAGACCACTAAATGTAGCATTCAAATTGAAAGCGCTTGAAATAATAAGCGAAAACATTGCTGGAATTTCAGAAATATTGAAGGCTAAAATAATTAAGCAAATTAAAATATAGCCAAAAGCCATAAATGGTACGAGAAATTCAGATACTGTAGCAATACGTTTAACACCACCGAAAATAATGACAGCAATTAAGATTGCTAATAAAATTCCTGTAATTAATGGCGAAATATTAAATGTGCTTTGAACAGTTAAAGCAATTGTATTTGCCTGTGTCGTTGGCCAAAGAATCCCAATGGCAACTGTTAAAATGATAGCAGAGGCAATAGCTAGCCATTTCATATTTAAGCCTTTATGAATATAGTAAGGCACTCCCCCACGATATTCCCCATTTATTTTACTTTTATAAACTTGTGTTAATGTAATTTCAATAAATGAAGTAGCACTTCCTAAAAACCCTGTAACCCACATCCAAAAGACTGCCCCAGGTCCCCCTAAACTAATCGCGAGTGCTACCCCTACGATATTACCAGTACCAACTCGGCTTCCTAATGACATCGCTAATGCTTGAAAAGAGGAAATCCCAGCATTATCATCATTTTTTTCAAAAAGTAATGTTACCATGTCCTTCAGCCTTCTTATTTGTACAAACCTCATTAAAATTGTAAATATAAGCCCTGCCGCTAAAAATAGAAAGATTAGCGCATTACCCCAAACGACCCCGTTTATAGCGTTAACAATTTCTAACATATACACGATCACCCCTTGATAATTTTCGAAAAATCAGAATATTGTGTTCAGTATATAGGAAAGAGAGATTGTTTGATTTAGACAGAGTGTAATGTTCTTTGAAGCGATATTTTTAACTTTGTGTCAGTTGTGTGAAGAATAGGGGATTTAGAAGAATTAATGACTAGCACCGTTCAATATATTATTTCTCAAAAATAAATGTTATTTGGGCGAATGTCAATAAGGAACCTTAAATTTTAGGCACAGTGTCTAATGCGAGGTTTTCATAAATAGATTATTCTTACAGAAGATATTTGAATATTCTATGATAAAAATGATTGGAGGTAGCTTTTAGATGGATACGAGAGTAGTAGCTATTACAGGAGCTGGAAGTGGCTTAGGTGCCTCCTTAGCCAAGAAATATTATGAATTGGGATATTACGTATGTTTGCTAGGACGTACGCGAACGAAGCTTTTGAAAACAGCACAATCATTTGAGCATCGTTACGCTATTTATGAAGTGGATGTTTCTTCAAAGAGCGATGTGAGTAAAGTGATGCAAGCCATTAAGCAGGAAGTTGGGCAAATTGATGTATTCATCAATAATGCTGGTGTAGGGGATTTTGATAGCGCTGAACATATAAGTGAACAAGCTATTCATCAAATGATCGACATTAATTTAAAAGGTACGATTTTTTGCACGCAAGAAGTAGTAAAGGATATGAAGAAAAGAGATCAGGGTTGCATCATCAATATTATTTCTTTATCAGGAAAAAGAGGGAAAATAAATGAGTCCGTTTATAGTGCCAGTAAGTTTGGTGCGCGAGGATTTACTGAAAGCTTAGCGCTTGAGCTAGAGCAGACAAAAGTTAAAGTATTTGGGGCATATATGGGAAATATGAAAACAGAATTATGGGATGGTGCTAAGGCAGAGGAAAGCTATATGGACCCAGATGATGTAGCAGATATTATTATTGAAAATACGATAGAAAGGAATAATATGGTGGTGGAGGAGATTATTATTAAAAATAATAAATATAAATATATTCAATATTAATAGAAGAGGAACTGTTTATCGTTAAATGGTTGCCTAGTTTCATATTAGATAGTTTGTGCATTCTAAATTCAGAAGGAACTGTAAAAATATTTGCCGTATAAATATGACAGCATGTAAGTTGATAAGAAAATTTAGAATAATAAAATTAGATGAGTATAATTTTAGGATGGATGATATGAACTGGTCACGTAAAATTAGTGTTGTTGGTGCACATGCAGAGGGAGAAGTTGGCAATGTTATAGTTGGTGGGATGCCTCATATCCCTGGCGATACGATGTTTGATAAAAAAGAATATATGGAGCAACATATGGACGAGATTCGAACGATGATGCTGTTTGAGCCACGTGGTGGTCCATTCCATAATGCCAATATTTTAGTCCCGCCATGTCATCCAGAAGCACAAATGGGATACATTATCATGGAAACTACGGAATATCCGCCAATGTCAGGCTCTAATACAATGTGTGTGGCAACAGTTTTACTGGAAACAGGCATAATACCAATGCAAGAGCCTATTACTGACCTGGTATTAGAAGCACCTGGAGGACTTATTCGTGTAAGATGTATGTGTGCAAATGGCAAGGTAAAGCAGGTGGAATTTACCAATGTCCCTACTTTCCCAATTCATTTAAATCAGGAAATAGAGGTAGCGGGGGTTGGAACAATTCAAGTGGATACATCCTATGGCGGTATGATGTTTGCGCATGTTCATGCTGAGAAATTAGGCTTCCATTTAACGCCAGATGAAGCACATGATATGTGTTTAGTAGGGCAAAAGGTTAAAAAAGCTGTAAATGAGCAATTAGAGATTGTACATCCTGAAAATAGCAAGATTCGTAGTGTATCGAATATTATATTTGAAGGTCCACTTCATCGTACGGATAATGGTATTGAAAGTAAAAATGGTACGGTTGTTCTCCATGGAAGACTCGATCGTTCACCATGTGGAACTGGTACTAGTGCTCGATTAGCTGTGATGGCTGCAAAAGGCTTAATAAAGGAAAAAGAGCTATTTATTAATGAGTCATTAACAGGAACGAAATTTAAAAGCTATATTGAGCGTAGGACAACGATTGCTCAAAAAGAAGCAATAATCCCAGTTATAGCAGGGCAGGCATGGATTACTGGCATAATGGATTATGGTATTGATCCAACAGACCCAATAGCCTATGGTCACCAAGTAAGTGATATTTGGTTTTAAATAAAACAAGGCTATCTAAAAAGTCGCTGAAAATAGACTTTTTAGATAGCCTTATGAATTTAAATAGAGAGTATTGTTTTATTAAAACGATGGTGATGCTATCCCCTTTTTCTTTCGCCTCTTAATTCCTCTATTCTAACAAAGTGGCAGTTGTTTAATCAGCATTGCCATATTTTTTTGTGCTTCTTCATATAATGCATGGCGAAGGAGGAATGTGGTTGAATGGAAATGTGACGTATTACTTCGGACACGCATTGACTGGGCAAGGTGTGAAACATTTATATAAAGAGCTGATGGAAGAGGCGGAGCTTGTTTATTTTTTGCAAGGTGCACCAACCTTTAAAGGGTCAGAGCTTTTAAAGGAGCTAGGCTATTTCTATGTGAAGCAGGGCTTTAGTGTTGAATGGTTTAAGCATGCTTTATTAGAAGATGCTGTAGAGGCTGTTTATATAAAGGGTTGCAATAGACTTTTTGTATGGGCATCTGAATGGGCTCTTGAACCGACATTGCTTGGCACAAAGCATCGTGTGCTATCTTTTTATGACTGTTTGGAGGCAGAGCAGCTTGAAAAAGCAGGTGAACGGCTTGCGATTGCGATGCAGGAGCGTCTATCCTGGCGTGAGAAATGCATTGCTACACTGAATCATGCTATTAAGCTTCATGATGAATGGGAGATTATCACGCAAAGCTGTATGAACTGGCAGGCATTGGATGAAC
Source organism: Lysinibacillus sp. NPDC098008 (assembly GCF_044760715.1). NCBI lineage: Bacteria > Bacillati > Bacillota > Bacilli > Caryophanales > Bacillaceae > Lysinibacillus > Lysinibacillus sp. NPDC098008. Next base: position 5,543 of record NZ_JBIWBA010000013.1, read on the forward strand.
AAGTAGCAAGCTTAAAAACAGAGCTATTTCAAGCTATCACCTTGAATAAAGCAGGTACTCGTACGCATCGTTTACTAGGAACGTTAACGCCTAGAGGTGCAGAAAATACAGTGGATAGCATTACTAAAAATATAACGACTAGACTGATGATTAAAGGCAAGCCTGGTACAGGAAAATCTTCTTTAATGAAGGATTTAGCAAATGAGGCAAATGCAAGAGGGCTTGATGCGCAAATTATTTGGTGCGGCTTAGATGCAGGCTCTGTGGATATGGTGATTATTCCAGAGCTAAACTTCTGTATTTTTGATAGTACAGAGCCTCATGTTTTTGACCCACAAGATGGTCGATTAGGTGATCGAATATTTGATATTGGTCAGCATTGTATGTTATCAAAGAAAGCCGAAACTGATATTGAAGCTGTTCGAGCACAATATAAGGAAGCAATGCAGGATGCGATGGGCTATGCGAAGCGCTATGCAGAGGCAGAATATAAGGTTCGCGAATTATTAGATCATTGTCTGTCAACATCTTTATGGCGCGAAAAAACAGCACCACTCTTTGAAAGGGTAACAAAATAATTTAGCAAATGACAGGCTTATGCTAAACTAGGAGCTAGAACAGTTTTCCTAGGAAAGGATGATACGCTTGTCAAAAGTATTAAATGCATTTTTAGATGAAAACCTACAAGCCTTACATGAACAAGGCTTATACAATGAAATTGATCCAGTAGAGGGAGCAAACGGCCCAATTATTAAAGTACGTGGCAAAAATCTTGTAAACTTATCCTCTAACAATTATCTTGGCTTAGCAACAAATGAAGATTTAAAGCGTATTGCCAAAGAAACAATTGCTCAATATGGTGTTGGCGCAGGTGCTGTTCGGACAATTAACGGTACACTTGATTTGCATGTAAAATTGGAAGAAAAGCTTGCGGAATTTAAAGGAACAGAAGCGGCAATCTCTTATCAATCAGGCTTTAATTGTAATATGGCAGCTATTTCTGCTGTAATGGATAAAAACGATGCGATTCTTTCAGATCAATTAAACCATGCCTCAATTATTGATGGCTGTCGTTTATCGAAGGCAAAAATTATTGCATATAATCACTCTGATATGGAGGATTTACGTGCTAAGGCAAAAGCAGCGAAGGAATCAGGCTTATATAATAAAATTATGGTTATTACAGATGGTGTGTTCTCGATGGATGGTGATATTGCTAAATTACCTGAGATTGTGGAAATTGCCAAAGAGTTTGATTTAATTACGTATGTTGATGATGCACACGGTTCAGGTGTAACGGGTAAAGGTAAAGGAACTGTAAAGCATTTTGGACTTGAAAAAGAAATCGACTTCCAAATTGGTACATTGTCAAAAGCAATTGGTGTTGTTGGGGGCTATGTAGCAGGGAAGAAAAACTTAATTGATTGGTTAAAGGTGCGCTCACGTCCATTTTTATTCTCAACAGCACTACCACCAGGTGATGTAGCGGCAATTACAGCAGCTGTTCAAATGTTGATTGACTCTACAGAGCTACACGATAAGCTGTGGGAAAATGGCGATTATTTAAAGGCAGGGCTTAAGAAGCTAGGCTTTAATATTGGAGAGTCTGAAACACCAATTACACCATGTATTATTGGGGATGAAAAGCTAACACAGGAGTTTTCAAAACGCTTATTCGAAGAGGGCGTTTATGCAAAATCCATTGTTTTCCCAACAGTGCCAAAGGGAACGGGACGTGTGCGTAATATGCCAACAGCCGCGCATACAAAAGAAATGCTAGACGATGCATTAGCAATTTACGAAAAAGTTGGTCGTGAACTAGGTGTTATTCAATAAAGAAGAAGGCTTCCTCGCTCATGGGGAAGCCTTTTATGATGGTTCAGTGGATAGGAGAGTGGAGTTGCCGAATAGAACGCCAAAAGTGACGGATAGGAGAGGCACAACCGATATTAGCGATTAAATAATTGCAGTTGTTCAATTCTATGAATAGCTTCGCGTAAGCGTTCCTCGCTAACGAGTAAGCCAACGCGTATATAGCCTTCGCCGTATTGTCCAAAGCCATTGCCTGCTGCAACTGCAATATCTGCTTTTTCAAGCAACAGGTCAGCGAACTGTTCACTTGTATAGCCTACTGGCACAGGCAACCATGCGAAGAAGGAGCCTTTTGGTGCAGTTACTTGCCAGCCAATGCGATGAGCTTCTTCAATCAGCACATTTCGACGGCGCTCATAGGTAGCTCTTAATTCATCGGCACATGTCTGAGAGGCTGTCAGTGCAACTGCGGCAGCCTGCTGGACAGCGGGGAATTGGCTACAAAATAGATGGTCTTGAATAAGATTGATGGCAGCGATTATATCGGCATTGCCAACTGCAAAGCCTATGCGCCAGCCTGCCATATTATAAGTTTTGGATAGTGTATACATTTCGATGCCAACATCTTTTGCGCCCTCTGCCTGTAAGAAGCTAACGGGTTTGCAGCTATCGAAGCCGATCGCACCATAAGCAAAATCATGTGACACGATAATATTATGCTCTTTAGCAAAGCGTACCGTTTCCTCAAAAAATTCAAGTGTTGCCGTACCGCCTGTAGGATTGTTTGGATAATTTAAATATAATAATTTTGCTTTTTCCTTTGCGTCTTCAGGCAAGACATGGTAATCTGGCAAGAAATCATTTTCAGCAAAAAGTGGCATCACTTCAAAATTTACATCTGCTAGGGCAACACCAGATAAGTAGTCTGGATAGCCTGGGTCTGGTAAAAGCATTGTGTCACCAGGATTTAATATTGCTAAAGGAAGCTCTACAAGTCCAATTTTTGTGCCGCCAAGGACAGCAACTTCCGTGTCAGGATCAATGTCCACACCATACTCACGATGATAAAAGTCAGCCGCAGCTTGGCGTAATTCAGCGATACCGCGAAATGGCGAATATTTATGATGCTGAGGGTTTTCAGCCGCCTTCTGTAATGCCTGAATAATATGAGGAGGCGTTGGTTGGTCAGGATTTCCCTGTCCAAGATTAATAATATCGCGCCCTTGCTCAAGCGCAGTATTTACTTTTTGTGCAAGTGCTGCAAAAAATTGAGTAGGTAGTTGTTGAAGCTTTTTAGAAAATTCCATGTATGTTCACCTTTTTCAGAATATAATAATAATTGTTAAAGAATTATGTTGCCAATACTATTATTTTTTTAGTGAATTGTCTAGTCTTTATTAGGATTAGTTGTAGATAGGTTACTTGGAAGATAAGTACATATAGTATAATGAAAACTATGAAAATTTAGTTATCTATTTAGAGGAGGAATGGGCATGAAAATCGGTTGTATTCAATTAAATGTTGGCTTTGGCAAGGTAGAGGAAAATTTTGTGCGCGCTGAGGAGAAAATTCGTGAGGTCGTGCAGCAGGGAGCGGAGATTGTTGTGCTGCCAGAAATGTGGAATACAGGCTATGCATTAGAGAAGCTACCTGAGCTAGCGGATGTGAATGGAGAGCGGACAAAGGCATTTTTGGCAAATTTATCAAAGGAGCTTGGTGTACATATTGTTGGTGGCTCTGTATCAACAAAAAAAGGCGAGAAATTTTATAATACAATGTATACATTTGATAAAAATGGTGAGTTAGTCGGTGAATATAGCAAGGCACATCTTTTCCGTTTAATGGATGAGCATCTTTATTTAGAGGCGGGAGATGAGATGAACCGCTTTGCACTTGGTGATCTTGAGGCTGCTGGAGTGATTTGCTACGATATTCGTTTCCCTGAATGGCTACGCGCACATGCATTGCAGGGGGCGAAGGTGCTGTTTGTGCCTGCACAATGGCCAACGCCTCGAATTGACCATTGGAAAACATTGCTGCAGGCGCGTGCCATTGAAAATCAATGCTTTGTTATTGCGGTGAATCGTATTGCGAAAAAGGTAGAAAATTTTAATGGGCAGTCAATGATTATTCAGCCATGGGGTGAGGTACTATGGACAGGCGCAGAGGATGAGGAAGTAGCTGTCATTGATGTAGACTTTTCCATTGTTGATGAAGTACGGGGCAGAATCCCTGTCTATGATGATCGTAGACCGACACTCTATGATGGTATTCTTCAAAAATAAATTATAGAAGGCTATTTAGCTAAGAAAGCAGATAGCCTTTCTTCATTTGAAAATAGATGATAGAAAGGAATACTAACAATCATATGACTGAATTTTTATTAACAATTGAATCAATAATGATGAGAAAGCATTTTGAAAAGACAAAGGTCGTTGCAGGACATGGTAGTCTTCAACGCTATGTAAAATGGGTGCATATATTAGAATCTTTAGATATTGATACATTTGTGAAGGGTGGAGAGTTAATTTTAACGACAGGTATTCCAATTGCTCAAGATGAGGAAGTTTTTATTGATTTTATAAAAAAGCTTTCTCAATTGGATGCAGCAGGTCTTTGCGTGGAATTAGGGAAGCATATTGAGCACATTCCAGAGAGCGTTATACAATGTGCGAATGCATTAGAATTTCCTATTATTACATTTACAAATATTGTACCATTCGTTGAAATTACACAAGATATTCATAAACTGCTGATTAATCAGCAGTATGAGCTGCTTCAGCATTTAGAATCCTATGCGCAGGATTTACATAAGCTTGCGTTATATGCAACAAATTATGAGCAATTGTTAATGAGGATGCATAAGTATTTAAATGTATCGATTGCTTTTGAATTAAAGGGAGAAGACACTTTATATATTCCGAATACACAACAAGCACTATTTCATCGTTTAAAGCAGACAGCGTCTAGTAACACAGAGCATTTTCTATCAAAGGATATTTATTTATTACAACAAAAATATGGCACAATTTATATCTATTCTGTCAATCGGATTTTAACGGAGTTGGATACGTTAATTTTAGATCGTACAAGTGTAGCTTTGGCGAATTATTTATTAAGAGATTTATATATTGATGAAAAGCAGGGTAATGAAAATCGTTTAATTTTGACACAATGGCTGCACAATGAATTAACAATGCAAGATATCCAATTATTTTTGGAGGATTATGCGCCTAAAACAATAAGGTGTTCATGGATTGTGATGATACAGCATATTACAAGATTCAATAAAAATCAAAATCTAACGTACCATAAATTATTTATACATAATATTTTAGAGAAACATGGATTTTTTTCATGTACAGTTGAAGAAAATCGAGAGTTAATTTTTATGATAGCGGATATGTGGGGGAAAAATGACTATAAGGAACGGCTTGAAGCGGTGGTAAGGGAAATGAATGAGAAAAGCCAAGAGGATATGCCAAATATTGTTGGCTTTGGTCATTATGTCAACAGCCCGCAAGATATATTTAGAAGCTATGAAACGGCGAAAAATACGATTTTTATTCGTAAGCATAATAAAAGCCTTTCCTATTTTTTTGATGACCTACCATTACAGCATATGCTTTTACAATTGCGGAAGGATAAGGTTTTTTTAGATGTTGCCAGACAGTATTTGTCCCCCTTATTTGAATATGACCAGCAATTTAATGGTCAACTAGTGCGCACATTAAAGAAATATTTGGAAATGAATGGCTTAAAAAAGGAAACGGCACAGGAGTTATTTATTGTACGACAAACACTATACCATCGTTTAGAGAAAATTGAATCGATTATTGGCAAGGATTTTATGAAGGGGGATCAGCGCTTAGCGTTAGAGCTGATGCTGCGCCTTATTGATGAATAGCATAGCAAGAAAAGGGGGTTTCAAATGTTATTTGAAACGCCCCTTTTTTATAGACTTGCCATTTTGTTATATGTTTTGTCTAAATGATCTTACACTTTGACTAATGAAAGCCCTTCCACTTTCATGCATACTAAACATACCAACTAATACAGGGAGGCACGATGAATATGAAAAATGCAACGGATTTCGATTGGCGTACAAAGGATGAACAATTTGTCTGGCATGCAATGAGTCCATATAATCCCCAAAATACAATGATTATCGAAAAATCAGAAGGGGTTTGGGTAACAGATATTGATGGCAACCGTTATTTAGATGCGATGGCAGGTTTATGGTGTGTCAATGTTGGCTACGGTCGTGAGGAAATTGCAAAGGCAGCTTACAATCAGCTTGTGCAAAACTGCTATACACCGCTTTCCTATAGTCATACTTCAGCCATTTTATTGAGTGAAAAAATTAGTGAGTTGCTTGGTGGCGACTATGTTGTTTTCTATTCAAACAGCGGCTCTGAGGCAAACGAGGTAGCCTTTAAAATTGCTCGTCAATACCATAAGCAAACAGGGCAGCATGAGCGTACAAAAATCATTTCACGCTACCGTGCGTATCATGGTAATACAAGTGCTTCACTTGCAGCAACAGGGCAGGCACAGCGTAAATTTAAGTATGAAGGATTAGCACCTGGCTTCTTACATGTAACACCGCCTGATATGTATCGTTCACCTGAGGAAGCGGAAAATCCAATTGATTTGCCTTCTGTTCAAGAGGTAGACCGTACAATGACATGGGAGCTATCTGAAACGATTGCAGCAATGATTATGGAGCCAATTATTACAGGTGGTGGCGTACTTGTACCAAATGACCAATATTTAAAGGGCATTCGTGAAGTTTGTGATAAGCATGGCGCATTGATGATTGTCGACGAGGTAATTTGTGGCTTTGGTCGTACAGGTAAGGCATTTGGTTTCCAAAACTATGGTGTGCAGCCTGATATTATTACAATGGCAAAGGGCTTAACAAGTGCTTATATGCCACTATCAGCAACAGCTGTAAAGCGTGAAATTTATGAAGCATTTATGGCAGCAGGTGATTATGAGTTTTTACGCCATGTCAATACATTTGGAGGCTCTCCTGCAGCATGTGCCGTTGCATTGAAGAACATTGAAATTATGGAGCGCGAGCAATTATTTACTCGCTCTGAGGAAATGGGCGCTATTTTATTCGAGGAGCTAACAGAGCGCTTAGCGAACCATCCGCATGTTGGTAATATTCGTGGTAAAGGCTTACTAGTAGGAATTGAGCTTGTTGAAGATAAGCAGACAAAAAAACCTGTTGATATTTCGTATACAAATGCAATTATTGCTGCTTGTAAAAAGCAAGGTGTCATTATTGGGAAAAATGGTACAACGACAGCAGGCTTTAATAATGTACTAACATTATCACCACCACTTACGTTAACAATTGAAGAGAAAAATACAATTGTCGAAGCATTGGCAAATGCTTTTGCACAGCATCAATAGGAGGAAAGAACATGCGTATTGGTATTCCAAAAGAAATTAAGGTATTAGAAAATCGTGTCGCAATTACTCCAGCAGGTGTGGTATCACTTGTAACGGCTGGACATGAGGTTGTTATTGAAACAAATGCAGGAGCTGGCTCTAGCTTTACGGATGCGTTATATACAGAAGCAGGCGCTACGATTGTTGCTACTGCTCGTGAAGCATGGAATGTTGATATGGTATTAAAGGTAAAAGAGCCAATTGTATCAGAATACCAATATTTCCGTGATGGTCTTATTTTATTCACTTATTTGCATTTAGCGGCAGATGAGGAATTAACAAAGGCGTTGATTGAGAAAAATGTTACGGCAATTGCCTATGAAACAGTACAATTACCAGACCGTTCATTACCACTGCTATCACCGATGAGTGAGGTTGCAGGACGTATGGCTACGCAAATTGGTGCACAGTATTTAGAGAAAATTAATGGCGGTAAAGGTATTTTATTGGGCGGTGTTTCTGGCGTTGAGCGTGGAAAAGTAACGATTATTGGTGGCGGTATGGCTGGGGAAAATGCAGCACAAATCGCTATCGGTATGGGGGCACAAGTCACAATTTTAGATATTAATCCTGTTCGTCTTCGCCAGCTTGAAGCACAGTTTGGTCGCAGTATTCAAACATTGATTTCAAATCCATTTAATATTGCGAAAGCAGTAGCAGAAGCAGACTTAGTGGTTGGGGCGGTATTAATCCCAGGAGCAAAAGCACCGAAGCTAGTAACAGAGGCAATGGTTCAGGCAATGCAGCCAGGCTCGGTATTAGTGGATGTGGCAATTGATCAGGGGGGTATTTTTGAATCTTCTGACCGTGTCACAACACATGAGGACCCAATTTATGTGAAGCATGGTGTTGTTCATTACGCAGTTGGTAACATGCCTGGAGCTGTTCCACGAACATCTACAATTGCCTTAACAAATAATACAATTCCATATGCATTATTGCTTGCCAATGTAGGCGTTGAAGCGGCTATTGCACAAAATAAGCCATTGGCGCTAGGCTTGAATGTATACCAAGGTCAAATTGTTTATGAGCAAGTAGCCATTGCGCATAACTTGCCTTATAACCCATTACAAACACTTGTAACAGTTTAGGAGGAGTTCAACAATGACAGAATTAGTTTCAGTGAAAGAATTGACACATTTCATTAATGGTGAGGCGGTAACGGGTACAAGTGGTCGCTTTGGAGATGTTTATAATCCATCAACAGGTGAAGTGATTGCGAAAGTACCTTTAGCGACAAAAGAGGAAACTCAACATGCAATTGCGACAGCACAGGCGGCTTTTCCTGCTTGGCGTGATTTATCAGTAGCAAGGCGTGCACAAGTCGTTTTAAAATTCCGCAATCTACTTGAGGAAAATAAAGAAAAGCTAATCGAAATTATTTGTACAGAGAGCGGTAAAACTGTAGAGGATGCAAAGGGAGAGGTTACACGCGGTCTGGAATCAGTGGACCTTGCAATCGGCGCTCCACATTTAGTAAAGGGTGAATACTCTGTTAATGTTGGTGGTGGCATTAATGCTTATTCCGCAAAATATCCACTTGGGGTTGTAGCAGCTATTTCACCATTTAACTTCCCGATTATGGTGCCTCTTGCACAAACAAGTATGGCGATTGCGGTTGGGAATGCAGTTATTTTAAAAGCATCAGAAAAGGTGCCAATGACAGCTCTATTTGTTAGTGAGCTATGGAAGCAAGCAGGCTTACCAGATGGTATTTGGACAGTTGTAAATGGCGATAAAGACGCTGTTAATGAGCTGTTAGAGAACCCTGCTGTTCAAGCGATTTCGTTTGTAGGCTCTACACCTGTAGCGAAATATATTTATGAAACAGGTGCGAAATACGGCAAGCGTGTGACAGCACTTGGTGGTGGTAAAAATAATATGGTCGTAATGCCAGATGCCGACTTAGAGCAGGTAGCAAGTGCCTTTATCGGTGCAGCATATGGTGCAGCATCACAGCGCTGTATGGCGATTTCTACGCTAATTGCTGTTGGAGAGGATACTGCCGAGCGCATTGTAGCAATTTTAAAGCAAAAAATTGATGCTTTAAAAGTAGGCGTGTATACAAATCCTGAAACAGATTATGGTCCTGTGATTTCACAGCAATCAAAGGAGCAAGTGCTGACTGCTATTAATCGCGGAGAGCAGGAAGGGGCTGTTGTTGTATGTGACGGCCGTGAAGCGGAGATTACGAAAAAATCAAATGGCTTCTTCCTTGCCCCAACATTGCTAGACCATGTGAAGCCAGGGATGGAAATTTATGAGCAGGAAGTTTTCGGTCCTGTGCGTAATGTAGTACGTGTGGATTCATTAGAAGAGGCGATTACATTAATTAATAGCCATGAACTAGCAAACGGTGTAACAATCTTTACAAATGATGGTCTTGCATCTCGCAAGTTTACAACAGAAATTGATGTGGGTATGGTGGGTGTCAATGTCCCGATCCCAATTCCAGTTGGCTACTATAATTTTGCTGGCTTTAAAGGCTCACGTTTCGGTGAAGGACATATGTTTGGTCCAGACCAAGCGCGTTTCTTTACAAAAACAAAGACGATTTCAGAGCGCTGGTTATCACCTGCTGAAAATACGGGATCAACATTTGCGTTCCCAAGCAACAATTCTTAATATATTAAAATAGAACTACGCAGAAAATGTCATTTTTCTGCGTAGTTTTTCTTTTGGATTCGACAAGATAATGAATAATATTTATGTTTAATGTGTTGTTTTTACTTGTATAAGCGAAAATATGCTATTTTACATTTTGTGTGAAACAAGTGTCTAACATTTTATATTTTGTCTATTACGTAACCATATAAGAACATGTAAGATTTTATGTAAGCGATTACACAATCTTGAAGAAGAGGTGAAAGTATGGAGCAACAAACGCATTTAAAAAGAGGATTAAAGAAACGGCATATGACAATGATTGCCATTGCCGGGGTTATCGGTGCTGGGCTATTTATGGGAAGTGGCTCAGTTATTAACTTGGCTGGTCCAGGCGCAATTTTATCGTATGTCTTTGCAGGATTTATTGTTATTTTAGTAATGCGTATGCTAGGTGAGATGGCGGCTGTTAATCCGACAAGTGGATCGTTTGCCCATTATGCACATGAAGCTATTGGTCCATGGGCAGGCTTTATGATCGGCTGGTTGTATTGGTTTTTCTGGGTTGTTGCCATTGCATTAGAGGCAACCGCAGCGGCAGCCATTATTCAATATTGGTATGACGGTGTTCCTTTATGGCTATTAAGCATGATATTAACAGTGGCATTGACGTTAACAAATGTTCTTTCTGTAAAAGCTTTTGGTGAATTTGAGTATTGGTTCTCTCTTATTAAAGTTGCAAGTATTATCATCTTCTTAGGTCTTGGCGCATTTATTATTTTTGGGATTGCCCCGAATTTTAGTGCTGTTGGTATGACGAATTTAGTTGGACAAGGTGGATTTTTACCAAATGGCTTTGGCGCTGTTTTAATGGGTGTTGTTATTGTTATTTTTTCCTTTATGGGAACAGAAATTGTAGCGATTGCTGCTGGTGAATCAGATGAGCCTTTAGCAGCTGTTACCAAGGCTACAAACTCTATTACTTGGCGTATTTTAATTTTCTATGTAGGTTCTATCGCTGTTGTTGTAACATTATTACCTTGGCATTCTTCAGATATTTTAACAAGCCCTTATGTAGCGGTATTAGATTATATTGGCATTCCTGCTGCGGCGCAAATTATGAATTTTGTTGTTTTAACAGCTGTGTTATCATGCTTAAACTCAGCGCTTTATGCAACATCACGTATGGTCTTTTCTCTAGCAGAGAAAGGGGAAGCACCAAAAGCATTTTTGAAATTAAATAAAAATGGTGCACCTGTGAATGCCATATTAGCAGCAACATTTTTCTCCTATATTGCCGTTATTATGAATTATGTATCACCAGATAAAGTATTTATGTTTTTACTAAGCTCTTGTAGTGCGATTACATTAATTCTTTACTTAATTATTGCTTTCTCACAATTAAAAATGCGACGAAAAATTGAAAAGGAAAATCCTGAACTGTTAAAGGTGAAAATGTGGTTGTTCCCTTATTTAACGTATTTCACAATACTAGCTACAACTGCATTATTAATTGCAATGTTCTTTATTGATTCCATGCGCTCGCAAATTTTATTTACATGTGTTGTTGTTGCTGTTGTTATGTTTTTCTATTTAGTGACACAGCGGAAAAAATTAGTGAAGCCAGTAGAGGAGTCTAGCCCTATTCTTCCTAAAAAAGAGTTAGATTTTGAATAATAGAATGTAGGGTTTGGTTAAAAGGCGAGGTTTCTTAGGTTTAGCACTTAAGAAACCTTTTTTGTGTTACAGCATAAGAAAGGCAAGACGAAGAATTAATAGCAACAAACTACCACCAGCTAATAGTAGCAATAATCGCATTCTTGTGTTCATTTACTTGTCATCTCCTAAGTTCTTAAACATATAGCCTTTATAAGATTTATGAATAATCATTACAATGCCGATAAGCATAAAATTTGATAACAGTGAGCTTCCGCCATAGCTTAAAAATGGTAATGTTACACCTGTAACCGGTAAAAGTCCAATTGTCATACCGATATTTTGTGTAATTTGGAAGGCTAATAAGCTTGAAATACCAGCTCCCATTAGTGTCATAAATGGATCTTTTGCCTCAACTGTAATTAATACAATTCGATAGATGACAAAGAATAGAAGAATAATAACAAATGCTCCACCAATAAAGCCGAATTCCTCAGCAATCGCTGAGAAAATAAAATCTGTGTGCTTTTCAGGCACATAAACATCATTATTTAAGTAACCCTTTCCAGCCATTTCTCCAGACCCTATCGCTAAAAAGCCTTGCCGTACTTGGAATGAGGAATCTACATACTCATAAGGCTGTAGCCAGCCATAAATACGAGAAACCTGATGTCCAGATAGGGCTCCTAAAATTTTCTCCGTAAAAAATTCATTAAATCTTATATAAAGTACAATAACTGTACTGAGCATTACTACGGGAATAGCAGTAAAAATAACAAGTAGCTTCCGTTGAATACCTGAAAAGAATATCATTGGTAAAATCATTGCCATATAGAGCATCACCATTCCTGTATCAGGCTGCCGATAGACAAGAAATGTGGGAGGAAGGACAATCAATCCGATTTTTACTAATAGCCATAGGTCTGCTAAATAGGAGGGGCGTGTATTTTTCTCTTGATGCGCAATAATCACCTTACTAACGACAATTAAAAAAGCAAATTTTAAAAATTCAGAGGGCTGTAGCGAGCCTAAAAACGGTATTTGATACCATGATTTAGCCTGATTAATTGTTCGGGCTATACTTTCAGGGGCAATAATTAGCCCAGCAGTAAGTGCGACAATCAATCCATAAAACGGCCAACCAATCTTCTTTAGCTGTTCAATATCAAGTAAGGATATGGCGAACATCATTGCAAACCCAATGCCATAAAATATAAATTGCTTTATGATAAAAGAGCTTGCGTATTGCTCAAAATTGGTACTGCTTGAATAGACAAAAAGGCAGCTAATACCACCAAGTAGAAGAAGCGCCGCAACTAAGCTTCCATCCAATCTTTTCAATTGCGTCAAATATAACACCTCCTATATACACTAATAGTATAAACGGTGGCAATGTGTGGAAGGTTGCGAATATTAGTAGCTGAATACCAATAAATTAAAAAATATGGCACTGCTTGATGTTAGAGTAAATGACCTAGATGATGGGTATAAGTTCTTAATTCTTTGCGTAGTCTTTACAAAAATATAACACTGGCTTTATATATCCAGACTATGATTAGTGGTGAGAGTTGGAGAAGGAGCCGAAAAATCATGCATTTGTTTCGTTTTATAAAGGTAAAGGACAAATTAGTGATACTGATGATTGTTTGTGTGTTATCGAATATTTTGATAGGTATATTTAGCGTTGATTATTTAAGGAAAATGTCATGGCATGCAAGTGAGAGCTATACACAAGGGCTTATTCCAATGGGATGGCTTAATGAGCTAGAGGAGTCACAGCGTCAATTAGATTGGATGGTCGATTCACAGGGGGCCTATCAAGAAGTGGTGGCTATTTTGAAAAATATGGATCAGCCTTTAGAGCGTTTAGCAAGCCAAGATATAGATAAAAAAATGAGCCATCAAATTAAAAAGTATAAATCTTTACTAGCACAGCAGGAAGAATTAATGAAAGACTATCAGCAACTTCATAAAGATGAGCATGAACAATTTTATACACAGTCATTTTTACCAATTAGTCAAGAGAGCCATACATTACTAGAAGAAACACAGAACTATTTAGTTCAACGAGCAAAAACACAACAACAAACATATCAAAGGGATGTGCAGTTTGGGTATTGGCTATTAGGTGGAGTATGTGTAACGGTCGCGCTACTAGTCATTATTATTGGTTTAATTGCAACAAAGGCTGTGAATGTACCAACACGTCAATTGAAGGCATTGTTAAAACGGGCTGAACAAGGCGATTTCACAGCAAATGCAAGCTATGTTGCCCATGATGAGCTTGGAGAAGTTGCAATGTCTTACAATCAAATGACAACAGAGGTAAAACGCTTGCTACATACAGTAACAGATAGTGCTTATGAAGTGGAGAAAATGACAGGGAAATTACAGGACTCCTCAGAGCAATCATCCACAACAACTATTAAGATAGCAAAGGATGTACAATCAATATCAGATTCTACAGCCGCCTCTACAAGCAAATTGGCATCTAATACAGCTTCTTTAGAGGAAGTTTTAAATGATGTTCAAGTTATTTTAGAGAAAGTTCAGGTGGTTGAAAGCTTTGCATACAAAACAGCTCAAGATGCAGAAAGCGGCACGGATATTGTACAAGCAAACTTAACGCAAATGCAGGTAATTAAGCAGGCAGTTGAAAAATCCAATACAGCTATATCGAATCTCGTTGAACGAGCCTCCTCGATTGATCAAATGATAGAAGTAATAGAAAAAATAACAGCGCAAACAAATTTATTAGCATTAAATGCATCTATTGAGGCTGCTAGAGCAGGGGAGCATGGCAAAGGCTTTGCAGTTGTAGCAAATGAAGTACGCAAGCTGGCAGAGCAAACAGTCCAGTCCACACAAACAATTACAGCCGTTGTACAAAACATTCATGTAGATTCAAATTATGCAGTGCAAATGATGGCAGGTGTGCTAGCAGCTACTGAAAAGGGGGTTGCTGTAACAGGACAAACAGCATCAAGCTTTGCGCAAATTTTAGAAAAAGTACATACAATTAAGCCTTATATAATGGAAGTATCTAGCACTGTTCAGGAGATTGCCCATCATACCAAAACGGTTAGTGAGGATGCGGTAATGCTAACATCATTATCCAATACAAATGCGCAGTCAACAAAGCATGTTGCTGCCTTAACAGCCGAGCAGTTAACAGCCCAGCAGCAATTCCATAATTATATTAAAGAACTGCGTAAAGTTTCAAAAGTATTACAACTAGCAGTAAAGCGATTTTCAATATAAACACTTAGGTGAAAAGAAATTTTCTTTGTAAAGAGCTGCAAAGAAGATTTCTTTTTTTCGTGCAAATTTTGTTAATAAAATATATATATTTGTCCTTTTGAAGTGTACAATTGTATTTTAGAGCTTTTTGTAGCACAAGATTTTTAAGTATTCATATACTAGATGATAAGGGATTGTGTGTTCTTTTTATAGATATTAATAATATAATGGTTGTATTTTCAAAACGAACACATTATAATTGATTTCAATAGAATTGTTATTAAATCAATGTTTATGGATATATTTTTGTGCTTGTGGAAAGTACATTTGTTCATATGTGGAGGTTTTGAGAAATGAAAAAAATTATGGTTACTGGAGCACTTGGTCAAATTGGTTCTGAACTTGTAGAAAAACTTCGTAGTATTTATGGAGAGGACAATGTGCTTGCTACAGATATTCGAAAGCTTGAATATACTAAGGGACCATTTGAAGTATTGGATGTGACAGATGGACAAAGAATGCATGATTTAGCAAAGGGCTTTGGTGCAGATACGATGATGCATCTAGCGGCATTATTATCCGCTACTGCTGAGCGTAATCCGTTATTAGCTTGGAACTTAAATATGGGTGGATTAATGAATGCTTTAGAGGTATCGCGCGAGCTAAATATGCAATTTTTCACGCCAAGCTCAATAGGTGCATTTGGTCCATCTACACCAAAGGAAAATACACCACAAGATACACTGCAACGACCAACAACAATGTATGGGGTCAATAAAGTAGCAGGTGAATTATTATGTGATTATTATTTTAATCGTTTTGGTGTAGATACACGCGGGGTACGCTTCCCTGGCTTAATTTCTTATGTAACACCTCCAGGTGGCGGGACAACGGATTATGCGGTAGAAATTTTCTATGAAGCCATTGAACAAGGTAAATATACATCTTATATTCAAGAGGGCACGTATATGGATATGATGTATATGCCAGATGCATTGCAGGCGATTGTAGATTTAATGGAGGCAGATGGCAGCAAATTAGTTCATCGCAATGCATTTAATATTACAGCGATGAGCTTTGAACCGTCACAGCTAGCTGCAGAAATTAAAAAGCATTTACCACATTTTACAATGGGGTATGATGTTGATCCAGTACGTCAAGCTATTGCAGATAGCTGGCCAAATTCTTTAAATATCGAAGCAGCTCAAAATGAGTGGAGCTTTAAAGCAGAGTATGATTTAGCTAGAATGACTGCAGATATGCTAGAAAAACTAAAAATTAAACTGCATAAAAAAGCCATTTCATAATTTGGATAAAAAAGAGCGATTTCCTTTAACGGGAAGTCGCTCTGTTCTATAGTTATTGATTTAACATATGGAAAACTTGCTCCACATCTTTATCGCCACGACCTGAAATATTAATAATAATACTTTCTTCAGAAGATAAAGTTGGGGCTAGTTTTAGTGCATGCGCTACAGCATGCGAGCTTTCAAGAGCAGGGATGATCCCCTCAACCTTTGAAAGCACCTGAAATGCCTCTAGCACTTCCTCATTCGAAACAGTAACATATTCAGCACGTCCAATTGTTTTTAAATGGCTATGCTCAGGTCCTGCACCTGGATAATCTAAGCCAGCAGCAATTGAATAGGTTGGTAGCGGATTACCTTCGCTATCCTGCAACACTAAGCATTTAAAGCCGTGCAGTGTACCTGGTGTTCCTTCATTTAATGTAGCCGCTTTATCTGGCTCTATACCGATAAGACGAACAGCTTCATCTGCAATATACTCAGCAAATGAACCAATTGCATTACTGCCACCGCCAACACAAGCAAGTACAGCTGTTGGTAGTTTACCTTCCTTTTCTAAAATTTGCTCGCGACTTTCCCGACTAATCACCGATTGGAAATGCTTCACCATTGAAGGGAAGGGATGTGGCCCAACCGCAGAGCCTAGTAAATAGAAGGTTGTCTTATAGTTTTCTACTAAATCTGCGAATGCTTCATCTACCGCATCTTTTAGTCGCCCTTGCCCTTTATCGACAGCCACAACCTTTGCACCAAGCAGCTCCATCCGAAACACATTTAACGCTTGACGTTTTGTATCCTCTAGCCCCATATAGATCGTGCAATCCATGCCAAACATAGCACAAGCTGTAGCTGTTGCTACACCGTGCTGACCAGCGCCTGTTTCGGCAATTACACGGTTTGCCCCCATACGCTTTGCTAATAAAATTTGTCCTAATACATTGTTGATTTTATGTGAGCCTGTATGATTTAGGTCTTCCCGCTTTAAATAAATTTTTGCGCCACCTAATTGCTTTGTTAAATTTTCTGCAAAATAAAGAGGGGATTTACGCCCTACATATTCGCGGAAATAATAATCTAGCTCTTGCTTAAAATCACTATCATCTTTAAATTTCTGGAAGTTCTCATCTAAAATATTTAAGACATGCTGAAGCTCCTCTGGTACAAAGCTTCCACCGAATTCACCAAAATATCCTGCCTTTTCTGTTACTGTACTCATCTTTACTCGACTCCTCTACACTTTTTTCCATAAAAAAAGTCACTCCAATCCCTTATTCAAAGGACGAGTAACCGTGGTGCCACCTTTATTCGCAATTTTTTGCGCGCTTTTACTCCGATAACGGGGAGTGATTCGGCCTTGCATTTAATAAGGCTGCTCTGAAGTCCATTCACAAGTTTGTACTACTGGTTTGCACCGTCCACCAGCTCTCTTAAAGTAACAATGCTTGCTACTATTCTTCTTCCTCGCATTTAGTTTAGAAAGAATTGTAGAGTATATTCAGAATAGTGTCAAGCCAAAAAAAGACGAATCTACAAAGACTCGTCTGTTAAATCAAATGTTCGAAATGAAGGCGTTTATTTAAAATATACATAATTGGGGCTCCAACGGCTAGCACAACAAACTCGCCTGCTGCAACAGTTAGCCAAGTCCAGAAGAATGGAAGCTCTAAAGCTAGATTCAGCTCAAAGGCAATAATAAACATTGTGCATGTAAATAACAATGTATTGATAATTAAACGTGCCCATATATTTTTAACAAATTTACAGATTACAATAAACAGTCCAAGTGTAATGATAGAATGACCAACACCAAAGACTAAATCGTAAACGCCAAGCGGTGAGAACAGATTGGAAATAAATACACCAATAATGATTCCTACGGCAAAGCGTGGATTAAAGGCTACTAAATGGTTAAAAATCTCTGATATGCGGAACTGTACCTCTGTAAAGCCAAACGGCGCAACAAGCATTGTGACAGCAATATATAATGCCGCAATAATACCACTTGCTGCTAAAAATTTTATCTTCATAATGCATTTCTCCTTAGTTTTTTTTCGTGGGAGGTTCTCGAACCACGGTGCTTTTACACAAACTAATATTTTAGTATAAATACCTATAGAAAGTCAAATATATGTTCTTTAATTATCTATTGTCGCAAAATTGTCATAAAAAATTTTTAGGAGATAAAAAAGGTCAACAATTATTAAAAATAGCGCAATTTAGCAGTTTAAAGCGACAAATTGATAAAAAAACTAAAATATTTTGTCAAATTTAAAAGTCAGAACATTCATAATGTTGTTGACGAAGCTTAGTAATTAACGATAATATAGCGATACATTCACACTTTGTTTAGATAAAGTGTGATAGATATTTGAGAGATAGTCGGGGGGATTATTTGTGAAAAGCAATATGAAAAAGTTTTCATTCCTATTGTTTGGATTAGTTTTACTATTAGCTGCATGTGGCAATGGTGGCTCTGGTTCATCTGATTCAAGTGGAGATGAAAAAAATAACGCAAGTGAAAGTGAGAAAGCAGCAGAAACAACATATAAAATCGGGATTACACAAATTGTAGAGCATCCATCATTAAATGCTGCAACAGAAGGTTTTAAAAAGGCGATTGATGATGCCGGCTTAAAGGTTGAGTATGATGCACAAATTGCACAAGGTGATAACAGCCTTAACTCTACTATTGCAAACAATTTAGTAGGAGCAGATGTTGATTTAATTTTTGCAAACTCTACACCTTCTGCTCAAGCAGCAGCAACAGCTACAAGTGATATTCCAATTATTTTTACATCTGTTACAGATGCTATTGGCGCAGAGCTAATTGAATCAATGGAGAAGCCAGGGAAAAATGTGACAGGTACAATTGATTTACATCCTGAAACAATTGCTAAAACAGTAGCATTCTTCAAAGAGCTTGGCGCGGAAAAAGTAGGTATGGTTTACAATGCTGGTGAACAAAACTCTGTTGCACAAGTAACGGAAGTGAAAAAGGTGATGGATGAGCAAGGCTTAACAGTAGAAGAAGCATCAGCAGCTACTTCAGCGGATGTTAAGCAGGCTACAGAATCGTTAATTGGTAAAGTAGATGCTTTCTATATTATTACAGATAACACAGTTGTTTCTGCTTTAGAATCTGTTATTGATGTTGCTAATACAAATAAATTACCGCTGATTGTAGGAGAATTAGACTCTGTTGCACGTGGTGGCTTAGCTGCTTATGGCTTTGAATATTTCGATATTGGCTATGAAGCAGGACAAATGGCTGTGAAAATTTTGAAGGGTGAAGCAACACCTGCTGATACACCTGCACAATATCCACAAAACTTAAAGCTATTAATTAATAAAAAAGTAGCGGATGACCTAGGTATCGAAATTCAAGATTCTTGGGGTGCGGAAATTTTAGAATAAGTAAAAAGCAAAGCGGAGGAAACTTCTCCGCTTTATCTTCATTTAACAACAGGATGAATACAAGAAATTTAGGAGATGATTCAACAATGTTTTTAGCATTATTTGGCGCAGTGGAGCAAGGAATCATCTATGCAATTATGGCACTTGGTGTATATTTAACGTTTCGAGTGTTAGATTTTCCAGACTTAACCGTTGATGGAAGCTTTGTAACAGGGGCGGCTACAGCAGCAACAATGGTTCTGCTTGGCTACCATCCCGTCTTAGCAACTTTGGTGGCAATTGTTGCTGGATTTATTGCTGGATGTATGACAGGAATTCTTCACACAAAAGGGAAGATTAACCCGCTATTATCAGGGATTTTAATGATGATTGCTTTATATTCTATTAACCTACGAATTATGGGGTTAACTGCAGAAAATACGATAGGTCGTCCGAATATTCCATTGTTAAATTCAGAAACAATATTTTCTAAGTTTCAAGCATTTTGGAGTAACTTAGGCATCGACACTGCTCTTAATAATTTATTAACAAGCATTGGTCTTCAAAAAGTACCAGCTACATGGAGCGTAATGATCATCGTATTACTCATTACAATTGTTATTAAGTTATTAGCAGATTGGTTCTTAAAAACAGAGGTCGGGCTAGCTATCCGAGCAACTGGTGATAATAAGCGAATGATTCGCAGCTTCTCAGCAAATACAGATACACTTATTATTTTAGGGCTAGGACTTTCCAATGCACTTGTCGCATTTTCTGGAGCTTTAATCGCACAATATTCAAAGTTCTCAGATGTTAGTATGGGGATTGGTATGATTGTTATTGGTCTTGCATCTGTTATTATTGGGGAAGCTATTTTTGGCACAAAGACAATTATCCGCACAACGTTTGCTGTAATTGCAGGTGCTATTATTTACCGTATTATTTTAGCACTAGCATTGCGTGTAGATTTCCTTGATTCAGGAGATATGAAGTTAATTACAGCGATTATCGTTATTTTAGCGCTTATTTTACCGCAGTTTATTAATAAGGGCAAAGAGCGTAAGCGGAAAGCTAAACGTGCGGCAGAGCTTGCACAGGTTAAGGCAGTAGAGCAGGGAGGGAAAGGCCTTGCTTAAATTACATGGCATTAATAAAGTTTTTAACGAAGGAACACCTGATGAAAAAATTGCACTTGCAGAGATTAATCTACATTTACAGCCAGGTGATTTTGTCACAATTATTGGTAGTAATGGTGCAGGGAAATCAACAATGATGAATATGATTTCAGGAGCCTTAACACCTGATTTTGGTACAGTATCCATTGATGGCAATGATGTAACAGGTTTACCTGAATATAAGCGCTCGCAATATATTGGTCGTGTCTTTCAAGACCCAATGGCAGGTACAGCACCGACGATGACGATTGAGGAGAATTTAGCACTGGCATACTCTCGCAATAAGAATAGAGGAATACGTAGAGGTGTAGATAAAAAGCGTCGAGAATTTTTTAAAGAGTCTTTGGAGATGCTTGGCTTAAACCTTGAAAATCGTTTGTCAGCAAAGGTAGGCTTGCTATCAGGCGGTGAGCGTCAAGCATTGTCGTTGTTAATGGCAACATTCACGAAGCCATCTATTTTATTGCTGGATGAGCATACAGCGGCACTTGATCCATCTCGTGCAGAGTTAATTACTCGCATTACAAAGTATTTAGTCGACAAAGATCAGCTAACGACATTAATGGTAACGCATAATATGCAACAAGCATTAGATTTAGGCAATCGTTTGATTATGATGGATAAAGGTCAAATTATTTTGGAAGTTGAAGAAGACCGTAAGCATACATTAACCATTCCTGATTTAATGGCTGAATTTGAGCACATTCGTGGCGAAAAAATGAATTCAGACCGTGCTTTACTAGGTTAAATAAAACAGGCGAGGAGCAATTGATCTGCCCCGTAAAAGTTAGACATCCATCTAACTTTTACGGGGTTTTTAATATTTTTGCTGCTAAATAAAGGGGGGATTGGGCGATAATCGAGCAGAAGCTGCTGTTAAGCATGCAATTGGGGAAGGAGGTGAAATGATGTTTGTGAAACAGCGAGAGAAGTCTTGTAAGCTGTTGGTCTTAGAAGCACTTGAAAGAAGATTGCCAAAGAATCATGCTAGCTATGAGTATTTTCAGGAAATGCTAAGATGAGCAAGAGCTGGCTATGCAGGAAAACAGCGCGTTGATCAAGTGTGGCAGGAGATGAATCTACAGTAGCCTTATGTTTTACTACATGACATGGAGTTTCAATCCATCTATCAAATGGATACTTTGTTTTTAACACAAAATTGTATCTTAGTAATGAAGATTAAAAACATTGTTGGTCGTGTTGAGTATATGAAGGACAAACATCAATTTATTTGAATACATGTTGATGGGAAAATAGATGGCCTTCGAAATCCTTTTGATCAGGTAAAGCGACATGCTCAATTTTTACACAAGCTTTTATACGAGCAAGGCTGCGTTATGCCTATTAAGTATTTAGTTGTTGCTGCAAACCCAAATATGGTGATGTCCTCTAGCCTATTCTCGCAGCCTATTTTGCATATGAGTGGTTTACTTGAGAAAATAGAATAATTGCTCAAGCAATCTGCTCATATCTATTTGAGTGAACATGAATTGGGTGAACTTGCAGCCTATCTATTGAGGATGCATAAGCCTTCTACATGGAACCCTGCTATTGCTAGGCATGAATTAAAGAAGGGGGCATTATGCTCACATTGTCAAAAAAATTGATAAACAATCATTTTTAACAGCATTACAAGAGTATCGTTTATTACATGGAAATGAAATATCAAATATACAATTTTGCGATGTTTTTAATAGCTCATCTAGCAAGACAGCATATTATTTTTTACAGAAGCTAAAATTTGAAATAGTGGGAAGCAATAAACATAGAAAATATATTATACCTGCACATAAGCAAGCTATCGTAGCGATCAGATAGTGTGGCTTATTAGTTGGGTGATAAAACTAATAAGTTAGGCGATAAACGCAAAAATAAAAAGCCTCACCTGTTGAGAAGTGAGACTTTTCATTTTAAACTAGTAAGCCAAATAGTTGAATGTCGTTGTTAACTTCTTTGTATTTGAAGCCGAATTCGTCCATTCGAGCAAGTAAGCCTTCATAATCCTCACGATTGCCGAGCTCGATACCAACTAGGGCAGGACCGCTTTCCTTATTGTTTTTCTTTGTATACTCAAACGTTGTAATATCATCGTTTGGTCCAAGCACGCTTGTTAGGAATTGGCGAAGTGCCCCTGCACGCTGAGGGAAGCTAACAATAAAGTAGTATAATAAACCTTCGTGAATTAAAGATTTTTCTTTAATTTCCTGCATACGGCCAATATCATTATTACCACCGCTAATAATGACAACAACAGATTTTCCTTTAATTTCCTTTTTGTAAAAATCGAGTGCTGCTACTGATAATGCCCCAGCAGGCTCAGCAATAATTGCATGCTTATTATATAAATCTAAAATCGTTGTACAGACTTTTCCTTCAGGGACAAGCACAATATCGTCTAAATAACGACGACAAACATTGTATGTGTGATGCCCAACGCATTTTACAGCAGCCCCATCAACAAACTTATCAATCCAGTCAAGTGCTACTGCGCCGCCTTCTGCAAAAGCAGCCTGCATACTGCCAGCCCCAGCAGGCTCTACGCCAACAATTTTACTAGTAGGAGAAAGGTTTTTCACATAGGCAGAAACACCTGACATTAAGCCGCCGCCACCAATGCTGCCAAATACATAGTCAATTGGCTCCTCCATATCATTCATAATTTCCACTGCTACAGTTCCTTGACCAGCAATAACATCAAAATCATCGAATGGATGAATAAAGATTTTGCCATGCTCTTCACAATAGCTTTGTGCACTTTCAGCGGAGTCATCAAATGTATCACCTGCTAAAATGATTTCCACATACTCGCGGCCAAACATACGCACTTGGTCTATTTTTTGCTTTGGTGTCGTTTGAGGCATAAAAATGCTAGCTTGAATTTTTAATTGGGCACAGGCATAAGCTACGCCTTGGGCATGATTGCCTGCACTTGCACATACAACGCCATTCTTGCGAGCCTCGTCCTCAATTTTTTTGATTTTATAATAGGCTCCACGAAGCTTAAAGGAGCGTACATGTTGTAAATCCTCGCGCTTAAAATAAATATTAGCTCCGTATTTCTCGGATAAATAGTCGTTTTTTTGTAGTGGTGTATGCACAACTACATCTTTTAAAAAATGATGTGCAATAAGGACATTCTCCACTTGCACGGTTTTAGTATCAGCAACTTCCATAATATTCATCCTCCGTTATACGTTTAAAACATTTATCTATGATAGCATATTTTATAAGCTTTTTGGTATTAATTTTTAGTAAATTCTAAATTTTCCGTGTCTATTTTGTGATGTAAGCGATTTCTTGAAAAAATCTCATAACGAGTATGGTCAAGCATATACTAGACTAGCGATAGGAGGGTGACTGTTGGAGATTATTCAAGGAATTTTATCTACATACAGGCAATTTTTCGATTGGGCGATGTGGCAGGAGGTGCTAACAGACCCTGTATCTTGGGGACTGATTTCTTCCTTAATACTTATAGAAGGCTTACTATCAGCGGATAATGCACTAGTCCTAGCCGTTCTTGTTAAACATTTACCAGATAAACAACGAAAGCGAGCATTAATGTATGGTATGCTAGGGGCCTACTTTTTTAGGTTTTTATTTATAGGAATCGGCGTGTATCTCGTAGAGTTTTGGTTTATTAAAGTGCTAGGCGCTTTATATTTAGGGTGGCTTTGTATCGCTCATTTTCTTCAAATAGGGCAGGAGGATCAGATGAAGGAGATGAAAAAATCAGGGCTGATGGTACGCATTTTCGGGACATTTTGGGCGACGGTTATTTCAGTGGAGCTGATGGATATTGCCTTTTCCATTGACTCTATATTTGCTGCCTTTGCGGTATCTAATCAGGTGTGGGTGCTATTAGTTGGTGGGATGTTGGGTATTTTAATGATGAGGACAATTGCAGGAGTATTTTTAATGATTATTGAAAAAATCCCTGAGCTTGAAGCGACTGCCTTTATTATTATTGGTGTTATTGGCATAAAAATGCTTGTGAGTGTTATTGGAATCCATGTGCCACATTATTTATTTTTCCTCTTTTTATTAATTGCTTTTTCCATTACTTTTGTTGTTCATATGATTAATAGAATAAAAACTGCCTAATGAAAAAGGCTCTGTTCCCAAGCGTGAGAACAGAGTCTTTTTTTAGTTTGTATATTGATCAGGGTCGACAATATAGAATTTTTCAACACTTAGCCAGCTTTCACTCATTGGTTCACCATTATCGATACGTTTTTCAGTTTCCTGCATCATCCAGCCAGTTTGTGAGGCATGTGCTTGTAATGCTTTTACTTTGTCCATTTTCATTTCACGAATATCGTAGACAATATGTGGCTCACCATTTTTTTCAACCGTATCGTTTGCAAACGCACAGGCTAATATTTGTGGGCGAGCAGCTTTTGGCATACGGCGTACAGCCTCAACAACAGCACGTGCCGTTGCTTCGTGGTCAGGATGAACAGCAAAGCCCGGTAAAAATGTAAAGATAAGAGATGGTGTAAGCTCCTCAATCAATCCTTCTACAAGCTTTACCATTTTTTCATCATCTTCAAATTCAATTGTTTTATCTCGGAAGCCGAGCATACGTAAATCTTGAATACCCATGGCTTCTGCGGCTGCAACTAATTCTTTGCGGCGAATTTCTGGTAAGGATTCGCGTGTTGCAAACGGTGGATTTCCTAAATTACGCCCCATCTCGCCTAATGTTAAGCAGGCATATGTAACAGGTGTATTCATCTTTTTTGTATAGTAGGCGATTGTTCCAGCAACTGAAAAAGCCTCATCGTCTGGGTGAGGGTAAACAATTAAAATATGACGTTGTGGTTGTAAATCCAAAATAGTCATCCCCCTTAATAAGTAAATGGTGTTTCGCTAATTTCTAACGCAATTGCTAGTTTTCCAGTGTAATCTAATCCAGCCATTAATAAACGGCCTAAATCATCTAATTCATAGTGTGTAATACCTTGTGCATAAACCCAGCCATGCGGTAATTTTAAACCAACACGATGGGGCGCTTTGTCTACGACTTTAGCAAGCTCATAATTGATTTTGGCGTTGCGAATAAAAGCACCTGCGTTAAAGAATTGTTCGTCGTAGTGTGCTGCGTAAGAACCGTTTGTCGTCTCAAGATGAATATAAACGTCTTTGTTGGCGAAAGAATTTAATAATTCCTGCAACGTTTCTACTTGTACTTCTTGCATCTTAACACTCCTCTCGATTATTTATACTTATAAGTATAGTAAAAAAAATTTAGAAAGGGAAATTGATTGCTTTTATAATGACAAATTAATCATCATCTATATATCTATGCTAAAGATATAAGCAATATTCTTGAAAAAATTATTGTAATGTATCAATATAGGGATGTGGAAGCAGCTTGTCTAAATTACAGGCAATGGCTTCGCGTTTGACAAGGTATTACAACCGTAATTGCTCCCAATTGATGGCTTTGGCGATTGAAGGGATTTAAAACATAACTTCTATCTTGGTACAATAGATGATATTCCTTCAATGTGCTATAAGACATAGCTGGGGGCGAATAATAAAAAAAAGAGATTCTCTTTTATGACGGAGAATCTCTTTTTTTTATAAGGCTATGTATTTGTTAGAAACGATAAAGCTTTCGCTCAATCGTATCTAAGCGATTGTTGACGTTTTGTAGCTGCTTATACATTTCCTGTATATAAAAATTTTGGTCTTGTGTTTCAGCCGTTTTGCTTTGTGCTAATTCTTCCTCTTCCTGTAAAGCTAAGATTGTGGCGAGGGTAGATAATGAATAACCGAACGTTAAAACAATGGAAGCAATGACTTCAACTTTTGCAGAGGTAATATCTCCAGCTAATAACCCTGATTCCTCGATTAAGTCCTCTAACTTATGTTTTTTCATCTTTTCCCCTCCCGTATACAGCTAATATATGGGATAGGCACGTTGAACGTATCTTGTCCATTTTTGAAATACAATAAAAAGGCATCATGATAATTAGATGCCTTTCATTGTTAAATTTCCGTTATGGTTACTTGAGGAGCACCAAAGCGAGATTTTGCGCCGTGCATAACAGGACCAACATAGTCATTAAGTGCCCAGCCGTGTGCAATAGCAGCAGAAACAAATTCTTTCGCCTCAACAACAGCCTCCATTACTGAAAGACCATTTGCAAGGTTTGCTGTGACAGAAGCGGCAAATGTACAACCAGCACCATGATTATACGTAGAAGCAACTTTTTCAGATTCTAATAAATGGAATTTTTCCCCATCAAAGAAGAGGTCTGTTGCTTTTTCTGTTGCTAATGCTTTTCCACCTTTAATCACAACAGCGTTAGCTCCTAGCTCATGAATTTTACGAGCCGCTGCTTTCATGTCATCAATTGTTTTAGGCGTACCTGTTCCAGCTAATTGCCCAGCCTCAAAAAGGTTAGGCGTTGTCACAGCTGCTAGTGGTAGAAGGTGCTGTATCATTGCATCTGTATTACCGGGGTTTAATACTTCATCATCCCCTTTACATACCATCACAGGGTCAATGACTACATTTGTAGTACCTGATTTAGCAATCGCTTCTCCAGCAAGACGAATAATCTCCTCTGTTGATAGCATCCCTGTTTTAATGGCATCAACACCTGTTGAAAGTGCTGTATCAATTTGCTTTTGCAAAAGTTCAGTTGGCAATGGTGTGACATTGTGTGTCCAGCCATTCGGGTTCATTGTTACGATAACTGTTAATGCCACCATACCATATGTACCATGCTCCTGAAATGTTTTAAGGTCAGCCTGCATCCCTGCGCCGCCTGATGTATCCGAACCAGCAATTGTTAATGTTTTTTTAAGAGCCATATGAAAATCTCCTTTTAGTTGAAAATTACCATCTAGTATAAGCTGATTCTGGTTCTATAAAAATAGCCAGAGTATAATATTTTTATAAGGTCAGTTTAAGCTGATGCTTGAATTCATCGTTATTTTTTTGTACCGTTGTAAGAAAAGAAGGGGGCTAATAAAAAGATGAAGCAAATATTCCCGAATGATTGGCAAACAATACTGGCAGAAGAGCTAGAAAAGCCATATTATCAAAAACTACGTCAATTTGTTGCACATGAATATTCAACACAAACTATTTATCCACCAATGAGCGATGTTATGAATGCATTTTATACAACGGCTTATCAGGATGTAAAGGTTGTTATTTTAGGACAAGACCCTTACCATGGTCCAAATCAGGCACATGGTCTAAGCTTTTCAGTGAAGCCAGGTATTCCTCATCCACCTAGCCTACGAAATATGCTACAAGAGCTACGGGACGATTTGGGCTGTCCAGTTCCTCAGGATGGCACATTAACAAAATGGGCAGAACAAGGTGTTATGCTATTAAACACGGTGCTTACTGTTCGAGCAGGGCAAGCCCATTCTCATAAAGAGCAGGGCTGGGAGCAATTTACGGATGCCGTAATTGATAAATTAGCAGCGAGAGAGGAGCCTCTGATTTTTGTTTTATGGGGAAGACCTGCACAACGTAAAAAGCCGTTAATTCGTCAACATCCAACACCGCATGTCATATTAGAAGCGCCACACCCAAGCCCATTAAGTGCTCATCGTGGATTTTTTGGTAGTAAACCATACTCGAAAATTAATGAGCAATTAGTAGCTTGGGGCAAGCAGCCGATTGATTGGTGTTTAGCTTAGATTGGCACAAATCGTTTACTTTATACATGACGGAAAGCGTGATACAGTTATGATAGAAGAAAGCGAGGGACAACGATGAAGGTAAATTGTTTCAAATGTCAGTTTTTTAAGGTAACTTGGGACCCTAAAGCGCCACGTGCCTGCACTGCATATGGCTTTAAAACAAAGCAAATACCATCCGTTGTCGTCAAGCAATCCTCAGGTACGGACTGTTTGAAATTTGTACCAAAAGCAGAAAGTGGGAGAATATAATGATTCCTTATCAAGCCGTGATACAACAACTTGAAAAACAATTATCTGGTGCAAAAAATGCAGGGAATGATCAGCAAATTCGTGAGGCACTAATAGCGATACGCGCTTTATGTGATGTGGTGTTAGAGTCACCAAATCATACAGCATCCATAACACCATCTAAGCCTTTACCACAAATGCTTGTGTCAGAAACAAAGCCTTCAAGTTTGTACACATCAAAAATTGAAGAGGATGACGCGAATGGTGATTCCATTTTTGATTTTTAAGTCATTTTAAAGGGTAGGGTAATGAAAAAATGAAAAAGTTTATTGTAACAGGTGCTCTTCATGGCCTCTTAGCAGTAGCATTGGGCGCATTTGGTGCACATGCATTAAAGGAAATTTTAGATGATTATGGTCAAGGTATTTGGGAAACAGCCGTTCAGTATCAAATGTTTCATGCGACTGGCTTATTGGTAATTGGCTTATTAATGAGTACGAAGCTATTAGGAAATATTAAACAATTAAATATAGCTGGTATTTTCTTTAACCTTGGTATTGTTTTCTTTTCAGGTAGCTTATATGTATTGGCGATTAGTGGCATTAAGGTATTAGGTGCGATAACGCCAATTGGTGGTGTGCTGTTTTTAGCAGGCTGGCTACTAATAATAGTGGCTGCTTTAAAACATGCTCGGTAATAGTAGATGATAACTCTCTTACATTGTGATGGAAGAGAGTTTTATTCGTTAGTATTATTTGGAATATTTCGAAAATCTAAAAAGTGAGGTTACAAAGCGTGGATAAACTCTTTGCATTAATTGATCAAAATTATGATGAGATGGTGAGGGTTCGCCGCCATTTACATGAACATCCTGAATTATCCTTTGAAGAGGTAGAAACACCTGCTTATATTGCTGCATTTCATAGAGAATTAGGTCATGCTGTGCGTGAGCATGTAGGTGGACGTGGGGTTGTAGCTGTATTGCATGGTGGGAAACCAGGAAAAACAGTGGCATTACGAGCTGATTTTGATGCATTAGCAATACAGGAAGAAAATGATGTGCCTTATAAGTCAAAGGTTGCTGGCAAAATGCATGCCTGTGGACATGATGGTCATACAGCAACATTACTAGGGCTAGCCAAGGCATTAAATGCAATGAAGGATGAAATTGCAGGAAATATAGTGTTTATTCATCAGCATGCGGAAGAGGTAGCACCAGGGGGAGCAAAGCCGATGATAGAGGATGGCTGCTTAGATGGTGTAGATGCTATTTTTGGCACACATTTATGGGCTCCTACGCCATTAGGAGAAATTTCCGTAAGGGAAGGAGCTATTATGGCTGCTGCTGATAAAGTGGAAATTACAATTCATGGAAAGGGCGGTCATGGTGCAGAGCCACACCATTCCATTGATGCTATTACTCTTGCATCACAATTTGTAGTGAGTGCACAGCAGCTTATTTCTCGACGTATTGACCCTTTAAAGTCGGCTGTATTAACAATTGGTCATTTTGAAGCTATTAATCCATTTAATGTGATTGCTGAACGTGTTGTTTTAGCAGGCACAATTCGCACTTTTGAGGATGAGGTGCGCACACAAATAGAACAGGAACTAGAGGCAGTATTGCATGCAACTTGCCTGGCATTTGGTGCAAGCTATGATTATCGTTATACAAGAGGGTATCCACCTGTTTATAATCATTCAAAGGAAACGGCGTTTGTCACACAGCTAGCATCCACTGTACCAGGCGTAGAGCAAGTGAAAATATGTCCACCGTTTATGGTAGGTGAAGATTTTGCTTATTATTTAGAAAAAGTGCCAGGCACATTTTTTATAACAGGGGCAAAAAAGCCAGAATGGGAAACGGCATTTCCTCATCATCATGCACGCTTTGACTTTGATGAACGTGCTATGCTTATAGCTGCTAAAACTTTAGGGAAAGCGACATTAATATACTTAAGTAATCATGAATAATTAAACCCCCCATACGCTATATGCTAGGCGTATGAGGGGTTTTTGACTTAATTGGCTTCGCAGGTAAAAGATTTGAATTCGCGAGTAAAGGCTCTGATTCCGCGGGTATTCACCTCAACTTCGCGGGTAAAAGCAAAAGAATTCTAGATTGTAGGAGCCATTAAGATGGATTTTGATTAAAATAAGCCATTTCCTCATCATATTCCGCAAAGTCAAAGTAAATCATAGGGAATAGGAAGCGATGATTTGATTTAAGCTCACGAATAATAACATGATCTCGGCCAGCAGCTTCTACTACGCCACGCACCGTTTTTGTACTTTTGCCTTGCTCCACCGCATTTTCAAAGGAAAAATGGAAGGTTGCAGGCTTACCACGATTCAATCGTAAAATATTTTCTATATAGGACTCCTCACGGCCGGGTGGTCGCCCGCTAGGAATTGTTACCGGAGGAGGAGTCATTTGCTGTTGGGTTGTTGGTGTCCAATAATAAGGCATCATTAATCATCAACCTACTTTCTTTTTAAATTTGAGGACAATCTTGTTCAGTTGGCGAGAAAAAGCAATGAGATTTGAATCTGCCTGTATTCCATTGCCCGTACCATTGTGCAGGACATTCACCTGCTGGCATAAAGAACCATAAGGAACGAGTGGCAGGATGGAATCGTTCTCCTTGAATCACCCTTTTTGCTAAACGTATATCTTGTTCACGCGCTCGTTGATAAAAATAACTTTTTTGTGTCGCTTCAAAGCCTCCTGGACGCTGATAAACCATCTGCTCAATTGTTCGAATATCCCCGAAGTCTAAACAATCCCCCCGTACACGATTTACACCAACATTCCCGACCATTAACATACCTAGCTCGCCTTCACCTTCTGCTTCAGCTCGCATAAGCCTTGCTAATAGGGCTGTTTGTGCATCATTCGTCTTAATAACAGCGATTTTCATACCTCCTCGCAGTCAGTATATGCACGTAGGTATTGAAGACATGTTCGATTTTATGAAGAAAGCCGTTCACAATTTAAAACTACTACGCATATAGTAATAGTAATGAAAATGTACGGAAAGCTATAATTTTTATTAAAAGCGGGTAAATAAAAAACAGATATAAATAGGGGAAAATGAGATCAACGAATTGCATGTGTATTCAATACATGTGAGGTGACAGTCATGGAAACTGGGGTTTGGTTCGGTATTTTATTAAGTGCGGTGTTAGCATTTTTACTTGGTGATTTTTATGGACAGCCGCTTCATTGGTATCTCTTTATTTTAATCATCGTTGTGGGTCTTTTTATTCACACGATTATTTTAATTTTAAAAGTAAAGGACGAACGTTCATAGGAGGGTGTCATCATAACAATGGTGGCACTTTCTTTTTATTGCATAAGTATATAAACCATTGAACAAGCCATACTAAAATTAAAATATGTATGAAGGAGTATCACAATGCGTTTTTTAAGTATAGTTATAGCCATTACTATTAGTGCGTTTTTAGCAGTGGGCATAGCCGAATATTATCATCAACCATATGATTGGTATCTAATTTTTTTAATGGTGCTGTTTGGCTTTTTTATTCATATTATTGTTTTAATACTGGAATCCGAGAAGAGTGAGGAAAATGAATATTAAAAATGCGAGTCCGTTGTTGAGGGCTCGCATTTTATTTTTAGTATTAAACTGTTAGGAATTTAACCAATTTATCGTTATCAAGTAGGTTACCAACGAAAAATTCACCGAACTCACCATAGCGAGCGGAAACTTCATCAAAGCGCATTTCATATACTAGTTTTTTGAATTGCAGAACATCATCAGCAAATAATGTTACGCCCCATTCATGATCGTCAAAGCCAACAGAGCCAGTAATAATTTGCTTTACTTTACCAGCATAGCCGCGGCCAATCATTCCGTGAGAACGCATTAATGATTTACGCTCGTCCATTGATAGCATATACCAGTTATCATCACCTTGACGACGTTTATCCATTGGGTAGAAGCATACATATTTCGCACGTGGAAGCTCAGGATATAGGCGAGCACGTACATGCGGATTTTGGTATGGGTCTTCATTTGATTCGCCAGCTAAATAGTTAGAAAGCTCCACAACAGATACATATGAATATGTAGGAATTGTAAAATCAGCAATAGCTAATTTGTTAAATTCTGCTTCAAGCTCCTGTAATTCATCCATTGTTTCACGCAATGTCATAATCATAAAGTCAGCCTTTTGACCAACGATTGCATAAAAGGCGTGAGCACCTGTTTTAGCAATATCAGCTTCGTTCAATTTTTCTAAGTAAGCAATAAATTCCTCTACTGCTGCTTGACGTTCTTCCGCAGAAACAAGTTTCCATGAAGCCCAGTCAATTGAGCGAAAATCATGTAAAGCGTACCAACCATCTAATGTAATTGCTGCTTCATTCATTATTCAAACACTCCTTTTTAAATGCATACCATTCAAATGTTAGTTTATCATAGTTTGGGCAAAATCCCTAAGTTCATGACTGTATTTCACGAATTTGACAACAACTATAGATGATGTATGCTAAAGAGAAGAGATATGGTTAGAGGAGTACCTATTATGAAAAGTATTTTACAGCAGCCGATTTGGCGTTATTACGATCAATCCATTAGTGCAAGGCAACGCTCGCCATTAGAATCCTTTGCAACGGATGATACGCTATGTCAATTAGTCGGGCAATTAGCATCACCACCAACTGTTCGTACATGGGTGCATGAGGCATCTGTTGTGCTAGGTATTCAAGATCATCGCTTGCCTTATGTGCAGCAGGGCATGGAGCTGCTAAAGTCTAGAGGCTATCATCCTATTGTACGTAATTCTGGTGGTTTAGCCGTTGTACTAGATCGAGGGGTGCTTAACATTTCTATTGTGCTATCAGAGCAAATAGAGGCACTGAGTATTAACGATGGCTATGATGTGATGGTAGAGCTTATTAAGCAACTATTTCCAGAAGTAACTGCTAAAATTGAAACCTATGAAATTGTTGGCTCCTATTGCCCTGGCTCCTATGATTTAAGTATTGCAGGGAAGAAATTTGCAGGGATTTCGCAAAGACGTTTGCGTCAAGGTGTCGCTGTGCAAGTCTATTTATGTGTTGAAGGAAGCGGATCGCAGCGGGCAGCATTGATTCGTGATTTTTATCAGGAAAGCTTACAAGGAGAACAAACAAAATTTGCCTATCCTAAAATTGTGCCAGAAGTGATGGCATCTCTAGCAGAGCTTGTTCATCCTGATTTAACAGTTGAGGCTGTTGTTATTCGTTTGCAGCAGTTGCTTCATGATTTAGCTAACGAAGTACGTCCACAATCCTTTTATGATGAAGAACTAACATTGTACGGCTTTTATTTACAGCGTGTTTTTGAACGTAATGCTAAAATGCTGGAACGTAAATAATGGGCGAGTATTCGCTTTCGCAGTAAAAGGCGAGTATTGCTGCCGCTACGTTGCACTACGCTTTCGCAATAAAAAGAGCGAG
>NZ_JBIWBA010000013.1:39659-107287 GCF_044760715.1 Lysinibacillus sp. NPDC098008
TGTATTGCTGTCGCTACGTTGCACTACGCTTTCGCAATAAAAAGAGCGAGTATTGCTGTCGCTACGTTGCACTACGCTTTCGCAATAAAAAGAGCGAGTATTGCTGTCGCTACGTTGCACTACGCTTTCGCAATAAAAAGAGCGATGCTGCTAATTTAGCGCATCGCCGTTTTCTTGTTGATAAACTGCATTGCTAGTGACAAGGTTACCGTTTTTCTCCATCTTAAAGACAGGTGCAACTCGTTCTTCCTCTTCATCTAATGTTACAAGTCGTCTAGCACGGTTCATAATTTGTACAAATTGCTCATAATCTTTGCGGATTGCTCGGTTTTCTTCTTCTAGTTTGGCAATGGTTTTCTCTAGTTTTTTATTTTTCTCGGACGTTACATGGACAAGCTGTCGCCATTTTGAAGATTCATTGCCTACTTCACCAGAATGCTGTAAACGTAATAAATAAGCTATTACAATATCAAGTGAAAGCGCAGAAAGAGGAATGGATTTACCCTCTGCAGCACTGCTATTGACTGTAAACATATTTGAAGCGCGACGCCTTGTTGGTGTGCCCAATACTCGCATTCTCTCTTTTCTTTCTTTTTTAGCCTGTGCTAACTGTTCCTCATATTCTTTACGAACAACGGCATTCCAACGAAAACCACATGCTGCAGCGGTACGATTTAATGCATCACCAGCTTCTTCAAAGGCATTTAACTGTGTGCTACCCTCTGTGACATGACGAATTACCGCTTCTGCTAATAATTCATCGTTTTCTTTTAACCAAGCATCTTGTCTTACTTTACTCATCTTAAAATCCTCCCACCTTTATTTGGTACTTGTTTTGTAAGATTAGCATGACCAATCTTTTAACCTTTTATTCATCTATGTAGAAGGAATTATGCTTGAATAGGAGGGGAAAAATACGATACAATACCCGATGTAGGTTTGTGCGTATGCTACATACTTAAATATGTGAAGGTCATACGTTCAATAGAGCGATTTTTGTTTCACCAAATACTATATAGAAAGGGTTGTTGACAAAATGGCAAACGAATTTAAAGTTTGCGATGAATGTCAGGCCGTTAACCTCAAAACGTTAATTCCAAAATTAAAGGAAATCGATCCTGATGCAACCATCGAAATTGGCTGTCATTCTTATTGTGGCCCAGGACGTAAAAAAACATTTACCTTTGTAAATAGCCGACCTGTTGCTGCATTAACAGAAGATGAACTAATGGAAAAGGTTTTAGCAAAATTAAAAAAGTAAGGCAAGCATAAGACTATCTCTATTTGCGGGGGATAGTCTTATATTTTTTCTAGAAGGAAAAATAGGTGTTATATTTATGCTAGTAACATAGAGGAGTTTCTTACTTTTGGCAGAATAGGTTATTAGTATCTATAGAAAAAGCTTAATAAGTATGCTAGTCCTATATTTATCGCATATAATAGAACTATAATAAAACGGGGGTGCTGTACAAATGACACATTATGCAAAAGCTAAATTGCAAGAAGAAAAGGTATTTAAAGACCCTGTTCATCGATATGTGCATGTACGGGATCAAATGATATGGGATTTGGTAGGGACAAGAGAATTTCAACGTTTACGCAGAATTCGTCAGCTTGGCACAACCTTTTTAGTGTTTCATGGAGCAGAGCATAGTCGCTTTAGTCATTCTCTTGGTGTGTATGAAATTGTCCGCCGCATTGTCGATGATATTTTTGTAGGTCGTCCTGATTGGGATGAAGATGAGCGGCTCCTTGTGCTATGTGCAGCCTTACTACATGATTTAGGACATGGGCCATTTTCGCATGCTTTTGAAAATGTCTTTGAGCTTGACCATGAATATTATACAAGGCGAATTTTATTGGGAGATACTGAAGTAAATGCTGTATTAAAAAAAGTGGCGGTTGATTTCCCTGAAAAGGTATCGCAAGTAATTGCAAAAACATATCCAAATAAACAGGTTGTTAGTTTAATTTCAAGTCAGATTGATGCAGATCGTATGGATTACTTGCAACGTGACGCTTATTTTACAGGTGTTAGCTACGGTCACTTTGATATGGAACGAATTTTAAGAGTAATGCGCCCTCGTAAAAACCAAGTTGTTATTAAGGCAACAGGCATGCATGCCGTAGAGGATTATATTATGAGCCGTTATCAAATGTATTTGCAAATTTACTTTCATCCCGTATCACGAAGTGCAGAGGTTATTTTAAATAATATTTTAAAGCGTGTGAAGCAGTTAAGCTTGGCAGGCTATACATTTAAGCATGAACCAACACACTTTCAAGCATTTTTCCGCAATAAGATTACATTGAATGATTATCTTGCATTAGATGAAAGTATTTTATTTACATATTTTCAACTATGGATGCAAGAGGAGGATAGCATTCTTAGCGATTTAAGTCGTCGCTTTGTGAATCGTAAGCTATTTCAGTACATTGATTTAGACCCTGGTGTTGAGCTAGAAAAATATCAAAAGCTACAGGAGCTTTTTAGGCAGGCGGAATTAAATCCAGACTATTACCTTGTGCATGATACAACAGCAGACCTACCCTATGATTTTTATAGACCTGGTGAGGAAGAAGTGCGTGTGCCGATCTTTTTAGAAATGAAAAATGGCGAATTACGTGAGCTATCACGGGAATCGATTATTGTTGATTCCATTTCAGGTCGTATGAAACGTGACCATAAAGTATATTTCCCATTGGATTTTTTAGAGGACGATTCAACACATGCAAATGTGAAACAGCAAATTTTAGCAATACTAGGAAAATAACAGATAAAACCGTAAAGCAGTAAACACGCTCAACAGGAGCGATTGTTTACTGCTTTTTTATATGTAAAGGGAGCAATGAACTGGTGAATACTGGGATGTTTAGAAGTTGTTCAGTACCACTAGTTATAATGAGGTACAAAATCTAAAAGGAGGTGAGGACCATCATTTGATACGAGATAAAAGTCATGAGAGTGTTTTGTTTTATGAGAAAAGTCGTGTGTCTTTAGTCCTTATCACCTTTTGTGAAATGCTAGTTGACTTGTCTTAGCAATAACGACAATTTAACAAAAGCAAAGAGATTCACCTAGATGTTTGTGATATACATTTTGAAGTGGAGAGGGGCATAATTGTCCTTCACACAATAACAGGGATCTCTAAACTTAGTAAAGGAGAGAAATATGAAGAAATTTAATTTAGCAATTATTACATTGCTACTTGTATTTCAAACAGTTTTATCCCCGATTTCAGTGCTTGCAGCAGAGGGTGATCCCGTACTGCCACCAGTAGCATCAACTGAGGGAGATGACGCTAATACAAACGCTGATAATACAGATGAGCCATCTGTAACAGTACCAGAAGAAAATAATCCTACCGATAGTATACCACCGGCTTCACCCGAAGAAGGTAGCACGGATGATGATAATGGATCAGCTTTGCCAGAAGAAAATGGTACTGATGATAATAATAATGAGTCATCTGTCACACCACCACCAACTACATCTGAAGAGGATAACAGCGAAGAAGCATTGTCAGAAGCACCTGAAATAGATGCAAATGGGGAAGAGGATGGAGAAGTTCCAACGGAAGATGTAACAAGCTTAGAAGACCCAGATGCTCCAATGATTACACCATTAAATGTTACACCTACAGATTTAACAGCTAATGCAACGTTAAGTGAATTTGAATTAACGATTAATGGTGAACCTGTCAGACCGCCAGCATTTGATACAGAGCTATCACAAAACCAACAAGCTCAAGGAAAATTTGTATTTGAAGTCGATCTACCAGACGATGTAAAGGCAGGGGATTTTTTCACTTATACATTGTCACCTTCATTAATTGATTTTGATGGTGAATTTAATGGTAATCTACCTGAAACAGCTACTTCTCCAGCATTTGAGTGGAGTACTTCAGGAAATTTAGTAACAGTTACAATAACAGCAGATCCACCTGAGGAAGTTGTAGGTGCTCTTGGTGTTGCATTTATAATGAACTTTACATCAGGATTCAATCTTTCTGGTAATAATGTAGAACAAAATTTAGCGATTCCAAATACTAGTGGTGGAACGGATTATGTGACGCTAACATTCTTACCAACAACAAGTAATGAGTCGATGGTATCGAAAGAGTCAACAGGTGTTTCCATTGATAATGGTGAGCGTTTTATTACTTGGGAAGCATGGGTGAATAGAGCAGGTAAGAACCTTACAGGCGCAACATTACAAGATACACCGGATACAGGTCATGAGATTGTAGCAAACTCTGTGACTGTTGAAACTTATGAAGTAGGCTTAAATGGTGTCATAACACCAGCTACAGGTACACAAGACAATGTAAACTTTGAAGATATCGAATTTAATGGTAAAAATGCCTATAAAATTACGTATCGAACAAAGGTTAACTTACCAATTGCTGATCAAGAAGGTCAAAAAACGTTTGGAAATAATTTGACATTAACTGATCCTACACATAGCGGATCAGACACTGCTACAGCAACAACAACGTATGGTAAGGCATTAGATAAAAATTTAGATACTTCAAAGACAAATAATAATTATATCTCTTCATGGGAGATTCTTTATAACTATAATCAAGCAGCTATTTCACAAGCTGAAGCTTGGATAGAAGATACATTGCCAACAGGTCATGTTATTGATATAGCTACGATTAAGGTATATGAAGTACCAGTAAATGATACTGGTACAGCAACAGGTGCAGGTTCAGAAATTGATGCATCAGAATATAAAGTAAACCCTATTATAAATGGTTTTAAATTAGCATTTAATGATAATATTACAAAAGCCTATCGCGTTACTTATGATGCTAAACTAGTAGATGATTTCTATGTTAATAGTTCATCGCTAACAATGACAAACACAGTTATGAGTGGTACGGCATCACAACCAGAAACTGCGACACATATATTGACAGAGGATATTTTAACAAAATCACGTACAGTGGATACAGATAAAAAAGAAATCACATGGACGATTACTGTAAAAGCCGATAATGAGTCCGCTGATGGAACAGCTATCACAGGTTTAACAATTGAAGACACATTTGTAGAAGGCACATATAATGCGCTACACACATTAGTGGATGCCAATAATGATAGTGTAGCAAATAATGCTGATATTACTGTATCGAATATGACAGGGCAGAATATTACAATTAATACCAATGGCTTTACGTTAACGGGCGGTACAGTGGCAAAAGGTCAAACAGCTACTATTACCTATAAAACAGCTTATGAAATTTTGCCAGAT
Organism: Lysinibacillus sp. NPDC098008; assembly: GCF_044760715.1. NCBI lineage: Bacteria > Bacillati > Bacillota > Bacilli > Caryophanales > Bacillaceae > Lysinibacillus > Lysinibacillus sp. NPDC098008. Next base: position 44,920 of record NZ_JBIWBA010000013.1, read on the forward strand.
GGTTCAGTTCATGCGCAAGGTTATGGTAATACAGCCGTAGCCAATTGGACGACTGATAAACCATATTCTGTAACAAAATCAGCCCACTATCAACCAGCTAGTAACTCTGTTAATAATGGACGTAAGCAAGGGACATATGATTATATTGAGCAAGTATTCAATTGGAATATCAAGGTGAATATTAATAAACAAAATATTAACAATGCAGTTCTACACGATGTAATTGGTGAAGGGCATGAAATTGTGCCAGGTAGCTTTGTAATAAAGGAATTTACACTAACAAATCCAGATAATGATGAGCTGGGTACTGAAGGTGCAGACTTAGCTTCTGGTTTATACGATTTGGCTATTGCCCCAGACAATAAAAGATTTACGCTTACGTTTGCAAATGATTTAGGAACTGCAAACAATAAAGTATATATTGTGAAATATCAAACAAAGGATTCTGATAATATTATTGGAATTGAATCCACTACGAAGGATGATAAAAGTAAGGCATATACAAATACAGCAACATTTACAACAAATGTAGGTGCACCAAGAGTTTATAATTTACCAGCAACACCTGTTACACCAACTTATACAAATCAATTAATTACAAAGGGTGCACCAAGTGCTAACTCTACTACTGAACGTTTAACATGGACATTAAATGTCAATCGTTCATTATCGACATTAGGTGCTACGACAGTAAGTGATACACCATCAGAAAATCAAATGTTATTAAAAGATACAATTCGAGTAAAAAAATACAATGTCCATGCAGACAATGGTACGTCTGTGCCAGGTGGTGCATGGTCAAATCCAGCCGATTATGGCTTGGCTGTGACATTCCCAGCAACAGGTGGCTTTGAAATTGATTTTGGCGAATTAAATAAAGAAGGTTATCAGATTCAATATCAAACACTTGTGCTTGGTAAACAGGGAGATCCTTTTAGCAACGATGCAAAAATTAACTTTGGCTTTGCAACTGCTAACAACCAAGAAAAAGAAGCAAAGTATAGTAATAACTTTAGCTTCAGTGCTTCGGATGCGGATTTTTCATTAACAAAAGGAACTTTGAAATTTAATAAAGTGGGCTTACATCCACTAACAGGTATTAAAAGATCTTTAGCAGATGTAGAATTTGAATTAGTTAAAGTAGTAAGAGGAACAGACTATATTGTGGCTACGGCAACATCTAATGCAGACGGCAATATTACGTTTGAAGATGTTAACTATGCAAACTATACTGTAAGAGAAAAAGCTGCACCAGTAGGTTATGATTTAATGGATAACTATCCAATTAGATTAGATGTAACAACTGATACAGACTTAGCTCCTAATGCTTCAAAGGTTATTGAGCTTATCAACTATGAGCAAGTTGATACAACAAATGCATGTGATAGATTCACATTAACAGTGAGAGATATTGATGGCAATTTAATCACTGGTGAGCAAATCACATTAGTAAATAGTAATGAGATTGAGTTTGATGTTGGTAGCACAGACGGCTCAGGGCAAATTACAACAATTAAACGTCCAGGTGTAAGCGGCTTAGGTACAGAGGTTCCAGCAGGCACATATACAGTGATGGATGAAAATAGCAATATACTAGGCACTATTGCTGTTAAATATAATCAAGGTGAGTGTCAGGATGAAGTTCAACCAGCAAATGCATGTGATGTATTTACAATTACGGTGAAGGATGAGGATGGTCAGCCACGTCAAAATGTAACAGTTACTCTAAAAAATACAAACAATGAAGAGGTTGTTACAAGAGCAACAAATCAAAATGGTCAATTTACTGTACCGTCTACAACACCAGCAGGTACGTATAAATTATATGAAGGCACACAATATTTAGGTGATGTAAATATTACGTACCAAAATGGTAATTGCCAAGATGAAGTAATACAAGCGCCAAAATGCGAAATTTTTGAACTAACTATCAGAGATGTTGATGGGGAGTTAGTAGCTGATAATACCGAAGTAACAATTAAAGACGAAAATGGTCAAGTAATCGCTACTGAAAGAACAGTAGATGGTAAAGTAGAGCTACAAGATTTAGAACCGGGCACTTACACAGTTGAAGATGAAAATGGCGTGGAAATTGGTGAATTCTCAAGCAATATTAATTGTCGAGGTGAGGTTCAACAAAAGCCAGCATGTCCACAGTTTACTGTAGAGTTAAAAGATGATAACGATGTATTAGTGCCAGCTAGTCAAAGCGTAGTGATTAAGGATAAATTAGGCAACACTATTCCAACAACAATAGATGCGGATGGACGTATCACATTTGTTTCGGAAGATGTGCCAGCAGGTATGTATGATGTATATGATAATAAAGTTTATTTAGGTGAGATTGAAGTATCTTATAAACAAACTTGTCAAACAAAGTTACAAATTGCGCCGGCATGTCCAGAATTCACATTAACAATTAACAATGCATATGGTCAGCCACGTGCAGGTGTGAAAGTTACAATAACAGGTGAAGATGGGGTAGATGTAGAGGAGAATGGTTCAACAGAATTTACAACAAATAGCCAAGGACAAATTGTTATTAGCAATTCAATTATCAAACCAGGCAAGTATGTTGTAAAAGAGAATGGTCAAACAATTATCGGGACAATTACAGTGGGTAATACATGTGAGGCTATAATTCAGCCACCACGACCAGTTACACCGCCAAATCCAGATAATCCAACACCAGATCCAGAACCGGGTACCCCGGGTCCGAATAACCCAGATCCAAATAATCCAAAACCAAATGAACCGGGTCCGAATAACCCAGATCCAAATAGTCCAGAACCAAATGAACCGGGTCCGAATAACCCAGATCCAAATAATCCAAAACCAAATGAGCCGGGTCCGAATAACCCAGATCCAAATAATCCAGAACCAAATGAGCCGGTAGACCCAAATAACCCGGATCCAAACAATCCAGAACCAAATGAGCCAGTGGATCCGAACAATCCAAATCCAAATGAATCGGTGAACCCAAACAATCCAGATCCAAGTAATCCAGCGAATCCAACACCAAGACCAAACAATCCATCAGCTTCTGGTAATGGGGATGTAACGGTACAGGATGTTATTAGTCAAGGACAACAATTACCAGCCTTTGATCCATCAAATGCAACAAACCAAGCATTAAAGGCTTACCAAGATTTCCTTAATAATTATAATAAGCTATCAAAAGAAGATCAGGCTAAAGTAGCTCAAGCTATTGATATTAATAAAATCAAAGCGGATGCAGAACGTTTAGAATCACTGTTAAGATCGAAAGGTAAATTACCACAAACAGATGAGGCTAATCAAACAGCTCTTGTAGTTGTTGGCTTACTTCTTGTTATTGGTGCGGTATTGTTAATGCGTCGCCGTCAAACAAAAGCATAAATTATAAAAAGCGCCTCCAATTTGGATGGCGCTTTTTATTTAGACTGAAGGATATCCTGTGCATTTTCTATAGGATAGCTTTGCACAAAGTCAGCTTGTATAGCTAGTCGCTTCGTTCCTTTCTCTGCACAAGTAATCAATGTTAGTATTGTTTGATCGGGAATATCATCAATAATATAAATATCTGTTGCGGCAATCACTTTTTTTGTAGCTAATTTATACTCATAAATATCTGTCATATCCGTTACATAAATGATATCGCCAACCTGTGCTTCATAGAGAGGGCTAAATAAAATATCCCTATTCTCAAAATAATGACCTGCTAGCGCATAGTTTCCTTGCCCAAGCTGCTGGTCAGGCTTCATTGTACCAGCTCCAGCGGCAAGTACAGCGTTGCCAACACCCTTTAAAATAGGAAGCTGCATCTCCACACTTGGTACGATAATACTGCCTATCACAGGCATTTTGCTAGCCTTTACCTGCGCTTGGAGCACTTCTGCAATGGAGAGTGATTGTACATCGTCAAACTCAAAATCCGCATGTGCTTGATTGTTTTTTTCAATAGCTGCTGCGCTATAATCGGTTGTATTTAATCGACCACTTAAATGGTCAATAATTGCGTTTTGGATGGGATTAATAAAAATAAGTAATACACCAATAATCAGTATTAAAATAAGTAAGATTCGTTTAAAGTGCTTCAATCTATCTATCACATCCTGACATTGAAATAACAAATTGTCCTATAAAAATGGGTAGAGTGCTATTGGCTCTACCCATGCTGCTATTATTTATCGCTAAAGCGAACACCTGCAACGCCGTAATGGTTTTTAGACATTTCCTCGATAAAAACGACGATATTTTCTTCAGGTGCATTGGCTGTACGGGAAACGGCTTCTGTTACTTCTTTTACAAGTGCACGTTTTTGCTCCTCTGTGCGACCTTCAAGCATTTTCACAGTTACATATGGCATAATATTGCCTCCTTTATAGAATAATGTTGTATAGTTAGTTTATAAGAAAGTATAAACTTCTTACTTGCAACTAGGCATTTGCGCTATAGCTTGTTAGCGGCAAGATGCTTTCCTTTATAATAGCAGAATGGAGGATATTTAAGTATGACAAATGAAGAAAAACCAAAACAAAAAATGGGCTTTACCATTATTAAAAATGATCCAACAGATGGACATAAGGGGTTTGGTATTGGCTCTCTTTCATTAGAGAATGTATCACCAGTAATTATTGATGTAGAGGAAGGAACAGCCTCTGTTGAAATTGGAGCAATGCATGCACGGAGTGATGTTGAACGCGGCATTAAATTTACAACGGATCGTGCTGATTCAGAGGGTGGTAAACCCTATTGGCTCGTATGGGTCACAATCGACCATAAAGCGGATGGACCATACTATGCGGGTGTAACAGCTTGTGAAATGGTTGTGAATCGTGAGAAACGCCGTGGCTATAAAATTTTAGCTGACCATGTCAATAAAATGGATAAATCCATGAAACGTCATATTATCGTAGAACATATGGATGCATCGTCTAAAAAAGTGTTAGCTAATTTCTTAAAGGAGCTTAATCCTGAGCTATGGGAGCGCAGTGTAGAGCAATTACGTCAAGACTTATTTGTCGAATAGTGACCTAATGATTGAACAATCTGTGACATTTTGCGATCGCTTTCGATATTAGGTTGAAAGTGGGTTTGAAACAAAGTACACTTGAGGCAGAGCTTACATTTTAGTAAGCTAGGACACTTGGTATTGCGAATGTGATGAGCGCTATGCGGCATTTGAACAACCCAAACCCAAGCCAAATGCCCCATGATGCTCATACTTCGCGTACCATAAAAAAGAAAGGCTTTCTGTTCCCACGGACAAGTTTCCGGGGAAGAGAAAGCTTTTCTTATTTTTTGTCTATTGTTACTTTGTCGAGAGTTTTCATCATATAGAACGTGTGACGATAAAAAAGGTTTCCCTATTATTGCTTATTTTTTTCATCGTCTTTAAAAAGTGAAAACGGCAGCATATTCCAAAACTCACCCCATGTATTGCTATCAAGAATATCAAAGTTTGTACATTTTTCAGTTGGTACATCCTTTTCCTCTACATAGATAAGACGCTGTTTAGGGCAGGCATCTGTTGCAAGTTTACCCGTTTCAATATCAATGACAACACCTTTTACACCTTTAGGCTTTTTAAAGTCTTCATTTTTAATGCCTTTGTTCACAGTTTCCATAAAGTCAATCCATATTTGCTTTGTTGCAGCCGAGTCCTCTTTGGCTGTTAGGTTTTTGCCTTGATCATAGCCATTCCATACCCCGGCAGTTAGCCGTGGTGTATAACCGATTAGCCATTGATCACTATTCGTAGAGCCAGATTTAGCTGCGTATGTGTGTGTCATACGCGAGCGAATACTAATGCCTGTAGCAGGTGAGTAATCACTGAAAACAGGATCGAAAATACCTGTCATCATTTCTGTTAAAATAAAGGCATTTTCTTTAGAAATAGCTGTTTCTGGCTTTTGCGTCACCTCTTTATTTTCATAAATTGTATCACCTTGGGCGTTTTGAATGGATACAATGGTTGTTGGAATTGTTTGCTGCCCCTGTGACGCCAAAATATTATAAGCATTTGTCATTTCATATAATGTTGTTTCGACTGTTCCTAATGCAATGGATAAATTATCCTTTGCACCAATGCCTACACTAAAGCGATTAGCCATATTATGAAATTCCTTAAAGCCAATATCCTCTAATGTTTTCACTGCATAAATATTATCAGAAATCGCAATTGCCTGTGCCATAGACATATCATGATCTGCAAACTGTCCATTAACGTTTTTAGGCGCATACGTTCCTCGACCATTATCATACGTAAAGGTTGTTTCACCAACATCTAAAAACGTCAGCGGAGTATAGCCATTTTCTAAAGCTGCTGCATATAAAATTGGCTTAATGGTAGAGCCCGGCTGTCGTTTTGCTTGTGTAACGCGGTTAAAGGAGCTGACAGCATAATCACGGCCTCCAACTAAAGCAGTAACAGCGCCTGTTTTAGCTTCCATACTAACAAATGCTGTTTGTAAATCATTTGCAGGCATATTTTTAGCAATTGCTTCTTCCGCTGCTTTTTGATGTGCTACATTTAGTGTTGTTTGGATTGTCCAACCACCCTCACTAATATCAAGGTTTTTGGATTTTAAAATTTCACTAGCCTCTTGCCAAGCCACATCAAGGAAGTAAGGAGCAACTGACTTTGTTGCCACCCAGCTATCATTTTTCAAGACAAGCTGTTCATTTTTTGCACGTGCTTGCTCTTCCTGTGTAATGGCACCTTGGTCAGCCATTAGCTTTAAAATAACATGCTGGCGGTTTGTCGCCTTCTCCAAATTAGCGATCGGTGAATAAATGCTTGGCCCTTTTGGTATTCCTGTAAGCATTGCTGCCTCGGCAAGTGTTAAATCACTCGCTGACTTTCCAAAGAAGAAGCGACTAGCTGCCTCTACACCGTACATGCCATGACCATAATAGACAGTATTTAAATAGCCCTCTAATATTTCATCCTTATCATAAAAAACTTCTAATCTATAAGCATAGAGCGCCTCATTTAATTTACGTGTCCATGATTTTTCATGGGAAAGATATAGGTTTCGTGCATATTGCTGGGTGATTGTACTTGCTCCTTGTACTTTGCTTCCAGCCTTAATATCCACTAAAATAGCACCAGCAATACGTGAATAATCAAAGCCATTATGCTTATAAAAATCTTTATCCTCTACAGCAACGACTGCTTCTTTTAAATAGGGGGACATCTCATCAAGACTCACCCAATAACGTCGCTGGTTTGTAAAGTGATCTCCGATTTGGTTCTCATTTTCATCTAAAAAAATGGAGGCTTTCGGTACGGTTAAAGGCGGTGCACCAGCCACTTGAACATAGATGCGTAGTGCGATAATGGCTACAACAATGGCAGATGTAAAGGCAACAAAAAAAGTAAGGGTTTTACGTGTGCGCTTTACACGCTTTTGTTTGCGATGATAGCTTTTTCGTTTCATCCGACTTCACCTCGTTTTCTTACAGCTTCGAACTTAGCGTTAGTATGTGTCTGAATATTTATCTTTAATCGAAATTTTGGCTAAAAACTATTGCACTTTATACAAAAACATCTATACTTTTTTTGTACTACTTGAAATACTAGCATTCGACATCAACATCACACTTTGTTGATTTTAATCGAATTTTGCCAGATGTTCCAATAATGTATACGAGGATAGAAGGATACAGGTTTCATTACAATCCTGTAAGCTATAATAGAAGAGCTAACGAACATGATGTTAAATATAATGGAGGCACAGCAATGAGATTTGATGAAGCATATTCAGGGAATGTTTTTATAAAAAGTCATCCTACCTATGAGGATGCACAGGCAGTTATTTATGGCATGCCAATGGATTGGACAGTAAGCTATCGTCCGGGGTCACGTTTCGGTCCACAGCGTATTCGTGAGGTATCAATTGGCCTTGAGGAATACAGTCCGTATCTAGATCGTGAGCTGGAGGAAGTAAAGTATTTTGATGCAGGTGATATTCCGCTACCATTTGGCAATGCACAACGTTCATTGGATGAAATTGAAAAATTTATTGAAAAATTATTAGCAGATGGCAAAATTCCTGTTGGTATGGGCGGAGAGCATTTAGTGTCGTGGCCTGTTATGAAGGCTGTTTCCGCTAAATATGATGATTTAGCCATTATTCATTTTGATGCACATACAGATTTACGTGTGGAATATGAGGGTGAGCCACTTTCGCATTCAACGCCAATTCGTAAAATTGCTGAGCATATTGGACCAAAAAATGTCTATTCATTCGGTATTCGCTCAGGTATGAGGGAAGAATTTGAATGGGCGAAGGAAAACGGCATGCATATTTCAAAATTCGAAGTGCTAGAGCCATTAAAAGAGGTACTACCATCATTAGCTGGACGCAATGTGTATGTAACAATTGATATTGATGTACTAGACCCAGCTCATGCACCAGGCACGGGTACAGTAGATTGTGGTGGTATTACATCGAAAGAATTACTAGCTTCAATTCATGCCATTGCAGCAAGCGGCGTCAACGTTGTAGGCTTTGACCTAGTAGAAGTAGCACCAATCTATGACTCATCCGAAATGACAGCGAATACGGCTTCAAAATTGTTACGAGAAATGATATTAGGCTGGGTAAAATAAAGGGAGAAGTTAATTAAGTATGAACCATTATCAAAACACCATTCAGTAGGGTACTGACCATCATTTTTGAAACATTATGAAAACACCTTACCTTGCAGCTAGTTGCCGGTATTTTACCGGCGACTGGCTGTTTAGTTTCGTTTGAATACAGATATTGTTATAATAGTTTATATAGTTTTCGACGATTTGAATCACATGCGCATTCGTTGTGTGATAGATTTTGTCGAGATAGAACGTTTCCGACTTTAGCGAGGAGTAGAACGTTTCAATTGGGGAAGTATCAGCGGGCGTACCTTTACAGGACATACTCATGATAATATCTTTTTCTTTTACTGCTTTTTGATAGGCATATGACGTATATACAGAGCCTTGATCACTATGCAACATACACCTTCTGGTAATGTAGGCAATTGATTTAAAGTATCTAAGACAAACTCAGTATCCTGAGGAAATCCAATTGTTTGTGCGACTATCTTGCCATTAAAGATATCTAGAATACTTGAAAGATACATCATTGTTTGTCCAAAAGGCAAGTAGGTAATATCTGTAACTAGTTTTTCGAGTAGTGCCTCTGCAGTAAAGTCACGATTTAATAAATTTGGTGCAATATAAGCTGGTTGACCAGTACGCTTACGTTTTTTCATTTTTACTCGACACTGCCAACCATATTTTTGCATTATTTTTTGCACTGTATTTTTACTAATCGCTTCTCCATAAATACTCATGATTTTCCGGTAGCCCTATCGAAATTTATGGAGGATACAAAGTTCACCAATTTTCTTATCTCGTATTTCTTTCTGTGTTTCAACGTTATTATTCTTTTTCCAACGGTAATAACATGATCTACCTACACCCAAATGTTCACAGATTTCAATGATTGTCATGTATTCTTTTAGTTCATCAAATATCGATTTTCTGCTTTTAATTTAGCCGTTTCATTTTCATATTCTGGTCCCTTGCCATAAGTATATTGTTTTCCAACCGGCTGTTCAAAATGATGCTGTTCACCCTTTCGATACTACTTCATCCATGTTTTCAGTTGTGAATGATTTCGAATATTTAATTCTTCTAATACTTGTTTGACAGACACTCCTGCTAATCTCATTTCAATTGCTTTTCTCTTAATCTCTACTGGATAACTAACTCTTGTTCCCATAGAAAAAACACCTCCACGTTGATTTAAGGGTTTAATACCCGTTTTTCAATATAAGGTGTTTTTATTTGTCTCAGTTTATTAGGTCAGTGCGGTTTTTTCTTTGGTCAATAAAACATGTAGGAGTCATTAGGATTTTACTACTCTTTTAGAGAATAATTTTTATTATCTTAAATAATTAATAATAATTTTCATTATCGTTTATAAGCTTACAAGGTGGAAATTTTAGTAACCAAATGAAATTATCTATAATAGCTTTATTTAGATTACATATAGAGAAGGTATATTTAGATTTAGTCTATCAAAAAGTACTTGTTTTAGAAGAAATAATTAGTTAATTATGTGTGAAATAGGTTGTTAGATGGATGTAGTAGATGGATGAAGTAGATGGATGAATCATTGTTTAATGATATAGTTATTTATTTATATTTGAATAATATTTTTTGTAAAATGGGAGCACTCAAAAAATTATTATTGATATACCATTTATAATATCATAGAATGATAATCATTATCGGTTAGGGGGAGTTTGTATGAAAAAGCTATATTCGTTTACCCTTATACTTATTATGGCATTGCTACTAGTAGGATGTACAGGGGATAAGGATAAGCAAGACTCGAGCAAAGGTAATACTAATAAAAGTTCCAAGGATCAATTAGTTTTTGCTAATTTTCGAGATATTCGAGATTTGAATCCACATTTATATGCTGGTGAGCTATTTGCACAAGGAATGCTCTATGAGTCATTAGTGAAAGTGACAGATAAGGGAATAGAGCCTTGGCTAGCCAAGGATTGGGAGATTAGTGAGGATGGCAAGGAGTATACATTTTTCTTACGAGATGATGTGAAGTTTCATGATGGTGAAAAATTTAATGCAAATGCTGCAAAAGCAAACTTCGATGCTATTTTAGATAATATTGAAAGACATGGCTGGCTGGAATTAGTCCGATTAATGGAAAGCGTTGAGGCAGTGGATGAATATACCTTGAAAGTTAAGATGACTGAGCCATATTTTCCAATGTTAACGGAGCTAGCTGTAACAAGACCATTCCGTTTTATTTCACCGAATGCAATGATTGATGGAAAGACAAAAGATGGTGTCAAAGAATACATAGGAACAGGTCCTTATGCTTTAACAGACCATAAAAAAGATGAAAGTGCCACATTTACATATTTTGAGGACTACTGGGGTGAGGCACCTGCTATTAAAACTGTGATTGCTAAGGTTATACCAGATAATCAGGCTAGAGTATTAGCGCTACAAAAAGGTGAAATTGATTTAATTTACGGTAAAAATTTAATTGATGCAGAATCCTTTGAATCATTAGTAGCAGGAGGCAAATTTGATTCATTGCTGTCAGACCCTATATCGTCTCGCATCATTCTTTTAAATACAACGAATGAAATTTTAAATGATGTTAATGTAAGAAAGGCTTTACAGCATGCGGTAGATAAAGTGGCTATTTCTGAAGGTATTTTTAATGGCAGTGAAGCGCCAGCAGACACACTGCTAGCAGAGACAGTTCCTTATGCAAATATTGGACTAAAACCTTATAAATATGATGTGGAAACAACAGAGAAATTATTAGATGAGGCAGGCTGGAAGATGGATAAGGCTGCTAACGTGCGTAAAAAAGATGGCAAAGAGCTAACATTGAATCTGTACTACAATAGCGACACAGCTTCTGAAAAAACAATTAGTGAATATTTGCAAAGTGAGTTTGGAAAATTAGGTGTTGCATTGAAAATAGCAGGAGAGGAGGAGCAGTCCTATAGAGATCGTCAAAAAGCTGGTGATTTTGATATTATTTTTGATATTTCTTGGGGCACGCCTTATGACCCTCAATCATTTATTTCTGCTATGAAGCTTCCTGTATATGGCGATTACTATGCACAGCAAGGCTTACCAAACAAAGCGGAATTAGATCAAAATATTGCAGATGTTTTAATTTCTACGGATGAGCAAGCAAGACAAGAGTTATTTACAAAAATTTTAACAACATTACATGACGAAGCTGTTTATATTCCATTAACATATGAACGAAATCGAGCTGTTTTTGTGGATGGCTTAAAAAATGTGACGTTCAATCCTTCACAATTTGAAATACCATTTGAAAAAATGAGCTTTGAATAAGATGAATAATTAATTTGTGGCTGAAGCTTGTTTATGAACATGTAATAGACAAGCGCCAGCCACTTTTATCTTGGGAAAGACAAACTTCACTAGGAGGGTGACGATGTGAAAGAATATATTTTGAAAAGACTTATGCTGGCAATCCCTACTATACTGCTTGTAACATTTTTAGCATTTGTGTTAGTAGAATTAGTGCCTTCTGATCCAGCAGAGGTTGCTTTAAGGGTTAATGGTGCGGTAGCGACAGAAGAAGCAGTAGAGTTAACTCGTATAGAATTGGGCTTGGATAAACCGTTAATTACCCGTTATATTGATTGGTTAACAGCAAGTCTACATCTCGATTTTGGTACTTCCTTTGTTAGTAAGCATCCCGTATTAGAGGAAATAACACAGGCATTGCCAGCCACCTTACAATTAGCCGCTGCCACATTGCTTGCCATTGTTGTGGTAAGTGTACCGTTAGGCGTTATTTGTGCTGTTTGGAAAGATAGCTGGTTCGATAAAATTGTACGAGTGTTTATATTTATTGTGACAGCTATGCCAAACTATTGGGTTGGGCTACTGCTAATTGCGTTTTTAGCGGTTCAATTAGATTTATTTCCAACAGGCGGAAGAGGGACAATCCAGCATTTAATTTTACCAACGATTACACTGTCGCTTACATATATTTCTACATATGTTCGTTTAATTCGCAATAGCATGCTAGATAATATGAAGGAAACATATGTTTTATATGCTAGGGCAAAAGGATTAGTAGAAAAAAGCATTGTATTTAAGCATGTTTTATTAAATTCATTACAGTCTACGATTACTTCTTTTGGCATGAGTGTGGCAAAGCTAATTGCAGGGGCGTTTGTAGTAGAAACGATTTTTTCATGGCCTGGCATAGGGATGCTTTGTGTATCAGCTATTTTTAATAGAGATTATCCGATTATTCAGGCTTATATTTTAATGATGGCTATTATCTTTGTGGTCTTTAATTTACTTGTGGATATTGTCAATTATGCGCTTGATCCTAGATTGAGAAAGGAATTGAATTAGTATGGTGGCAGGATGGAGGAAGCTACAAAAAGATAAAATAGCATTTATTAGCGTTTTACTTCTTATCGCTATTTTTCTATTAGGCATTTTTGCGCCGTTGATTGCGCCAAATGATCCTAATTTAGCAAATATCGCGATGAAGTATAAAGGCATATCAAAGACATACTGGTTAGGGACAGATCAGCTAGGTCGCTGTGTTTTTTCAAGATTATTGTATGGTATTCGAACAACAGTATTTTTAGCAATGCTAACAATGATTGTGACAATGACGATTGGGATTACGTTTGGCTTACTGGCAGGTTATTTGAAAGGTCATATTGATAATTTCCTTATGAGGGTTTGTGATGTTTTATTATCATTCCCTAGTGAAGTTATGATATTGGCAATTGTCGGTTTATTAGGCCCAGGAATGTTTAATATTATTTTAGCTAGTGTATTGGTAAAATGGGCATGGTATACAAGAATGATTCGAGGAATTGTCTATAAATCTAGTAATCAAAATTATATTTTATATTCACAAACAATTGGTATGCCGAAGCTATTTATTTTAAGAAAGCATGTTTTACCTGTGTCGCTCTCTCAAATTCTTGTGCTAGCATCATTAGATACTGGCTGGGTTATTATTAGTATTTCGGCACTATCATTTTTAGGTTTAGGTGTACAGGCACCAACAGCCGAATGGGGAGCAATGCTTAGTGAGGCAAGAACAGTGATGATGACACATCCAGAGCAAATGATTGTACCGGGCATAGCACTATTATTAGTGGTAGCTGCATTTAATTATTTAGGCGATAGCATGCGTGATGTGCTAGATAAAAAGGAGGCTTGATGATGAACCCACTATTACAAGTAGACGCATTAACGATCAAGCTAAAAGAGCAATACTTAGTGCAAAATGTACATTTTGATTTGCATCAGCACCAATGCTTAGGGATTGTTGGAGAAAGCGGAAGTGGCAAAAGTATAACGTGTAAGGCGATTATGGGACTGCTTCCTCAAAACTTTACAACTGATGGGCAAATATGGTGGGACAATAAAAACTTATTAGAGGCTAGCCCATCTGAAATAAGAGCACTCCGTGGCAATGATATTTCAATGATTTTGCAAAATCCGATGACCGCCTTTAATCCAATTTTTACAATCGGCAATCAAATGCAGGAAATGATACGAGCGCATTTACAGGTGAGCAAAGGGGAAGCACTTGAGATGGCATGTGCGGCGCTTTCTAAAATGCTCTTAAAGCAGCCTGAGGTCATTCTAAAAAAATATCCACATGAATTAAGTGGTGGTATGCTACAGCGTATTATGATTGCCAATGCATTGGTCTTAAATCCATCGTTAATTATTGCTGATGAGCCAACAACAGCTTTAGATGCAGTGACACAAAAAGAAGTTATGTACGAACTGCAACAGTTACAGCAAGAATTGGATAGCTCAATGATTATTATATCCCATGATTTAGCTGTTGTTGCGAATTTAGCACAGGATGTACTTGTGATGAATCATGGGCAACAAGTAGAGCATGGCTCCGTCGAACAAATATTTGCAAACCCAAAGGATGACTATACACGATATTTGCTTAATACAAAGCTAGCTATGCTAAAAAAATATGAATCTGTGTTAGGAGGAATTTGATTGTTAGTTAAGGTGGAAAACGTTCAGAAAAAGTATGTAATCAAGGAAAAAACGATTTTTCGAAAAAAATACCATCATATTATCAATGGTGTTTCTCTCTATTTAAATCAAGGTGAATGCTTAGGAATTATCGGCGAAAGCGGCAGTGGGAAAAGCACGCTAAGCAGAATGATTTTAGGGATAGAGAAGCCCAATGAAGGAAACATATTAATGGATGGTCATAATTTTTGGGAGGTATCAAGCGCCCAAAGAAAAGCTTTAAAGAGAGAAATTAGTATTGTTTTTCAGGATTATACATCCTCAGTAAATCCGAACTTTACTGTAAAGGAAATTATCGCAGAGCCTTTATTTTTATTAAAAAATGTAGCAGAGAAAGAAAAAAGTTCTAGAATTACAGAGCTGCTTTATAAGGTGGAATTAGATGATAGCTTCTTGGAGCGTTATCCACACGAATTAAGCGGTGGTCAGCTACAAAGAGTCTGTATTGCAAGAGCCATTGCTACTAAACCGAAGCTTGTTGTATTAGATGAAGCGATATCCTCCTTAGACGTATCCATCCAATTAAAAATTTTAGATTTACTCATTAAATTAAAGGAAGAGGAGCAATTATCATATATTTTCATTACACATGACCTTATGACCCTTACATATATTTGTGATCGTGTCTGCTTTTTAAAAGATGGACGCATCGTAGAGCAGGTTCAATCATTAGACCAATTAACCAATGTAAGCCACCCCTATGCACAGGGCTTATTAAATGCAGTATTACATATCGAGCAATTTAACGCGAATAAGGAAGTTATAGGATGATTACATCGAAGAAATATATACTGGTTGCGATTCCATTAATTTTATCAACAATTACGACGCCTTTGTTAGGAATGGTCGATACGATGGTTATAGGACATTTATCGAATGCTTCGTTCATTGGTGGAATTGCCATCAGCGTGATGATTTTTAATACACTCTATTGGTTATTTGGTTTTTTGCGTGTAAGTACGACAGGGCTTGTTGCGCAAGCATTTGGACGTAATAATGCATATGAATCCAAGCTGGCGTTTTTTAGGCCACTTCTTGTCGCAATTGTAATTGGGGTTGTCTTTGTACTTGCACAGCAAATTATTTTGTCTGCTGCCTACTTTATTATGAAGCCAGAGCAAAGCGTCTGGATGTTTGCCAAGCAATACTTTTCTATTCGTATTTGGGGTGCACCTTTTGCATTAGCAATGTATGTAATTGTTGGCTGGCTAATTGGCGCAAGCAAAGTAAAAATAACGCTATTCCTTCAATTATATATGAATGTCTTAAATATTATTTTATGTATCGTTTTTGTGATGGTGTTAGGCTGGGAGGTAAAAGGCGTTGCCCTTGCGACTGTAATTGCTGAAATTTCCGCTCCTATTTTAGGAATTTTTCTAGTAAGGTCGCAACAATTCCTAGCTGACTGGCATAAAGTGCGAAAAGAACTATTTGATATAAAGATGCTAAAAGTGATGTGGGCAATGAATAGAGACTTTTTTATTCGTACGATTTGTCTGCTTACAGCACATACAATCTTTACAGCTATAGGGTCATCCATGAGTGTTGAAGTATTAGCGGCAAATACGATTTTATTTCAGCTCCATTTTGTCTTTGCCTATTTTTTTGATGGTCTTGCCAATGCCTCCAGTATATTTATGGGCAATGCAGTTGGCGCAAAAAATGAAATGCTCTATAAAAAAACTCTTCACCTTTCATTTTGGTGGTCCTTTGTTTTTGCGCTATTAATGTCTGCTACATTTTATGTATTAGGTCCATGGATGCTAGCTAAATTCACTAATATTCAGGAAGTATATCAACTAACATTGGATTATTATATATGGCTGACTCTTTTCCCAATTTGCGGCTTTTGGGCGTTAATGTTGGGCGGCATTTTTTCAGGCGCAACGTTAATTAAACCGATAAGAGATTCGCATATTTGGTCATTAGTATCCTATTTTATCGTTCTCGTGATTTGTATTCCTTTATGGTCTAATCATGGGCTATGGCTAGCTTTTATTGTTTTCAATTTAGGCAGAAGTGTATTTTTAGCGATGTACCAGTATAAAATTAATCATCTATTCCGTGCGGATCATCCATAAATGTATGTCTTATTCGCTTCTAGCTGCTTGACTTCAACCTTGAAAAAACAGTCGTATTCATCCTATAATAAAAAGGTTATCGTAAAAGACTAAAAAGGGAGCGTCCAGTATGGCGAACGAGGTAAGATCGCAGGTGAAAATTAAGCTCATTTCAACGATTCAGCCAGTTGATGGAGAGTCTGAAAGTTATGAAATGTGGCTGACAGGGCAGCTACTTGAAAAAGCAGGAAGCATGTATTTGAAATACGAAGAGGTGCAGGAGGATAAAACGATCCGCACAACAATGAAGCTAGGTCATGAACGGGCGCTTATTATGCGTGCTGGTGCAGTGAATATGCGACTACCACTGAATATCATTGAACAGCAAACAGGTCATTATGAAAGCGAGTTTGGTTCAATGCCACTTGTTATTGATACAAAGAAAATGGCATTTACAAAACAGGTAATAAGCGGAGATTTCCATGTACAGTACGATTTATTAATGGGTGGGCAATCCGTTGGCAACTATACATTAGACATTACATTTACGGAGGTATAATGATGAACGCAGTAGAACAAGTACAGCAGGCTATTAAAGCAGCGATCGCTCAAGCTGTTGAAAAGACGGGCTTAGTTGAAGCAGGTACAGAATTAACGATTCACCTTGAAACACCAAAGGATAAAGCGAATGGTGATTATGCAACAAATATTGCTATGCAATTAACGAAACTAGCGAAAAAGCCACCTCGTGTGATTGCAGAGGCTATTTTAGAAAACTTGGAAACAGCAGGCACAGATATTGAAAAAATTGATATTGCTGGTCCTGGTTTTATGAATATCACTGTGCGTAAAGGTTTTTTAACAGAAGTGGTGTCACAAGTCCTTGAGCAAGGCGCTGATTATGGGCGTTCAAACGCTGGTGCAGGTGAAAAAATTCAAGTGGAGTTTGTATCTGCTAATCCAACAGGGGACCTTCACTTAGGACATGCACGCGGGGCATCTGTTGGGGATTCATTATGTAATGTATTAGATATGGCTGGTTATGAGGTTTCTCGTGAGTATTATATTAATGATGCGGGGAATCAAATTAATAATTTAGCATATTCACTGGAGGCTCGTTATAAGCAGGCTTTAGGGTTAGATGCGGACATGCCAGAAGATGGCTACCATGGTGCTGATATTATTGAAATTGCTGGCAAGCTAGCGCAAGAGCATGGTGAGGCAATTTTATCGAAACCAGAGGAAGAACGTTTTGCATTTTTCCGCCAGCATGGATTAGCGCTAGAATTGGACAAGCTAAAAACAGACCTTGCAAACTTCCGTGTAAATTTTGATGTTTGGTATTCAGAAACATCTCTCTATGAAAACGGTAAAATTGAAGCAGCATTAGATAAATTAAAGGCTAATGGCCATGTATTTGAAGAAGATGGTGCAACATGGTTCCGTTCCACAACATTTGGTGATGATAAAGACCGTGTGTTAATTAAAAATGATGGCTCATTCACCTATTTAATGCCAGATATTGCTTATCATGAGGACAAAATTGTGCGTGGTTTCGATAAGCTAATTAATATTTGGGGAGCTGACCACCATGGCTATATTCCACGTATGAAAGCGGCAATCCAAGCGCTTGGCTATGATCGTGATACGTTAGAAGTGGAAGTTATTCAAATGGTTCAGCTTTATAAAAACGGTGAAAAATTCAAAATGTCAAAACGTACAGGAAATGCTGTCACAATGCGTGAGCTTGTGGAAGAGGTTGGCTTAGATGCAGTGCGTTATTTCTTTGTAAAAACAGCAGGCGATTCTCATATGGATTTTGATCTTGATCTTGCCGTATCACAATCCAATGAAAATCCAGTGTATTATGCACAATATGCACATGCGCGTATTTCTTCTATTTTACGTTCTGCAAATGAGCAAGGATTTGCTGCTTCAACAGCACATCTTGATCTATTAACAGCAGAGAAGGAAATTGATTTATTGAAAAAAATAGGCGACTTCCCACGAGTGGTAGCAGAAGCGGCAAAACACCGCACGCCACACCGTATCGCCAACTATATTCAAGAAACAGCAGCAGCCTTCCATAGCTTCTATAACGCGGAGAAGGTATTAGATGCTACAAATAAAGAGCTGACAGAGGCTCGTTTAGCATTAATTACAGCTGTACGTACAACAATTGCCAATGCACTACGCCTAATCGGTGTATCTGCACCTGAAAAAATGTAATAGCAGCTTTTAGCCCCTAGCATTTTAGGTATGCTAGGGGCTTTTTATATGGATAGAAGTATAAAAGTGACGGATAGACTCGCAAAAGTGATGGATAGAACCGCCAAGGTGACGGATAGCTGCCTTTTAAAGTAGCTACTTCGTGTATGGATTTTTCTATAAATATCAAAAATGTTGTTGAAGTTTACGTTAACGTCAATGGTATACTGTTGCCAACAAGGAAGGGGGAGATGGGATTGAAGACGATTCAGGAAGTAGCGAAGGAGTTTAATGTGTCAGCACGAACAATTCGTTATTATGAGGAGCTTGGGCTGCTTTGTCCTCAACGTTCATCAACAAATCAACGAACCTTTTCAAAAAAAGAATTGGCAAAGCTCAAGCTTATTTTTAGGGGAAAGCGCTATGGATTTTCCTTGGAGGAAATTAAAGAAATGGTTTTACTATTTGATTTTGATCGCTCAGGCATGCAGCAGCTAGAGCGAACTGTTGAATATGGTGAGCAAAAAATCCAAGAGATTAATAGCAAAATAGCTGAGCTAATGCAAATGAAGGGTGAATTGCAGCAATTGCATAGGATGTTTAGTGAAAAATTAGCGACTTTAAAGGGGGAAATGCATGATGAATAGTTCCAATTTATTAGCACGTAATGCCCGTAAGTATCCGCAACATGAAGCTGTTATTTGTCATGGCAGAAGAGTGACATATCGCGATTTAGATGAGCAAGTGACCCGTTTTAGCCATGCTTTACTAGAGCAGGGAGTAAAGCAGGGCGATAAGGTTATTATCTTTATGCCAAATGTTGTAGAGTTTGTAGTTAGCTATTTTGCGATTCAGCGTATTGGCGCTATCGTTGTTCCAGTTAATGCGAAATTTACCTTGCAAGAGGTTGAATATGTTGCACAGCATGCTGAAGCGAAGGCAATTGTTGCCCATGAAGCTATTTTTGCGGCAGTTGAGCAGATAACTATGCCAATAAAAATTAAAACAGGGCAGGAGCAGGTAGGCTGGCTTCAATATGAAGCAATGCTTCAAAATGCTAGCGCAGTAACAATTGATTGCCAGCTTTGTGAGGATGATGCCTCGACTATTTTATATACATCAGGTACAACGGGGAAACCAAAGGGTGTGTTATTTAGCTACCGCAATATTTTAACGGTGGCACAAATGATTGCTGTAGAAATGGAAGTAAAGCCTGAAAGCCGTATTTTGCTGATGATGCCATTAACGCATTCAGCGCCACTGCATTTATTTTTAATGGCAGGGGTACTTGTAGGCTCAACAAATGTATTAACACCAACATTTACACCAGACCTATTGATTGACTCCATTGAGCAGGAAAGAACAACTCACTTCTTTGGTGCGCCAGTTGCCTATTTGTTAACAGCACAAATGCCACGTTTACAAACGGCTGATCTAGCGTCGATGAAATGGTGGGTATATGGTGGTGCGCCATTATCTCAAAATGAAATTCGTTTTATTCAGCAGGCTTTCCGAACAGAGCAGTTAACATGCGTCTATGGTCTAACAGAGGCAGGTCCAAGCGGCTCATTATTGTTTGGTGAAGAACATGCTGCAAAGGCAGGAAGTATTGGACGACGAGCACCACTTGGCACAGAGCTACGAATCATGAATGACAATGGGGAGGATGTAGGTGTTGGTGAAATAGGTGAAATTGCCCTGTTTGGTGAGGGCAATATGCTTGGCTATTATAAGGATGAAATGGCGACAAATGCAGCCTTTATAAATGGGTGGCTAAAAACAGGAGATTTAGCACGTATGGATGAGGATGGCTTTATTTGGATTGTTGATCGTAAAAAGGATGTCATTATTTCAGGTGGTGTCAATATTTATCCAAAGGAAATTGAGGATTGTCTGCTAAGCTATGAGGGCATTTTTGAGGTGGCTGTTATTGGTGTGCCACATCCACAGTGGGGAGAAACAGTAAAGGCTGTTTATGCTGCAAAGCATGATATTGATGAGAAGGCTTTAAAAGCCTATTTAGAGAAGCATCTTGCCAAATATAAAATTCCACGTATTTTTGAAAAAGTAGAAGCGCTGCCACGTAATGCATCGGGCAAAATTTTAAAACAATCCTTAAAGGGGCAAGAGGTGAACTAGCATGAAAGTATTACAGCAGGAAGCCAGACGTACAACAAATTTTTTTACAGAGGATGATACACTGCACAAAGTATTAGAGATGATGCTAGACCAAGAGCTTTTAACATATGCACAGCGTGAGCTTACAGATTTTGGAGAGTTATGTGCGAATGATATTGATGTACGGGCAAGGCATACAGATCGACAAGGTGAGCCGAAGCTTCAAAGATATAATGCCTATGGTGAAGAGATATCTGAAATTTGGGTTAATGATGGCTATAAAAAAACGATTGAGGAAACATATAATACAGGTATTGTTGGCTATGTGCATAAAGCTATCCCGCAATTAGGTCGCAAGGGGAATTACGTTTATAGCTTTGCGCAGGGCTACTTACTGTCGCACGCAGAGCTTGGCTTTTATTGTCCTGTTACATTGACAATGGCTACAGCCTATCTTTTAGACCATTATGCAGATAAGGAGGTAAAGCAGCGCTTCTTACCGCATGTTTGTGCAACAGGTGACACAGAGCTTTATGAAGGTGCAACATTTTTAACAGAGCGTCAGGGAGGCTCAGATGTTGGCGCAAATATTGTGGAGGCAAGAAAAGATGGAGATGCCTATCGTCTTTATGGCGAAAAATATTTTGCCTCCAATGCGGGTATGTGTGGAGTTGCCATGGTGCTAGCACGTATAGAGGGGGCACAGGCGGGCTCTAAAGGCTTAACATTATTTGCAGTGCCGTGGCGACAGGAGGATGGAAGCGTCAATAATCTTCGGATTCGACGCTTAAAGGATAAATTAGGTGTTCGGGCTGTTCCGTCAGGTGAGGTGGAGTTTGATGGGGCACTTGCTTATGTGGTGGGTGAGCAACATAAGGGAATTTATTATATGCTGGAGGCACTCAATTTATCGAGAATTTGTAATGCAGTTGCATCGCTTGGCATTATGCGTCGTGGCTATTTAGAGGCAAAGCACTATGTAACAAATCGCTATGCCTTCGGTAAGCCATTGACACATTATCCGATGATTCAGGATACATTAGGTAACTTTGCAGCTAAGCTACATGTTGAAGTAGCAACTGTTTTTGATCTTATACAACTATATGACAAAGTAACGAGTGGGCAAGGAACAGAGCAGGATATTATTATGAATCGCTTATATATTGCCATTATGAAAAAGGAAACAGCAGAACAAGCTGTTCACTATGCAAGTGAGGCGCTTGAATTGCACGGTGGAAATGGCTATATTGAGGATTTTGTGACACCTCGTTTACTAAGAGATGCACAGGTGCTAACAGTATGGGAGGGGACTGCAAATATTCTTGCCTTGGAGCTAATTCGTTTAGTAGATAAATTTCATGCACATCAATTATTTGTGCAGAAGATGGGAGAACGATTAGCACCGCTAGCAGATAGCCCATTAGTGAAAATTGTCAAAGAGCAATTAGCGATACTAACTGAAACATTACAACGGTTTAGTGCTTTAGATGACGCGACTAAAACATTTGAAGCAAAAGAAATGGCAAAAAAAATGGCGCATCTTTATGAAAGTGTCGTAGCTGTGGAATGGGCACAAAAATTTGGTGGTAAATATGAAAAACTAGCAGATATATATTTAGAGCAGACATGGTCGTTACGACAAATGGGTGCAGAGATGAAGACCATACGATATTTTTCCGAAATTGTATAATAATATGCAGTCACCCTTCGAACCATAGACAAAAGGCATCGAGCTTGAACTTCTCGATGCCTTTATCATTTTTTAACTCAATTAAAGTCAGTTGCCTTGAGATGGAGGCGACTTTTTTTCTTTTCGTGTATAATAAAATCGATTGAATAGTGGCTGCTCTGTCATGCCATTATTCAAAGCAACGGTAGATAAATAAGGAGGATTATAATGAAGAAGTTTTGGAAAATAGGGTTATCCGCATTTTTAGCAATCGGTATACTTGCTGCCTGTGGACAGGAAGATAAGAATACTAAGCCTTCAACGGACGAGTCACAAACAGAGCAAGGTACAGCGCAGGAGGATGAAGCTACATTCCCAATGACAATGACAGATGCGCTTGGGAAGGAGATTACACTTGAAGCGCCTCCTAAGAAAATTGTTTCGCTTATTCCGAGTAATACAGAAATATTATTTGGACTTGGTTTAAATGATGAAATTGTAGGTGTGACAGATAATGATGATTACCCACCTGAGGCTGCTGATAAGGAAAAGGTTGGTGGTATGGAGTACGATATTGAGAAGGTTATTGCCCTACAGCCAGATATTGTGTTTTCACATGAATCTAGCATGTCCTTATCAGAAGCAGCGATTGCACAGCTCGAATCAGCAGGTGTAAAAGTATTTGTTGTGAAAAATGCACAGGATTTTGATGAAACATATGCAACAATTGAGCAGCTTGGCCGTGCTACAGGGAAGCTACCAGAGGCTGAAAAAATCATCGCTAATATGAAGGCGAAGGTAGAAGAGATTCAAGCTAAAGTGAAGGATGTTGAGCCTAAGAAAGTCCTAGTAGAAGCATCCGATGAGCCAGATATTTATGTAGCTGGTAATGGTACATTTATGAACGCTATGCTAGAAATGCTTCATGCAGAAAATGTAGCAGCAGATGGTGAAGATTGGTATAAGATTGATGCAGAGCAAATTATCGCGAAAAACCCAGATGTGCTGATCGTGACATACCACTATGTACCAGATATTTTAACAAAAATTCCACAGCGTGCTGGCTTTGATACAGTAAATGCCGTGAAAAATAATGCAATCGTGCAAGTAGATGAAAGTACAACAAGCCGTCAAGGACCACGTTTAGCAGAGGGACTTGAGGAATTAGCAAAAGCGATCCACCCAGAGGTATTTGAGTGAAAAAAATAACAGGAGCCTATTTCGTAGCATGCATGCTTCTTATCATCAGTATTTGGTGCGGTGCAGCAATAGGCTCAGTTCATATTCCATTTGAAATTTTATGGAATCAGGCGGTTGATGAAACAGCCGCCAATATTTTTTGGAAAATTCGCTTGCCACGTGTGTTATTAGCAGGGCTAGTAGGGGCTTCTCTTGCGATTGCAGGGGCTGCTTTCCAAGGATTATTAAAAAATCCATTAGCTGACCCTTACACATTAGGTGTTTCTTCTGGTGCTTCTGTTGGTGCGGTAATGACAATTTTTTTAAGTATATCAATCCCTGCTGTAGGACTGTATACGTTGCCAATCTTCAGCATGATTGGTGCGATTTTTACAATGATTATTGTGATGACCTTTGCGAGAGCGATAGATCGTTCATTGAAGATGGAAACATTGATTTTAACAGGTGTTATTTTTAGCTCCTTTTTAGGTTCATTGATTTCTTTAATGATTGCTTTATCGGGTGAGGAGCTACGACAAGTAGTGGGCTGGCTGCTTGGCTCGGTATCGATGCGAGGCTGGCCATATGTACAAATGATTATCCCATTCGTAGTGATTGGCTCTCTTATGCTGTGGACACAAAGACGAGAGCTAAATGTTTTATTATATGGTGAGGAGCGTGCTAGGCATTTAGGGGTTAATGTGAAGCGTAGTAAGTATATCATTTTAGCAGGTGGCTCTATGCTAACAGGAGCTGCTGTAGCAGTGTCTGGTACAATTGGCTTTGTAGGATTAGTTGTGCCACATATGACACGAATGATTTGGGGCTCTGACCATCGTCATTTGCTACCACTATCATTTTTAAATGGAGCAACATTACTAATTGTTTGTGATTTAGTAGCACGTACAATCATTTTGCCAAGAGAGCTGCCTATTGGTGTAATCACAGCCTTTATTGGAGCGCCCGTTTTTTCTTATATTTTTTATAAGCAGCGTAAAAGCAAGGGGGTGCGGGCATGATTGTTGTTAAACATCTGTCAGGTGGCTATGAAGATACACCGATTGTCAAAGATATTAGCTTTACGGTTGAAAAGGGAAAAGTGCTTGGTATTTTAGGACCCAATGGTAGTGGAAAGTCTACATTATTAAAGGTTATAAGCGGTATTTTGCCAGCTGCTACAGGCGCAATTGCGATTGATGGGAAACCTATTCTTTCTTATAATGCACGTGCTCTAGCGAAAAAAATGGCTGTTTTACCGCAGCTACATGCTAATGCCTTTTCCAATAGTGTGCGAGAGGTTGTTGCGCTTGGACGCTATCCACACCAAACAGGCTTTTTTGCTAGCTGGTCTGAGCGTGATGAGCAGGCTGTCCAACATGCGATGCTGCAGACAGGCGTTAAACGTTATGAGCATACACCGATGGAATTTCTATCAGGTGGAGAGCAGCAACGAGTATTTGTGGCACAGGCACTTGCTCAAACCGCAGAAATTTTATTGCTAGATGAGCCAACAAACCATCTAGATATTGCCCATCAACGTCAAATTTTAGATATGGTGCGCAAAGAGGCTGTGGAATGTGGTTTAACAGTTGTGATGGTATTGCATGATATGAATTTAGCCTCGCTTTATTGTGATGAATTATTGCTAATGGAGAGCGGGCAGATGCGAGCATTTGGCGCACCACATGAAGTCATTATTGCCTCACAAATTGAAGATGTTTATCAAGCAAGAGTAGCAACCTATGCACATCCTGAAATTCCAAAGCCCCAAATTACAATAATGCCTACAACAAGTGATCGGCAGCAACGTGCTATTATTCAAAAAGAGCATTTTACAATAACGGAGCATTATATTCAGCTACAATCAGAAATTCCTTTAAAAACAGTATCTTCAGCCGTACATAATCCCGGCATTGGCTGGTATACCTGCTTATTAAATCGTTCAGTGCCAGGTGATTATGTGATTAGTGATGTAAAACGAGAGGTCAATGAATTTTTACAGAGAGAAAATTTTGCACCTACGAGCACGGTGGTAATGCTAACGGCAGTGCCAACATCTCTTGTAGCAATCAATGAATTTTCTGCACCCTTTGGCAATATGATAGTAGCTGTAACAGCTGGTGTTGGCAATGCGGTTGATGTATCGCGTGTGTATGAACGGCAGGATGAGCCATATATTGGTACAATTAATACATGGGTGATTATTAATGGCTGCTTATCTGAGGAGGCATTTTTACAGGCGACAATGACCGCTACTGAGGCGAAGACAAAAGCGCTGCAATCAGAAAATATTCATGATGCACGTAGCGGAACAATTGCTACAGGGACAGCTACGGATAGCTTGTTAATTGCTGCAACACAAAAAGGGGAAGAAATGCTGTATGCTGGCCCGATTACAGAGGTAGGAAAAATAATTGCCAAGGGTGTTTTTGAAACAACAGTTCAGGCTATTAAGAATTATAAAAGTCAGTCCTAGGAGGATGAGGGAAATGAAGCTTTATACGAAAACAGGCGATACGGGGAAAACAAGCCTTATTGGTGGACGTGTTGATAAAGATAGTTTGCGTGTGGAGGCGTATGGAGCCATCGATGAACTAAATTCTTTTATTGGCAAGGCTGTTAGTGAATTAGATGCAGCGCTGTTTCAGGATATTTTAACAGACCTAGAAACGATTCAGCATGAGCTGTTTGATGCTGGCGGTGATCTTGCTAATGTGATGAAGGAGCGCCATTATAAGCTAACAGAGCAGCCGATTGAAGTGTTAGAATCTCGTATTGATGCATTGTCAGATGAAGCACCGCCTCTTCAACGCTTTATTTTACCGGGAGGTGCACCAGCTGCGGCAACTCTACACATTGCACGTACAGTGGCACGCCGAGCGGAGCGTGAAATGGTAACACTTATGAAAGAAGTCGAAGATGTACCAAAGGTTGTACAAAAATATTTAAACCGTTTATCCGATTATTTATTTGCAGCAGCACGTGTTGTCAATGTTCGATTAAATGTAGCAGATGTTGAATATATTCGCAGCGGGAATGTTTTTAAAAAATAATTTAGCTGAAAGAGTCACTTTGAAAAAATCAGGGTGGCTTTTTTTCTTGTAAAATGTAAGAATAGAAAATTATCAGAAAGATTTTCTGTTTTATGTTGACTGAATGCTCACTCATTTATTAGAATAGGAATATAATGATTAAGTGACTTACATTTCTGTATGAACTAGCAAATTTGCCACAAAGAGAGAAATTGCGACAAATTAAAGGGGGGGGACCAACCATGAGTCCATTATTAATTGCCAATATTATTTTAACAGTCGTGGTTGTGCTTTATGCAGTAGGGTTGTTCTTCTATCTGTTAAAAACACGCTATAAGTATGTGCAATTGGGAAAAAAGGTTGAGTTTGATGAAAGTGTTAAAGAACGACTGCGTTATATTATGGTCAATGTATTTGGTCAAAATAAGCTATTAAAAGATCCAAAAAGTGGTTTAATCCATGTAATGTTCTTCTATGGATTTTTAATGGTGCAGCTAGGGGCCATTGATTTAATTTGGAAAGGATTAGCACCGGGCTCACATTTGCCTTTAGGCATTTTCTATGGTGTTTTTACATTCTTCCAAGAGCTTGTTGTTTTAATGATTTTAATAGCGGTAGTATGGGCATTTTACCGCCGTTATGTTGAAAAGCTAGTACGTTTAAAACGTGGCTGGAAAAATGGACTAGTATTGATTTTCATTGGTGGCTTAATGGTATCGACATTAATCGCGAATGGTATGGGGTTAATTTGGCATGGTGAAGGGCTAACATATACAGAGCCAGTTGCTTCTAGCATTGCTGCTATTTTTGGCTTCCTACCTACATCAGTTGCCGCTGGTGTGTTTTATGTAATGTGGTGGGCACACCTTTTAATTCTATTAACATTCCTTGTCTATGTACCACAATCTAAGCATTTCCACTTAATTGTTAGTCCGCTTAACGTTTATATGAATCGCTTAGATCGAGCAGGTACATTAACACCAATCGATTTTGAAGCTTTAGAAAATGCTGAGAGTGAAGAGGAAATGCCTGCAATTGGGGTTGGACGCATACAGGACTTCACACAAAAGCAAATGCTTGATTTATACTCCTGTGTAGAATGTGGACGCTGTACAAATATGTGTCCAGCAACAGGAACAGGAAAAATGCTATCACCTATGGATTTAATCGTAAAGCTACGTGATCATTTAACATTTACAGGTGCAGTTGTGACAAAGCAAAAGCCATGGGTTCCTTATCAATTTTTTGCGAATACAAAGGGTAATCAGCTTGCAATGGCAGCTGGTGCTGAAGGTGCAGTAATTGAAGATATTTACAGTCCATCTTTAATTGGCAATGTTATTACAGAGGAAGAGATTTGGGCTTGTACAACTTGTCGTAACTGTGAGGATCAATGTCCAGTAATGAATGAGCATGTGGATAAAATTATTGACCTACGTCGTTATTTAACAATGACGGAAGGGAAAGTAAACCCAGATGCGCAACGTGCAATGACAAATATCGAACGACAAGGCAATCCTTGGGGCTTAAACCGTAAAGAAAAAGAAAATTGGCGTGATTTAGACCCAACAATCCATATTCCAACAGTAAAAGAGCTAAAGAAATCTGGCGAGGAAATGGAATATCTATTGTGGGTTGGCTCAATGGGGGCATTTGATAATCGCTCACAAAAAATTGCTTTAGCTTTCTGTCGTCTATTAAACGAAGCAGGCGTGAAGTTTGCAATCTTAGGTAATAAAGAGAAAAACTCAGGGGATACGCCTCGCCGTTTAGGAAATGAATTTTTATTCCAGGAACTAGCAACAGCTAATATTGATGAATTCGTCAAAAATGATGTGAAAAAAATCGTAACAATTGATCCTCATGCGTACAATATTTTTAAAAATGAATATCAAGATTTTGGCTGGAAGGGTGAGGTATATCACCATACAGAATTATTGAACCAGCTAATTGAAGAAAATCGACTAGCGTTAAATTATGAGGTTCATGAAACAATTGTCTTCCACGATTCCTGCTACTTAGGTCGTTATAATGACGTTTATGATGCACCACGTGAGATTTTACGTGGCATTCCAGGGGTCAAACTGGTAGAAATGGAGCGTAATCGCGAAACAGCAATGTGCTGTGGTGCAGGTGGTGGCTTAATGTGGATGGAGGAGCATGTCGGCAACCGTATTAATGTAGCTCGTACAGAGCAAGCTTTAGCAACGAATGCATCCGTTATTTCTTCTGGCTGCCCTTATTGCTTAACAATGCTAGAGGATGGTACGAAGGCAAAAGAGGTTGAAGATGCCATTGGCACATTTGATATTGCAGAATTATTGGAGCGTTCAGTATTTGGGGAAAAGGTAAAAGCAGTGGAAACTTCAGGTGAGGAAACACTTGAAGAAGTAGTGGCCTCGATAGAAAATGGAGAATCAAACGCAGAAAAGTAATTGCTATTGCAGCAATATTTTCATTATCTGAAAAATATAAATTGCACATTAAAAAATTGTTTTGTAGAATAAGATTAAATGGAAATGGGAGTGGCATTTGATACTCCCATTTTTCATCGGTAGAAGTCGAGCGAGCGTTCAGTCAATTAATGATACTTCGCCGCTTCATTGTGAATGTAAAACAAAAGGGGTGTTTTACTTGAATAGAGCTGTAATTTTAGCAGGAGCAAGAACAGCATTTGGTAAGTTTGGTGGCTCACTAGCAGCATTGCAGGCAAGTGATCTAGGTGCGATTGCAATCAAAGGGGCATTAGAGAAAGCAAATCTAGCAGCAGAGGAAGTAGATGAAGTGATTTTAGGCTCTGTTTTACAAGGGGGACAGGGGCAAATTCCTTCACGACAAGCTGCTATCAAAGCTAATTTACCAATAGGTGTAAAAACCGAAACAATCAATAAAGTCTGTGCGTCGGGGATGCGCGCAGTAACATTGGCAGATCAATTGATTCGATTAGGGGACGAAGAGGTGATTGTTGCTGGTGGTATGGAGTCTATGTCCAATGCGCCATATTACTTGTTAAATGGTCGAACAGGCTTACGTATGGGAGATTCAACAATGGTCGATGGCATGCTTTATGATGGCTTAACATGTGCGTTTGATAAAGCAAGACCACATATGGGGAACTATGGTAATACAACAGCTAGAGAATTTTCATTAAGCCGTGAAGAGCAGGATGCGTGGTCTGTACGCAGTCATGAACGTGCGCTTGCGGCTATTGAAAAAGGCTATTTTGCGGAGGAAATCGTACCAGTAGAAATTCCACAGCGAAAAGGCGAACCGCTTATTGTCGCTACAGACGAAGCACCAAGAGCGGGTACATCTATGGAAATATTAGCAAAGCTAAAGCCAGCCTTTGATAAGGAGGGCACGATTACAGCAGGAAATGCACCAGGAGTAAATGATGGAGCATGTGCACTTGTTGTGATGAGTGAGGAACGTGCTGCACGTGAAGGTCGGGAACCACTAGCCTTTATTATTGGTCATGAAGAGCTTGCAATTGAACCAGAAAATTTCCCACAAACACCGGGGCTTGTTATTAATAAATTATTGAAAAAGACCAATAAATCACTAGCAGATGTTGACCTATTTGAGATCAATGAAGCTTTTGCAGCAGTTGCCTTAGTTAGCACACAATTAGCAGATTTAGATGCAGAAAAAGTCAATGTTAATGGTGGAGCAGTTGCTTTAGGTCATCCAATTGGTGCATCTGGAGCACGCATTATATTAACACTTGCACAGGAGTTAAAGCGCCGTGGCGGTGGTATTGGCATTGCAGCTATTTGTTCAGGCGGTGGGCAAGGCGATGCAATTATGATTGAAGTACCAAAACAGGGGGACTAAACAGATGGGAATTCAAAAAGTAATGGTCATTGGGGCAGGACAAATGGGCTCCGGTATTGCACAAGTTTGCGCACAGGCAGGCTATGAAGTGACATTAAATGACGTGAAACAAGAATTTTTAGAGCGTGGATTAGGGGTTATTATAAAAAATTTATCGCGTGATGTTGAAAAAGGACGTAAAACCGAGGAAGAGAAAGCAGCTATTTTAGGACGACTTCACACATCCTTAGATTTACAGGATGCTAGTGGTGTAGATATTGTTATTGAAGCTGCTGTCGAAAATATGGATGTCAAGCAAACGATCTTTAAGCAGCTTGATGAGATTGCACCAGCACATGCTATTTTAGCGACAAATACCTCTTCACTACCAATTACAGAAATTGCAGCGGTGACAAAGCGTCCAGAGCAGGTTATTGGTATGCATTTTATGAATCCTGTACCTGTGATGAAGCTTGTTGAAATTATTAGAGGTTTAGCAACAGCTGACGAGATATACAAGGCGGTTGAAGAAATGACACTTAAGTTAGCTAAAACACCTGTGGAAGTAAACGATTTTCCAGGCTTTATTTCAAACCGTATTTTACTACCAATGATTAATGAAGCAATTTATGCGCTTTATGAAGGGGTAGCAACAAAGGAAGCCATTGACAATGTCATGAAGCTTGGGATGAACCATCCGATGGGACCATTAACATTAGCTGACTTTATTGGCTTAGATACATGCCTATACATTATGGAAATTTTACATGAGGGTCTAGGCGATAGTAAGTACCGTCCGTGCCCGTTGCTTCGTAAATACGTGGCAGCAGGCTGGCTAGGAAAGAAATCAGGAAGAGGCTTTTACGTATATGAATAATGCTATGGGGATGGGATTATTTAAATGTTACGTGACAACTTAGAGGGGTGACATGATAGATGCATTTGCAATTTACAGATGAGCAATTGATGATGCGTGATATGGTGCGTCAGTTTGCTCAGGAAAAAATTCAGCCATGGATCGAGCGTATGGAAGCAGGGGAGTTTCCACGCGAGCTTCTTGAACAAATGGGCGAGCTTGGCTTAATGGGCATTACAACGCCAGAAGAGCTAGGTGGCTCAGAGATGGATTTTACATCGTATATTATTGCGATTCATGAACTATCAAAAGTAAGCGCTGTAATGGGTGTTATTTTATCGGTGCATACTTCTGTTGGAACAAATCCAATTATTTATTTTGGCAATGATGAACAAAAGAAACGCTATGTACCAAAGCTTGCCACAGGGGAATATTTAGGTGCATTTTGTTTAACGGAACCAAGTGCTGGCTCAGACGCAGGTTCTTTACAATCCAAGGCAGTACGAGATGGCGATGACTATGTCATCAACGGCTCAAAGGCATTTATTACAAATGGTGGAGAGGCTGATGTATATATTGTATTCGCCTCCACTAATCCAGCGGAGAAAACACGAGGGATTTCTGCGTTTATTGTAGAAAAAGGTACACCGGGGCTTATTATTGGCAAAGATGAGCAGAAAATGGGCTTACATGGCTCACGTACAGTGCAGCTAACATTTGATAATTGCCGAATTCCAGCCGACAACCTATTGGGGAAAGAGGGAGAAGGCTTTAAAATTGCACTGGCTAATTTAGATGTTGGTCGAATTGGTATTGCCGCACAGGCTCTAGGTATTGCAGAGGCAGCACTTGAAGCTGCAACAGCCTACGCTAAGGAGCGCATTCAATTTGGCAAGCCGATTGCTGCCCAGCAGGGAGTTAGCTTTAAGCTTGCGGATATGGCTACGGCTGTTGAATCAGCAAAGCTCTTAGTCTATCGTGCAGCAGATTTACGTGCGAAAGGCTTACCATGTGGAGCGGAAGCCTCAATGGCTAAGCTTTTTGCATCACGTACAGCCGTACAAACGGCAATTGAGGCTGTTCAAGTATTCGGTGGCTACGGCTATACAGAGGACTACCCTGTGGAACGCTATTTCCGCGATGCCAAAGTGACAGAAATATATGAAGGTACAAGTGAAATTCAACGATTGGTCATTAGCAAACATTTATTGAAATAATAAGCGCTCAATCCAGAGTATCACAATCAAACAAAGTTTAATGCAAAGGGGAAATGGACAATGAACTTTCAATTAACAGAAGAGCATGAGCAATTACGTGAAATGATTCGTGATTTTGCAGTAAATGAAGTAGCACCAACAGCGGCAGAACGTGATGAAAAGGAAGAATTTGACCGTGCGATATTCGATAAAATGGCGGAGCTTGGGTTAACAGGTATTCCATGGCCAGAGGAATATGGTGGCGCAGGATTTGATTACCTCGCATATGTCATTGCTGTTGAGGAGTTATCACGAGTTTGTGCTTCAACAGGAGTAACATTATCTGCACATACATCACTAGCTGGCTGGCCGATTTATAAGTTTGGCACAGAAGAGCAAAAGCAAAAATATCTCCGTCCAATGGCTGAAGGGAAGCATATTGGTGCATACGGCTTAACAGAACCAGGCTCAGGCTCAGATGCAGGTGGTATGAAAACGTATGCGAAGCGTGATGGTGATGATTATATTTTAAATGGCTCAAAAATCTTTATTACAAATGGTGGAGTAGCGGATACATATATTGTATTTGCAGTAACAGACCCAGAAGCAAAGCATGGTACATCTGCATTTATCGTAGAAGCAGGATTCGAAGGGTTCTCTGTAGGGAAAAAGGAGAAAAAGCTAGGTATTCGTTCATCACCTACAACGGAGATTATTTTCGATAATTGCCGTGTGCCAAAGGAAAATCTGCTTGGAGCTGAGGGAGAAGGCTTTAAAATTGCGATGACAACATTAGATGGTGGACGTAATGGTATTGCGGCTCAAGCTGTTGGTATTGCGCAGGGAGCATTAGATGCAGCAGTAGACTATGCAAAAGAACGTGTACAATTTGGCAAGCCGATCGCTGCTAATCAAGGCGTATCCTTTAAACTAGCAGATATGGCAACTCAAATTGAGGCATCTCGACTGCTAACATACCAAGCTGCTTGGTTAGAATCTAATAACCTACCATATGGTAAAGCATCTGCAATGGCGAAATTAATGGCTGGCGATACGGCAATGAGTGTAACAACAGAGGCGGTTCAAGTATTTGGTGGCTATGGTTATACAAAAGATTATCCTGTTGAGCGCTTTATGCGTGATGCAAAAATTACCCAAATTTATGAAGGTACGCAGGAGATTCAGCGTCTAGTAATCTCGCGTATGCTAACAAAATAACGGATGCCAGAAAAAGAGAAAAGGCCCCAAGTACAGTCAACTGTAAAAGATGAAAATTTAATCGCCATGCGTCGTGAGCAAATGATTCAAGGAGCTATTAAGCTATTTAAAGAAAAAGGATTCCATCGTGCTACAACGAGAGAGATCGCAAAAGCAGCAGGCTTTAGTATCGGTACGTTATATGAATATATCCGAACGAAAGAAGACGTTTTATACCTTGTATGTGATAGCATTTATCATCATGCGATGGAGCGACTTTCAAGCTATGAAGTAAAGGCAGGAACAATTGAAGAATTAAAAGAAATGATTCGAGAATACTTCCTGCAAATCGATCACATGGTTGATGAGCTAACCATTATGTATCAGGAAACAAAATCATTATCCAAAGAAGCACAACGCTATGTTTTTAGTAAAGAGTTTGAAATGGTTGCTACCTTTGAGCGATTGTTAAAACGTTGTGTGCAGTCTGGTGAATTAACAATGACAGACAAGCAAATCCATTTAGCAGCCAATAACTTAGTCGTTTCAGGGCAAAGTTGGGCATTCCGTAAATGGGCATTACATCGTCAGCATTCCATTGACGAGTTTATTGAAATGCAAATTACATTGTTCATTTCAGGCATAAAGGGGTTCTAATATTTCGTAAAGGGGTTGTCGGCAATTGCATACAGCGATCATGCAATTGTCGGCTTTTTTCAATTTATTCAGGGAGAGAGTGAGGATTTCAGATGACAAAGGTAGAAGTATATCGTCCAAAAAATCACGTACGTTTTGTAACAGCATCAAGCCTTTTTGATGGACATGATGCTTCGATTAATATTATGCGTCGCATTTTGCAAGCTAGCGGTGTAGAGGTAATTCATTTAGGTCATAACCGTTCTGTAGAGGAAGTCGTAAATGCAGCGATACAAGAGGATGCACAAGGGATTGCCATCTCCTCTTACCAAGGCGGGCATATGGAATACTTTAAGTATATGTACGATTTACTACGTGAAAAAGGTGCACCACATATTAAAATTTATGGTGGTGGAGGCGGGGTTATTTTACCGCGTGAAATAAAGGAGCTCCATGATTACGGAATTGCAGGCATTTTCTCGCCAGAGGATGGCCGTGTTTTAGGGCTGCAAGGAATGATTAATGAGCAAATCAAAGGAACAGACTTCTCAACAGCAACAGGTAACTATTTAGAAAAGCTAGAGGCATTAACGCCTGAAACACCTGAAATTTTAGCGAATTTAATCACAGCTGCCGAGGCAAATGCAGATGAAGAAACACAAAAAATGCTAGAGGAAGCAAGAAAGCGTTCAAAGGGCACACCGATCTTAGGTATTACAGGAACAGGGGGCGCTGGTAAATCCTCTTTAACAGATGAACTGATTCGTCGCTTTTTAAAAGAGTTTCCTGATAAGCGTGTAGCCATTCTTTCGGTTGACCCAACAAAGCAAAAAACAGGCGGGGCATTGCTTGGAGATCGAATTCGCATGAATGCTATCTTTAATAATCGTGTCTATATGCGTAGCTTAGCAACACGAGGCTCTCGTACTGAATTATCTGCATCCATTGGCGATGTGCTAGATGTTGTACGCGTAGCAGGCTATGATTTAATCATTGTGGAAACAAGTGGTATTGGTCAAGGTGATGCCGAAATTACAAAATACACAGATTTATCCATGTATGTTATGACAAGTGAGTTTGGTGCACCAACACAGCTTGAGAAAATTGATATGATTGATTTTGCTGATGTTATTGCCATCAATAAATTTGAGCGTAAAGGCTCTGAGGATGCATTACGTCAAGTGCAAAAGCAATATCAACGTTCGCGCGAGCTATGGGATGAGTCACTTGAAAATATGCCAGTGTATGGCACGATTGCAAGTCAATTTAATGATAAAGGGACAAATGCATTATTTGCCGCATTAGTAAATATTATTAATCAAAAAACAGGCAGTGATTGGGAAACAAGCTATGAGCAATTTGCTAAAACGCAAAAGCAAGATGTTATTATTCCAAATGATCGCCGCTACTATTTACGTGAAATTACGGATACTGTTCGGGGCTATCATAAAAAAACAGAGCAGCAGGTGGCATTTGCAAGACGCTTATTCCAATTAGAGGGTGCTATTGCAGCGGTGCAGGAAAAAGCACCAGATGATGCCCTTGTCGCTTCACTTACTTCTTTAGCAGAAGGTGTCAGAGATGAATTAACTGCGGAATCCAAGCGTATTTTAGATAATTGGCAGTCTTTAAAAGAAGCGTATGCTGGAGATGAATTTGTGACAAAGGTACGTGACAAAGAGATACGCACCATTTTAAAAACAACAAGTCTTTCTGGCACAAAAATTCCAAAGGTAGCATTGCCAAAATTTGAGGACTATGGTGAGATATTACGCTGGGTCTATAAAGAAAATGTACCTGGCGAATTTCCATATACAGCAGGTGTTTTCCAATTCAAGCGTGAGGGGGAAGATCCAAAGCGTCAATTTGCTGGTGAAGGCACACCAGAGCGTACAAATAAACGATTCCATTATCTATCAAAGGATGATAATGCTAAACGTTTATCTACAGCATTTGACTCGGTTACATTATATGGTGAAGACCCTGATTATCGTCCAGATATTTATGGGAAGGTTGGGGAATCAGGTGTATCGATTTGTACATTAGAGGATATGAAAAAGCTGTATGCAGGCTTTGATTTATGTGCACCGTCCACATCTGTATCTATGACGATTAATGGTCCAGCACCAATTATTTTAGCAATGTTTATGAATACGGCAATTGATCAGCAAGTAAAATTACGTGAGCAAGAGCTTGGTCGAACTTTGACAGTTGAAGAATTTACAGAGACACGTGAAAAAACATTGCAGGTTGTACGTGGTACAGTACAAGCTGATATTTTAAAGGAAGATCAAGGGCAAAATACATGTATTTTCTCGACAGAGTTTGCGTTGCGTTTAATGGGAGATATTCAGCAATACTTTATAGACCATAAGGTGCGTAACTATTATTCTGTTTCCATTTCTGGTTACCATATTGCGGAAGCTGGAGCAAACCCTATTTCTCAATTAGCCTTTACATTAGCAAATGGCTTTACGTATGTAGAGTATTATTTGAGCCGTGGCATGAATATTAATGATTTTGCACCAAACTTATCATTCTTCTTCTCCAATGGGCTTGATCCTGAATATACAGTTATTGGGCGCGTAGCTCGTCGTATCTGGGCGATTGTTATGCGCGATAAATATGGTGCAAATGAGCGTGCACAGAAGCTAAAATATCATATTCAAACATCTGGTCGCAGTTTACATGCACAGGAAATTGATTTTAATGATATTCGTACAACATTACAGGCATTAATGGCATTACAGGATAACTGTAACTCATTGCATACAAATGCCTATGATGAGGCGATTACAACACCTACAGAGGAATCTGTACGACGTGCTATGGCTATTCAAATGATTATTACAAAAGAGCATGGCTTAACGAAAAATGAAAATCCACTGCAAGGTGCATTTATTGTGGAAGAATTGACAGACCTTGTAGAGGAAGCGGTTCTTGAAGAATTTGATCGCATTAATGATCGTGGTGGCGTACTAGGGGCAATGGAAACACAATATCAGCGAGGTAAAATTCAAGAGGAGTCTATGTATTATGAAATGCTTAAGCATTCAGGTGAGCTACCAATCATTGGTGTTAATACGTACTTAAATCCGAACCCACCTTCTGATGCAGATATTGACAATATGGAAATTGCACGTGCATCAACAGAGGAGAAGGAAACACAAATACGTAATTTACATGCTTTCTGGAAGGAGCATGAGGACGAAAGCGCAGCGGCGATTGCTCGTTTACAAGAAGTGGCTGTCAACAATGGCAATATTTTTGCGGAGCTAATGGAAACGGTGAAAGTAGCTAGTTTAGGGCAAATTACGAAAGCTTTATATGAAGTAGGCGGACAATATCGCCGTAATATGTAATTTATTTGAAGTGTCTAGTCTTCGGATTAGGCACTTTTTTGTATTTTAGTTATAATAGAACTGTAAAAAAGAGGAGGCGCGGTAGAGGATGAAATCGATTCTTCACTACATCATCATAGTAGCTTTAGTATTGGGAGCCATTTTCCTGTATAATAAGCAAATTGGCGCTATTCCTCTATTGCTATTATCTGTCTACTTATTTTATCTAGGCATTAAAAAAATGCGTAATATAAAAAACAGTAATTGAAGCTAGCAAAGGGGCTAAAACTTTGTATATAATGGGTATTATGCTTATGATATGAAAAGTGACTTTTGCGTAGCTTTTTTGCTGCGCTTGGAAATAAAGCATCATGTAATTTTAAAACCATTGTGATAAGGGAAAGGAAGTGCACGAATTGAATTTTCGTGAAATGACAAAGGAACAATTAGCTGAAGAGTCGTTAATTAACTTAGCGTATGCAATTTTAAATGAAAAACGTACCCCAATAGCTTTTAATGATTTATTGAAAATTATCCAAGAGCTTGTGGGCTATAGTGATGAAGAAATAAAATCTCGCTTACTGCAATTTTACACAGATATCAATATAGATGGGCGTTTCTTATTTAACCAAGAAACAGGCTGGGGCTTACGTGAATGGTTTAAAGTAGAGCAAATTGAAGAAGAAACAGCGCCTTCTGTAAAGGTACAAAAGAAAAAATCAAAAGCTGTTCTCGATGAGGACGATGATCTTGTAGAAGATATCGATTTAGACGAAGAAGATATTGACTTTGATGAAGATTTTGAAGAGTTCGTGGAAGACGATGAGCTTGATGAAGAAGATGATGATAAAGAAGATATCGATTTTGATGATGACGACTTAGAAGACATTGATGAAGAAATTGACGAAGACTTTATCGATGAAGAAGAAGAGTTTGAAGAGGAAGAAGAAGAGCTTTAAGAGCAATAAGCTTAGAATTTTCTTCTAGGCAAGAAGTAAAAAATCTTGACTTCTACCACGGTTACGTTTAATCTTTTACTTGGGCTCCTTAAAAGAAGGAGAAAGACCGTGTATATAATACGTTCCCCCTGCAAACCTATGCAGGAGGAACGTTTTTTTATTTTTTACCTTGGTTCAGTCCAGTTCTCCCAATACAATTGTAAACGTTGGCTGACTACATGTTAGTGTTTCAGGATTTAAAGGAAAGTGATAAAGAGATAGAACCGATTACAGCTTCGAATCGACTACATTTTTGTAGACATTCTCGGCTTTTCTTGTTTTAGGGTATATTCCCGATTCAAACAATGGAACTAGCAATTTTAGTACATCATAAGGAGGAATTTTTCATGACGAAGTATATTTTTGTAACAGGTGGAGTTGTATCATCACTTGGAAAAGGGATTGTTGCAGCATCCCTAGGTCGATTATTAAAAAATCGTGGTTTAGAAGTTACGATTCAAAAATTTGATCCATATATCAATATTGACCCAGGTACAATGAGCCCTTATCAACATGGTGAGGTTTTTGTGACAGATGATGGTGCAGAGGCTGACTTAGACTTAGGGCACTATGAACGTTTTATTGATATTAACCTAGGAAAGCATTCTACAGTAACTTCAGGCCGAGTTTACCAATCTGTATTACAGAAAGAGCGTCGTGGTGATTACAATGGTGGAACAGTACAAGTTATTCCTCATATTACAAACGAAATTAAAGATCGTATCCAACGTGCAGGTCGTGAAACAAATGCAGATGTAGTAATTACAGAGGTTGGCGGAACAGTAGGGGATATCGAATCATTGCCATTCCTTGAAGCCATTCGTCAAATGAAAACAAG
Source organism: Lysinibacillus sp. NPDC098008 (assembly GCF_044760715.1). Lineage (NCBI taxonomy): Bacteria > Bacillati > Bacillota > Bacilli > Caryophanales > Bacillaceae > Lysinibacillus > Lysinibacillus sp. NPDC098008. Next base: position 84,663 of record NZ_JBIWBA010000013.1, read on the forward strand.
CTTAGGGCATGATAATGTCATGTATATCCACTGTACATTAATTCCTTATATTAAAGCTGCTGGTGAATTAAAAACAAAACCAACACAACATTCTGTGAAAGAATTACGCTCTCTAGGCATTCAACCAAATATTATTGTTGTGCGTACAGAGCAAGAAGTACCACAGGATATGAAGGAAAAATTAGCTTTATTCTGTGATGTGCAACCACATGAAATTATTGAATCTCGCGATGCGGAGCATTTATATGAAGTGCCATTAAACCTACATGCACAAGATATTGATGATATTGTGCTAGATCATTTTGGTATTGAAGCACCAGAGGCAGATATGGAAGAATGGCGCGACCTTGTAGAAAAAGTGAAAAATCTACCAAATAAAAGAAAAATAGCGTTAGTAGGGAAATATGTGGAGCTACAAGATGCTTATATTTCAGTTGTAGAGGCATTAAAGCATGCAGGTTATGCATTTAATTCGGATATTGATATTGAATGGATTAATGCAGAGCATGTAGAAGCGGACAATGTAGCGAGCCTATTAAAAGGCGTTGATGCTATTTTAGTACCAGGTGGCTTTGGTGATCGTGGTGTTGAGGGGAAAATTTTAGCGATCCAATATGCGCGTGAAAACAATGTACCTTTCCTAGGTATTTGCCTAGGCATGCAGCTAGCAACAGTAGAGTTTGCTCGTAATGTTCTTGGCTTAAAAGGTGCGCATTCTACAGAGCTTGATGCAGATACAGAGTATCCAATTATCGACTTTTTACCAGATCAAAATGATAATGTAGATATTGGTGGTACATTACGCTTAGGATTATATCCATGTAAATTAAAAGATGGCTCTAAAGCAAGCAAAGCTTATGGCAAAGAGCTTGTATATGAGCGCCACCGTCACCGCTATGAATTTAACAACGAGTACCGTGAGGCAATGGAAGCAGCAGGACTTGTCTTCTCAGGAACAAGCCCTGATGGAAAATTAGTGGAAATTATTGAGCTGCCTGATAATGAATTCTTTGTAGCCTGCCAATTCCACCCAGAGCTAGTATCACGTCCAAACCGTCCACAACCATTGTTCCGCGACTTTATTGGAGCAACATTTAAATAAACAATAAATAACAAAACCCAAACTATTACGAAACACTAAATGGCTGTTTCATACAAATAGTTTGGGTTTTTCTTTACTAGAAATTCTGTTATTCTACAGCTCTTCCTCATCAAATTCCAGCATTTCATCATAGGCTATTTTTATTGCTTCGTACACAAAAAGACCAGCAAGCGCATGTGGTACAACAATTCGCTGTCCAGCATCGTTTGGCAATAAACCACCTTTAACACGTGTAGAAATATACGTATAAGCTAAATCTGCCAGCGGATTGTCGGCATTTGCCACTTCACTAGCAATAGCCGCAAATGGAATAAAGCGCTGATGTAATTCTTCCGCTAAGGCTAATGCTTCTATGTTATATGCACTACGGGTAAAAATACAAACACGATCTGCCTCCGTTAAAACCGTATCTGCTGTCCAAGGAACCAATTTATGGAATGGCTCAACTGCTTGCAAGGCATTTAGCTCAATCGTTTGCATTTCACCAAAGCAAGCGAAATAGACATGTCCTTCACCAATGGCTGCTTGTGCAAGGAGCCTTGCTGTTTCCTCAATGGCATCTTCTTCATTTTGCGTAATTCGTTGTAGTAAACCACTTAATTGTGTTGTTAAAATTTTTGACATGTTCCCACCTCTCTCCATATTATAGAGGTGGACAAGATAGAAAGCAAAAGCAGATAATTTACAATATTAGAAGGTATTACGCGGAAAAAGGCGAATAATTAATAATGAAGAAAATTTTTATGAAACAATAAAATAAAAAAGGGTGGAATGGAATGATGGAATGTGAAAAGATTATTAATTGTCGATGATCAGCAGGGGATTCGGTTGCTATTAAATGAAGTATTGAAAAAGGAAGGCTATACGACATATTTAGCAGCTAATGGACCAGAGGCATTAAAGTTTGCCAGTGAGCAAGAGATGGATTGTGTGTTATTAGATATGAAAATACCGGGAATGGATGGTATTGAAATTTTAAGACGTTTAAAAGAGAAATGGCCAAAGCTTCCAGTATTTATGATGACAGCATATGGTGAGCTAGATGTTGTACAAGAAGCTTTAAAGCTAGGAGCAATTCGTTACTTTACAAAGCCTTTTGATATTTTTGAAGTGCGTGATGAGGTTAATAAAACATTACAAGTTTAACTAACGGGCGGTGTAGCTACACGGCCTGTTTTTATTTTAGTTATTTCGTGCGTATTTAGCTCAGAGCCGCGTGTATTAGCATGGACTCCGCGGGTATCTACTCTTAAATCACGTGTATTTCCTTAGATCATAGCAAAAATAATAGCCCCTGCTTTTCAGGGGCAAGAGAGCCTATGTTGCGTTTCACTTCACTTCGGTGGACACTGACGCTTCGTTTCACTGCGCTTTCGTGTAGAAAATAATAGCCCCTGCTTTTCAGGGGCTATTATTTTTGCTATGATTGAGGAGCATATTTATGTAGAAAGAATAGTCCTATAAGGAGGATTTTTAGTATGGCATTAGTATCTATGAAAGAGATGTTAATTAAAGCAAAAGCAGAAGGTTACGCTGTTGGTCAATTCAACATTAACAACCTTGAATGGACGCAAGCAATTTTACAGGCAGCAGAAGAAGAAAAATCACCAGTGATTCTTGGTGTTTCAGAAGGCGCAGGCAAATATATGGGCGGCTTTATCGCTGTCGTTCATATGGTAAAAGGTTTAATGGAATCTTATGGTACTACAGTTCCTGTAGCGATTCATCTTGATCATGGTTCTAGCTTTGCAAAATGTAAAGAAGCAATTGATGCAGGCTTTACCTCTGTTATGATTGACGCATCACATCATCCATTTGACGAAAATGTCAAAATTACTTCGGAAGTAGTAGAGTACGCACATGCTAAAGGTGTTTCCGTTGAGGCAGAATTAGGAACAGTTGGTGGCGATGAAGACGGTGTTATTGGCGGTATTATTTATGCTGATCCAGAGGAGTGCCGTAAAATGGTTGAGCTCACAGATATCGATTGCTTAGCACCAGCGCTTGGTTCTGTACATGGTCCTTACAAAGGTGAGCCAAACCTAGGCTTTAAGGAAATGGAGGAAATTTCTAAGTTAGCAGACCTTCCGCTTGTTTTACATGGTGGTACAGGTATTCCAACAAAGGATATCCAACGCTCCATTTCATTAGGTACAGCTAAAATTAACGTCAATACTGAAAATCAAATTGAAGCAACAAAAGTAATTCGTGAAATTCTTGACAATGATAAAGTTGTTTATGACCCTCGTAAATTCCTTGGGCCAGCACGTGAAGCGATTAAAGCAACGGTTATTGGTAAAATCCGCGAATTTGGTAGTGCACAAAAAGCATAATTTTTGCATTTCATATATGGAAAAAGTATAGATAAATACACATAATAAGAGAAGTGTTGATGCTATCAATCGACCTTCTCTTGTTTTTGAAATCATGAATTTTGGCAAAGACTAAATATAATTAAGGAATGATCAGGAGGAAATAGTATGAAATTTTTCATTGATACAGCAAACTTTGAAGAGATTAAAGAGGCACATGCATGGGGTATTTTATCAGGAGTGACAACAAACCCATCATTAGTTGCTAAAGAAGAGAATGTTTCTTTCCATGATCGTCTTCGTGAAATCGCGGAGCTTGTTGACGGCTCTGTAAGTGGAGAAGTGATTGCACTTGATGCAGAAGGTATGATTAAAGAAGGCTTGGAATTAGCTGCAATTGCGCCAAATATTACAGTAAAGCTACCAATGACACCAGCAGGATTAGAGGCTTGTCGCTTCTTTGCCAACAAAGGCATTAAAACAAACGTAACATTAATCTTTAGTGCCAACCAAGCATTAATGGCTGCGCGTGCAGGTGCTACATATGTGTCACCATTTATCGGCCGTTTAGATGATATTGGTCAAAATGGTGTTGAGCTCATCGAAACAATTGCAGATATTTTTACAATCCATAATATCGATACGCAAATTATTGCTGCCTCTGTTCGCCATCCACAGCATGTTACAGCAGCAGCTTTAGCGGGCGCACATATTTCAACGACTCCATTTAAAGTATTAAAGCAACTTTTCAACCATCCATTAACGGAAAAAGGAATTGAAGGATTTTTAGCGGATTGGAATAAGAGAAAAAGCGAATAATAAGATTATAAAGTGAGCCAATCGCAAAAAACTACTTTCCAATCATGAGGGAGAACGCAAAATGGATGTTTATAAAATTACTGGCGAGAATCGTCTACAAGGTACAATTAAAGTTAGTGGTGCAAAAAATAGTGCAGTCGCCTTAATTCCTGCATCAATTTTGGCGAACTCTCCAGTGACTATTGGAGGGATACCTGAAATTTCAGATGCTTGGACGTTAAAGGCTTTATTAGAGGAAATTGGTGGGGAAGTGACGTTTGAAGATGGCAAGATGACCATTGATCCAACAGAGATGATTGCATTGCCATTACCAAACGGCAACGTGAAAAAGCTGCGTGCCTCTTATTATTTAATGGGCGCTATGCTTGGACGCTTTAAAAAAGCTGTAATCGGCTTGCCCGGAGGCTGCTTTTTAGGACCTCGACCAATTGACCAACATATTAAAGGCTTTGAGGCATTGGGTGCGAAAATTACCAATGAGCATGGAGCCATTTATTTACGCGCGGATGAATTGATTGGGGCAAAAATTTATTTAGATGTTGCAAGTGTTGGAGCAACGATTAATATTATGCTAGCTGCTGTTCTTGCGAAAGGACGTACTGTTATTGAAAATGCGGCTAAGGAACCTGAAATTATTGATGTTGCAACTTTACTAACAAATATGGGAGCTAATATTAAAGGTGCAGGTACAAGTGTTATCCGTATTGAAGGTGTAGAAGAGCTACATGGTACAGCACATACAATTATTCCAGATCGCATTGAAGCAGCAACATTTTTAATTATGGCTGCAGCAGTCGGTGATGGGATTACCATCGATAATGTCATTCCACTGCATTTAGAAGCGATTATTGCCAAGCTTCGTGAAATGGGTGTAAAAATTGAGATTGGTGAAGAAAGTATTTATGTGCCAAAAACCGATCTCGCAACATTGCAGGCAGTGGATGTCAAAACATTGGTCTATCCAGGGTTTCCAACGGATATTCAGCAACCGCTTGCTGTGTTAATGTCACAGGCATTTGGTTCCTCAAAAGTAACGGATACAATTTATACAGCTCGATTTAAACATATTGACGAGCTTCGTCGTATGAATGCTAATGCTCGTGTAGAAGGCAATACAGCAATTATTAAAGGCCCAAGTAAATTGCATGGCTCTACAGTCACTGCTACAGACCTTCGTGCTGGAGCTGCTTTAGTTTTAGCAGGGTTACTAGCAGAAGGCGAAACAGAAATCCATGATATTTACCATATTGAACGCGGTTATAGCTCACTTATTGAAAAATTACGTGATTTGGGCGCTGATATTCGACGTGAAACAATCATGGCACGCGTAGCAGAAGCAAAAGAATAATGAGAGCTAAAAGTTTTCATCTAACTATGTTACAATAGAGGTAATTTGAATGTTTCGGCGCAAAAAGCTGCCGATAGCGGGAGGCAAAGCAACAATGGAACGTAGTTTATCGATGGAAGTAGTACGAGTAACAGAAGCAGCAGCAATCGCATCCGGGAAATGGATGGGACGTGGCTTGAAAATTGAAGCAGATGATGCAGCAACAACAGCGATGCGCAAAATGTTCGATACAATTCCAATGCATGCTACAGTAGTAATTGGTGAAGGTGAAATGGATGAGGCACCAATGCTTTATATTGGTGAAGAACTTGGCTTACGCAATGGTGGTCCGCAAGTAGATATTGCCGTGGACCCGTTAGAAGGTACAAATATTGTCGCAAAAGGTACAAATGGTGCAATGACAGTTCTTGCAATTGCAGATAAAGGAAACTTACTGAATGCACCAGATATGTATATGGAGAAAATTGCTGTAGGACCAGAAGCGGCGGGCAAAGTAGATATCAATGCTTCTGTCACTTATAACTTATTACAAGTAGCAAAAGCTAAAAATAAAGATATTTCTGATGTTGTAGCTACGCTATTAGATCGACCACGTCACCAAGCGATTGTGGATGAAATTCGTGAGGCTGGTGCACGTATTAAATTTATTCAAGATGGCGATGTTGGCGCAGCGATTAATACCGCTTTTGATGAAACAGGCATTGATATTATGTTTGGAACAGGTGGAGCACCAGAGGGCGTTATTGCAGCAGTAGCCTTAAAATGCTTAGGTGGAGATTTCCAAGCAAAACTAGTACCAGAAGATGAGGAACAATTAGCACGCTGCACAAAGATGGGTGTAGATGTTGAGAAAGTTCTTTATTTAGATGATTTAGTAAAAGGTGACGATGCTATTTTTGCAGCAACGGCTGTAACAGATTGTGAGCTATTAAAGGGTGTTCAATATAAAGGTGCATATGCATTAACACATTCAGTTGTTATGCGTGCAAAATCTGGCACAGTACGTTTTGTTGAAGGCCGTCATGCTCTTGAGAAAAAACCTAGCTATTAATGATATTTTCTTCTAAAATATACCTAGTGCATCTACTTGCGCTAGGTACCTTCTTTCTTACAATCAATTATGTCTTGGCGTAATTGTACCTGTCGCGAATGCTTTCAGCACATAAAGCATCTGCTGCTGGCGCTTCGCTTTCACGCAGATAAACAATGTGTCCAGATTTTTTCGAATTCACTCGAAAAGCTCCTCTTCAAAATCTGTGACATGATCTTGATTCAACGGGCGTTTCTATACCCACCGAACTAAGATAAACCATCCCATAGTTTTGTAGGGCTTTGTTTCAATGGTTTATGGTTGTGAAGAGTGCCTATAGTTTGAAACAACCAGACAAGCATTAACAGAGTCATTGTAAAAAACTTCAATGATAACCCCAAAAACGGCATTATATTTTGAAAAAGACTGGAGTTGTGCATATGTCTGCATTGACAATCGCTCAATTAGAAAACATGACGTTAAAAGAGCTTTACGCCCTTGCACGCCAATACAAAATTTCATATTATAGCAAGCTAACGAAAAAAGAATTAATATTTGCTATTTTGAAAACGCGTTCAGAGCAAGAGGGCTACTTCTTTATGGAAGGTGTATTAGAAATTGTTTCGCAAGAGGGCTTTGGCTTCCTTCGACCAATTAACTATTCTCCAAGTAAAGAGGATATTTATATTTCTGCATCTCAAATTCGCCGCTTTGACCTGCGTAATGGGGACAAGGTATCAGGAAAGGTGCGACCACCAAAAGAAAATGAGCGCTATTATGGCTTATTACAGGTGGATGCTGTCAATGGCGAAGACCCTGAAGTAGCAAAGGAGCGTGTCCATTTTCCTGCGTTAACGCCTCTATATCCAAATCGTCAAATTAAGCTTGAAACAACACAGCGTAATGTATCGACACGTATTATGGATTTAGTTGCGCCTGTAGGCTTTGGTCAACGTGGCTTAATCGTTGCTCCGCCAAAGGCAGGGAAAACATCTTTGCTAAAAGAAATTGCAAATGCTATTACAACAAATCATCCAGAGGCAGAGTTAATTGTCTTACTGATCGATGAGCGTCCTGAGGAAGTAACAGATATTGAACGTTCTGTGAATGCAGATGTCGTTAGCTCAACATTCGATGAAGTGCCAGAAAACCATGTGAAAGTGGCTGAAATTGTTTTAGAGCGCGCACGTCGATTAGTAGAGCATAAACGTGATGTTATTATTTTAATGGACTCTATTACACGTTTAGCACGTGCCTATAACCTAGTAATTCCTCCAAGTGGACGTACATTATCAGGTGGTATTGACCCTGCTGCTTTCCATAGACCTAAACGTTTCTTCGGTTCTGCGCGTAATATCGAAGAGGGCGGTAGTTTAACAATTTTAGCAACAGCTTTAGTAGATACAGGTTCTCGTATGGATGAAGTAATCTATGAGGAATTTAAAGGGACAGGCAATTTAGAATTACATTTAGATCGTCACTTAGCGGAGCGCCGTATTTTCCCTGCGCTTGATATTCGTCGTTCAGGTACACGTAAGGAAGAGCTTCTTCTTGCACCAGAGCAACTTGAAAAGCTATGGGCGATTCGCAAAACCTTTTCAGATGCACCAGATTTTGCAGAGCGTTTCCTGAAAAAGTTACGCACTACAAAATCGAATGATGAATTCTTCGAAAAGCTAAATGAAGATATGAAAAAGGCAACAAAAGGTAAAGGACTTTTATAGCATAAAGATCACCATTGATAAGAAATTATCGATGGTGATTTTTTTATCGCTTATTGAAATTGATAATCATTATCACTATAATAATGCTATATACAGCTATTTTTAAAGGAGATAAAGATGAAATATGATGCCTATATGCTTCTCTGGCAAAATGCATTTGTGCAGGTAAAGCATATTGATTACATAAATAAGTCAGATGTTCAAGTGTCAAAGCTATTGACATATAGCACCTTGCTAATTATTACTACAGGAGAAGTACAAATTGTAATTGATAAGCAGCCTTACTATGTACAACGCTTTACAATTTTTCATATCGGCAAATCATAGTATCTTCAAATAACAGCACAGCAGCATGTTAGATACTTTCTTATTAGCTATAAGGGTGATGTGATGTATCAGAATGCCCTTATATAGCATTTGCAAATGTAATACCAGCCATTCCAAACAACGTTCTCCTGTGCTCCAGCAAGTTCTATAGCTATTCAGACAATTCTGCGAGATATGTATAGCAAATGGCAGTCAGGCTCTATTCAAGAGCATTTATCTGTGAAGGCCTTTTTATATGAGTTAATTTATCGGCTATTTCAAGAGCTAGCCGAAGGGCAAGGAAAACCTCATGCAATAGATAAGGCAGAGGCAGCGCGCTTATATATTGAGCAACATCTTCATCAACCATTATCTATACAAGCACTTGCAGATATGCTTCATATAAGTACACGTCATTTATAGCGTACTTTTAAAGCCAGACCACAAGTTTAGTTGCAGCAATTAAGGATAGAAAAAGCAAACCATTATTTACTGGGATTATGAATAGGAGGCTACATTATGCTATTACAGCGTTTTTTTTCATACTACAAGCCATATAAAGGCTTATTTATTTTAGATTTTAGCTGTGCCATATTAGTGGCATTAATTGAGCTAGCATTCCCGATTGTTTTAAATAAAGTGATTGATGATATTTTACCAGATGGTGAATTAAAGTGGATTATTATGGCGAGCTTATTGCTATTTGCCTTATATATTGTTAATTCTATTTTCCATTTTATCGTTTCCTATTGGGGGCATATGCTAGGAATTAATATTGAAACAGATATGAGAAAAGAAGCCTTTAGTCATGTACAGAAGCTATCATTTCGCTACTTTGACAACAATAAAACAGGGCATCTTGTTTCTCGTTTAACTAATGACTTAATGGATATCGGTGAACTAGCTCACCATGGTCCAGAGGATATTTTTATTGCTGCCATGACGATTATCGGTACATTTGGAGTTATGTTCTATATTGATCCAACCTTTACACTTCTTATTTTCCTCCTTGTACCAATTATTTTAGTGCTAACAATTATTTTTGGAAAATTAATGTCTAAGGCTTTTCGCCAAATGTTTGGAGATATTGCCGATTTTAATGCGCGTGTTGAAAATAATGTCAGTGGTATTCGTGTTGTCCAAGCCTTTACAAATGAAGAACATGAGATTAAACGCTTTAAAGTTAACAACGAACGATTTCGAATGACAAAGCTTTTTTCTTATAAGGTGATGGCATGGAATGAAGCCGTTTCAGGTATTCTGACAAAGGTTTTATCATTATTTACACTTTTTGTTGGAGCTTATTTTGTATTAAATGGGCATTTAACAAATGGTGATTTTATTGCCTTTATTTTGCTAGCGGGTATTCTCTTAGGCCCTATTAATAAAATTAATATGTTTATTGAAAGTTATCCAAAAGGTATGGCAGGGTTTAGACGCTATATTGAATTTTTAGAAACGGAGCCCGAAATTGCCGACCGTCCTAATGCAAAAGCTATTGATGAAATCGATGGGGCCATTACATTTACAAATGTTTCATTTGGCTATACAGACAATCAACGTGCCCTTCATCAAATACATTTAAAGGTGCAGCCAGGTGAAACAGTTGCGCTAGTAGGACCGTCTGGAGCAGGGAAATCGACTATTTGCAGTTTATTGCCACGCTTTTATGAAGTAAATGAAGGCTCGATTAAAATTGACGGTATCGATATACGCGATTTTAAGCTACAATCTTTACGTTCACATATTGGTATTGTTCAGCAAGATGTCTTTTTATTTGACGGAACAATTCGTGAAAATATTGCCTATGGTAATTTAAACGCTAGTGAAGAGGAAATTTGGTATGCTGCACAGCGTGCACAACTAACGGATGTGATTCATGCACTTCCAGAAGGAATGGATACATTGATTGGTGAGCGCGGAGTGAAGTTATCAGGTGGGCAGAAGCAAAGATTATCCATAGCGCGTATTTTCTTAAAAAACCCGAAAATTTTAATTTTAGATGAGGCAACATCTGCACTTGATACAGAAACAGAGCAGGCCATTCAACAAGCGTTAAATGAGCTTTCGATTGGTCGGACAACACTAGTGATTGCCCATCGTTTAGCAACAATTAAGGATGCCGATCGAATTGTCGTTGTATCGAAAAAAGGCATTATCGAGGAAGGTACACATACACAGCTAATGGAAAGACAAAATGCTTACTATGGTTTATATACAGCTCAATTTGGCTTACAAATATAAAAAATGAAAGGAAGTTAAAAATGTCGGTACTTGAAATAGAGCACGTTGCAATTGGTTATTCCTCAACGCTAATTGTGAATGATTTAAGCGTAGAGATTCCTGAAGGGCAAATTTCTACGATTATTGGTCCAAATGGTTGTGGTAAATAGACGTTATTAAAAGCGGTTGACAGATACAATTACGTTGGGGCGTAATTGATATGCTAGCTATTTAATATTTTTTACTTGAAAAGATCAAAATACTTATGCTATACTTCATAGGTATGCAACGTGTACATATATAGCTGACATTCCACTTTCAATATAAATTATTGATCGACATATTCGGGCTATGTAAGGTACAGTTCGAGAATACTCTGTTCCAGATGGTTCAGGGCGAGAGGAGAAAACGAATATGAAACAAGGAATTCATCCAGACTACAAAGTAGCAACAGTAACTTGCTCTTGTGGTAACACTTTCCAAACTGGTTCAGTAAAAGAAAACATCGTTGTTGAGTTCTGCAACGAATGTCACCCATTCTATACTGGCCGTCAAAAATTCGCGTCTGCTGATGGTCGCGTGGATCGTTTCAACAAAAAATACGGTCTTAAAAACTAATGTTAGTTTAATACCTGCCAAGCATGTGCTTGGCAGGTATTTTTTTCAGTATATAGAAAATAGTCTTTTCAAAATCTAATGTGATAATAAGAAAGGGAGAAGACATAGATGGCACAGCTTTATTTTAAACATGGTGCAATGAATAGTGGTAAATCAATAGAAATCTTAAAAGTTGCTCATAATTATGAAGAGCAAAAAAAGCCTGTAATGATGTTTACTTCAGGTTTAGATACTCGTGATGAGGTTGGCTTTGTTTCTAGTCGAGTAGGCTTACGACAGCAAGCGATTCCTGTTTATGAAGATACAAATATTTTTGAGCTAGTAAAGAGCAATGCTGTAAAGCCATACTGTGTGCTTGTGGATGAAGTTCAATTTTTAAAAAAGGCACATGTTTTACAGCTTGCAAATATTGTGGATCAATTAGATATTCCGGTGATGGGCTTTGGTTTAAAAAATGATTTTCAAAATGAGCTGTTTGAAGGCAGTCAGTATATGCTTACATATGCGGATAAAATTGAAGAAATGAAAACCATTTGCTGGTTTTGCCATAAAAAAGCAACAATGAATTTACGAGTAGATGAAAGCGGTAAGCCTGTTTATACAGGAGATCAAATTCAAATCGGTGGCAATGATGCTTATTATCCAGTTTGTCGTAAATGTCACGCAAATCCGCCGCTCTAATGCATTGCTAAAGATAGCAAGAAAAAGTAGCATCCATGCAAAATTTTTCTTATACTAAGTAGTGGAAATAGCAATGTTCGTTAATTGTGAAAAAGAAGAAATGCTTAAAAAACTAAATAGAGGTGAAATCCATGTTTGATCGATTACAAGCAGTGGAAGATCGTTATGAAAGGCTAACAGAGCTTTTAAGTGATCCAGATATTGTGAACGATAGTAAGAAATTACGTGAGTATTCAAAAGAACAATCAGATATCCAAGAAACAGTGGATACTTATCGTGAATATAAAAGTGTCAAAGAGCAATTAGCAGATGCACGTGAAATGTTAGATAGCGAAAAAGACCCTGATATGCACGAAATGGTGAAAGAAGAATTTAACCTATTAAAAGCACAGCAGGAAGAATTAGAAGAACGTTTACGTATTTTGTTAATTCCAAAAGACCCGAACGATAATAAAAACGTTATTATGGAAATCCGTGGGGCAGCAGGTGGCGACGAGGCTAATATTTTTGCAGGTGACTTGTTCCGTATGTATTCTCGCTATGCAGAGGCACAGGGCTGGAAAATTGATATTATGGAAGCAACGCCAAACCCAATGGGCGGCTATAAAGAAATTATTTTTATGATTAATGGACAGGGAGCCTATTCAAAATTCAAATTTGAAAATGGCGCGCATCGTGTACAACGTGTGCCTGCCACAGAATCGCAAGGTCGTATCCATACGTCCACAGCGACTGTTGCATGTTTACCAGAGGTAGAGGAAGTGGATGTTGAAATCCATGAAAAGGATATTCGTGTGGATACATTTGCATCTTCTGGTGCAGGTGGGCAATCAGTAAATACAACGATGTCAGCCGTTCGTATGACCCACTTACCAACAGGTGTTGTGGTATCGATGCAGGATGAACGTTCACAAATTAAAAACCGTGAAAAGGCGATGAAAATTTTACGTGCCCGTGTTGCAGATATGTATATGCAGGAAGCACAAAAAGAAATTGATGCTACACGTAAGTCTGCTGTTGGTTCTGGAGATCGCTCTGAACGTATTCGCACATACAATTATCCACAAAACCGTGTAACGGATCATCGTATTGGTTTAACAATTCAAAAGTTAGATCAAATCGTTGAAGGTAGATTAGATGAAATTATTGATGCACTTATTTTAGAAGAACAGGCATCAAAGTTAGAGCGTTTAAATGATGACCTATAAAAATGTGATGGAGGCCCTTGACTGGGCTTCTTCTTTTTTAGTGGATAATGGTCGTGAAGAAACAGCAGCACGTATCGTGATGCAACATGTACTTGGTACTAGCTATGCAGAGGTAATGTTGCATGTACAAGATGAATTAACAGCAGAGCAGCAAACGAAATTTACAGCAATCATAAAGGAGCATGCAGATGGTCGCCCTGTACAATATTGTGTAGGGATGGAGGAGTTTTATGGTCGTTCTTTTGTCGTAGATGAATCGGTTTTAATTCCTCGCCCGGAAACAGAGGAATTGGTATTTGGCACGATTACTCGTATGAATAAGTTATTTCAGCAGCAAGCGTTGAAGCTAGCGGATATTGGTACAGGTAGTGGCGCGATCGCGATTTCAATGAAGTTGGAATGCCCAGCTCTTACAGTTGTTGCTACTGATTTATCAGAGGCTGCATTAGTAACAGCACAAAACAATGCACAAAGATTACAGGCAAATATTGATTTTCGATTAGGCGATTTAACAACACCGCTTGCTGGGGAGAAATTTGATATTGTGTTATCAAATCCTCCATATATCGCCTTTGATGAGGCACAGGAAATGTCCAGTGTTGTTTTAGAGCATGAGCCACATAGTGCGCTGTTTGCTGAAGAGGATGGTCTTCTATTATATCGGAAATTAGCCGAGCAATTACCTGCGCATATGAATAGACCTGCACTTATTGGGCTAGAAATCGGTTATACACAAGGGGACAAAGTAGCCAAACTCTTTCAAGATAGTTTTCCACAAGCTACAATTTCCATAGAAAAAGATATTAATGGTAAACCTCGTATGATTTTTTGTGAGATTCATGTATAAAGAATCCTAAACTTGCCAACAATGTTGAGCAAGGAGGGATTTTTATGTTAAACGAATATAAGATTACAAGATTACCAAAACAGCATATCTTTTTAGCCTTTGCTAGACTTGTAGTGATTGCCATTACATTACAATTATGTATTTTATATATTCCAACAATTATCGGCTATGCAAAGGAAGCTACACAGCAAGTACAAGAAGAGGATTTTCGGATACGTGTTATTGCGAATAGTAATACAGCGCAAGACCAACAAGAAAAAGAGCAGCTTGTGAAAAAGTTAAAGCCCTATTTTACGCAAGTTACTACTGCTGGCATAATTGAAAACGAGCAAATTCTGTTATTAAAACAACAAATTGAAACGGAATTAAGCAGAAATTATCCACAGGTGGATACACAAGTTGTACTTGGGGATAACGTATTCCCACCAAAAAGACAAGGTGCTGTATTATATCCGCAAAATGTCTATCATTCTATTGTTGTAAAAATCGGTGATGCGCGTGGAGATAACTGGTGGTGCAGCATTTTTCCAGCTATTTGTGAGCCCGAAAAAGAAGAAGTAAAAGAGGAAGAGCAGGAAGAATCAGAGCGTGTAACATTCTTTATTTGGGAATGGATTAAAGGACTTTTTGAATGAATTGTGCACAAATTCAGATAACTTATACACAATTTTTTCTAAGTTATAAACAATATGTGGATAATTCAGTAAAAACGAATAATTGAAGGAAGGTTTTAATGATGAAAACCGTTTGTAAAGTTGTGGATAGTAATGTGAATAGTCAGACTAATTATACACAAGCTGTGGATATCTTACATGCAGGAGAAGTAGTGGCATTTCCTACAGAAACGGTTTATGGTTTAGGAGCTATTGCTACAAATGATTCAGCAGTGAAAAAAATATTCGAAGCGAAGGGGCGTCCTTCAGATAATCCTTTAATTGTCCATATTGGTACAAAAGAAGAGGTGACGCTTTATGTAACTCATATTTCTGAAGTAGCGAAGCAATGTATGGAGTTATTTTGGCCAGGTCCGTTAACACTGATTATGCCTGTAAAACCGAATGTACTGGCTCGAAGTGTAACAGCTGGCTTATCAACAGTCGGGATACGGATGCCCAATCATCCTGTTGCACTAGCATTATTACAGCAGCTTCAACAACCACTTGCTGCGCCAAGTGCTAATCGTAGCGGTAAGCCAAGCCCCACTGAAGCGGTTCATGTAAAAGATGATTTGGATGGATACATACCTTATATTTTAGATGGAGGCTCTACTGGAATCGGGCTTGAGTCCACAGTATTGGATGTAACACAGGAGCCTCCAGTTATTTTACGTCCAGGCGGCATTACAAAAGAAATGTTGGAGGCTAACATAGGTCCTGTTATACAGCCAACTAAATTAGAGCAAAAGCTTGAGGAAACACCAAAGGCTCCAGGCATGAAATATACACATTATGCACCAAATGCTCCTGTCCTGTTAATTGACTGTGATAAAAATGTGGTGAGTAATGCTGTTCAGCACTTGCAGCGTGAGGGACATATCGTTGCATTACTTGCCCCTGCTAGCTTTCACACGGTCAATGTGGATTTTTACTTTTCGGTAGGGGAAGCAGGAAGTCAAGAAGAAATGGGTGCTACATTATACAATGCACTACGAGCATGTGATAAAACAACTGCGACCATTATATTAGCCACAGCAACTTCAACTGAAGGCGTAGGGGCAGCTATTATGAATAGGCTCGATAAAGCTGCTGGCGGGAAATGGTATTCACACTAATTGTCAAAGCTGATACGGCAAAAGATGTATGGAAACATCTTTTGTCGTTTTTTGTTGAGATGAAAGAATAGAAGGCGCTTGAGTTAATTTTATAATTCTAATTTCTTTCGTATCAAGGGTTCTGCAACAATAAAAAAGCGAGCATCTTCCCAAATTCAATATAATGGTAGCGACCAAACTAAATCGTACTGAATGAGGTGATGCCCTATGACGATTGTAAAGAAAATGAACTTATTTGACATTCGAAAATTATTAGAAATAGGAAGTTCCTGTCATTTTGATGCCATTTTTCTACTTTCGACGTACAGTCAATTTTTTAGCTATTTTCAAAAAAGACGTTACGCGGTGCGCCACGTGAATTAAATTACGGTACGATAATCTAGTTGCTCTTGACTTGTATTATCGAACGCATTCCAATCAGTCAGGATTTCTGTATTTCGCAATTGAAATGTGAGTCATATCGCAATTGAAATGTGAGTCATATCGCAATCGAAATTTTAGAACATTCTGGTGGGCAAGATTATCGATATAGCAAGTTTATGGGTAGGCTTTACATGGAGCCCCAGCGGGTATAATTCGCGCTTAAAACGCATAGCCACAAGGATTTAACACCTAAACAAGGGTAACATGCTGCCACTCCAAATAAAGCCGAGGCGTGCATCTGAAAAAGTCACATAGGTTTAAGTAGCTCACTATTGGGTTGCGATATACAGATTTCGTTACACGTTTGGTCAACGATTCGTGCTTTTGGAAAATATGATTTATGAAATTGATTCACTTATGATAATAATGTATTTCCAAGCATAAAATGATAAAATATTAGGGAGCGAAGGAGTGCGTTCTTGCAGGGAATTCTTGCAGGCATATTAACGTCTGTTGATGTAATCGGTCTATATGTTTTGCTGCCAAATGTTAAATATCGCTTATTGTTAGCACTTTGGACGGCTGCATTGCATATGCTGTTCCCGCTATTAGGGTTTGAATTAGGGAACTATTTAGTTCGTTTCCTATTAGAA
The DNA here is from genome assembly GCF_044760715.1 of Lysinibacillus sp. NPDC098008. Classification (NCBI taxonomy): domain Bacteria; kingdom Bacillati; phylum Bacillota; class Bacilli; order Caryophanales; family Bacillaceae; genus Lysinibacillus; species Lysinibacillus sp. NPDC098008. The sequence goes on from NZ_JBIWBA010000013.1 coordinate 101,668, forward strand.
TGGGGACAATGGATTTCGAGTATTTTATTATTTTGTATTGGGATGCATTTACTATTATTTTCTCATAGGGATGAAAAAGTAACAATTTCACCAATACTTTTAGCTGTGACTGCAAGCCTAGATACCTTTTCAGTAAGTGTTTCTTTTGGTATGCTAAACTTAGAAAAAACAATTTTTATTATTAGTGCAGGTATAAGTGCTCTTATTTGTGCTTATGGGTCATTAGTAATAGCTCGAAGAAGCCAAGTCTTTTTTGGCAATAAAATTCAAATAATGGCTGGTATTGTCTTTATTATTATGAGCATTCTAGCTATACAACAATAGATTAGACAGTGGAGAGTGATAAGTGTGAAAATATTATTTGTTTGTACAGGCAATACTTGTCGCAGTCCAATGGCGGAAGTTATTTTAAAACATAAACAGGTGGACAATATCGAAGTGCGCTCAGCAGGTATTTATGCTATGCCAAATGCACAAATGTCAGCATATGCACAGCAGGTATTAGAGGAAGCGCAAATGTCACATCAACATTTGGCAACTCAATTATCAAATGACGAAATAGAATGGGCAGACTTAATCTTAACAATGACGACCACCCATAAAGACACTATTATTTCTAGTTATCCACAAATAGAACATAAAGTATTTACATTAAAAGAATATACAAATGAAGGTAGCCTAGAAAATGTAGTAGACCCTTATGGAGGCAGCAAAGTAATATACGAAGCAACATTTGAAGAACTAAAGGCACTGATTGATCGATTAATACAAAAACTAGAAAAGAATTGAGGGGCACTATGAAAAAACAATTTGGTTTACGTCTTAAATTGGTGTTGTTTGTTAGCGTTCTTGCGTTAATTACCTACAGTATTAGCTTTATCTACATTGAATTTATACACCCTACTTTCTTCCCTGATACAAATCGAAAATTATTTGAAGTTATTACCTATGTGCTAGGTATAATCTGGTCGGGTATATTAGCTGCTATTTTTAGTATTATTTTAGTGAAACCTTTACAGCGACTTGAACATTCTGCAACTCTTGTAGCTGAAGGGAAAATTGGGCAGGATGTACAAATGCCAAAAACAAATGATGAGATTCGTTCTGTTGCAGAAGCATTCCAACAAATGGTACTCAACTTACGTCAAATGGTAGAAAGCATCGACCATAATTTCCAACAAACAAATCAATCCATTATTCAGCTTTCAGATGAAGCAGAGGTTGCAACCAAAAAGGCTGAGGGTATTGTGTCAACAGTCAAGCATATTTCTACAGGAGCAGAAGCATCGGCAACAGCTGTCCAAGATACTGCTGAAGCGATGGAAGATGTACGAGCTCTAGCAACAGAAGTAAATAGTAGAGCAGAGGCTTCAGCATCGCAATCGAAAGAGATTTTACATAATTTATCAACAACAACAAAAGCGATTGAAACATTAGTGAACAGTATTCAGCAAATTGCTGCTGGCAATAATGAGGCATTGAAAAGCATTCATGCACTAGAGGAAAATGCAGGTCAGGTAGAACGTATTATTGGCTTAGTTGGTGATATTGCTGCACAAACGAATTTATTAGCATTAAATGCGTCCATAGAAGCAGCCCGTGCAGGAGAGCATGGCAAAGGCTTTGCGGTAGTAGCAGAGGAGGTTCGTGGTCTGGCTGATGAGAGTGCCAAGGCTGTCCAAGGTATTACAGCACTTATCCAATCTATGCAGCAAAATGTTGAAGTGGTGGTCAAACAAATGAATCAGCAGGTTGCATTTGCCACACAGGAGGCAGCGCGTGTGTCGGAAACAACAACAGCAGTCGAAGGTATGTCATCCAATGTACATGAAATGGCAACAGCGATTGTTGAAATTTCTTCTTTAATTGAACAGCAAATGCAAAATATTGAAACAATAGCTCGACAATCTCAAGAAGTTGCAGCAATTGCTGAGGAAACATCAGCAGGAGCACAGGAGGTTCGCAGTGCAGCAGAAGAGCAAGCATACGCAATCGAGCAAGTAGAGCACCTTACTCAAAGCTTAAAAGCACAATCAGAAGCATTGCACAAAATGATTCAGCAATTTGATAGACAAGCATAATTCCCACAGGCTATATATAAATGTGATAATCAATCATATTTTATATATAGCCTTTTTATCTTTGTTCAGCAAATTCTTTTTGGATCGAAAGCGAAGTGTCAGATGCTTTATGTACCGAAAGCATTCGCAACAGGTACAATTACGCTGGGGCGTAATTGCTGACAAACGATTGTCCACTTTAGTGAAAAAATAAAAAAACTACAGAAGATAGAATATTACAACAAAAGACCATTATCCGAATTTATACACAAAAATATACACATTATCCACAGAAAAAGACTTTAAAAATGAATGATAATTTGTTAATATACAATTAATGTTCGTGTTTTAGGGGAAATCAGCATAAAAATACAAGAAAAATCATGTTATTCTTTAGAAAGAAGTGGTACACTAAGGGTGACTATAATTCGAAAAGAGGGAACCCAGTGAGAATAGCAATTTCTTCTGATCACGGAGGCAATAACTTACGTCGTGAGATTATGCAGCTATTAGATGAGCTTCATATTAGCTACGAAGATTTTGGTCCACAATCTGCGGATTCAGTAGACTATCCTGATTATGCAAAGCCTGTTTCTGAGGGTGTTGCGAATGGAAAATTTGATAAAGGTATTTTAATTTGTGGCACAGGAATTGGTATGTCCATTGCTGCTAACAAAGTAAAGGGTATTCGTTGTGCATTAGTGCATGATGTATTTAGTGCAAAGGCAACACGTTGCCATAATGATTCAAATGTTTTAGCGATGGGTGAGCGTGTTATCGGTCCAGGCCTTGCGCGTGAAATTGTCCAAGCATGGTTAGCAACAGAATTTGAAGGTGGTCGTCATACACGCCGCATTGAGAAAATTACTGAACTAGAGCAATAAATGAATAGATGAAGGAGCTGAGATAAATGGTTGTCCAACAAATAAGAGAGCATTTGACTCAGTTACTCAGTGAATTTGAAGAGCAGACAACACTACGACCTCATACAATTTTTGTCGTAGGATGCTCCACATCTGAAGTAATTGGTCAGAAAATTGGCACAGCAGGCGCATTGGAAATAGCTGAAGCCATTTTCGAGCCGTTACAAAAATTTGCCGAAAAACACCAGCTCTATTTAGCCTTTCAAGGGTGCGAACATATTAATCGTGCGATTACAATGGAGGCATCAACTGCTGAACGATTTGGCTATGATTTAGTAGCTGTTGTGCCAGTACGAACAGCAGGTGGGTCCATGTCCGCCTATGCCTATACACAATTTGCCCAACCAGTAGTTGTTGAAGCAATACAGGCACATGCAGGTATCGATATTGGACAAACATTAATTGGCATGCATTTAAAATCGGTGGCTGTTCCAGTTCGTACATCTGTGAAAATGGTGGGAGAGGCAGTTGTCACAATTGCAACAACACGTCCAAAGCTAATTGGCGGAGAACGTGCAGTATATAAATAATTATCACTATCATAGTGATAAATAGAAACAATGATACTTAGGAGGCTTTTTCAAACATGACATACGAAAAATTAGCAGTACAAGACAAAGCAGTATTAGACGGAATTCTTGCAGAGCAAAAACGTCAACAAGCAAATATTGAATTGATTGCATCTGAAAACTTTGTATCCGAAGCAGTAATGGAAGCGCAAGGCTCAGTGCTGACAAATAAATACGCTGAAGGCTATCCAAGTAAACGCTACTATGGTGGCTGTGAATTTGTAGACGTAGTAGAAAATATTGCACGTGACCGTGTGAAAGAAATCTTTGGTGCAGAATATGCAAACGTACAACCACACTCTGGTGCACAAGCAAATATGGCTGTTTACCATACAATTTTAGAGCCTGGTGATACTGTTCTTGGTATGAACCTTTCACATGGCGGTCACTTAACACATGGCTCTCCTGTAAACTTCTCTGGTATTCTCTATAATTTTGTGGAATACGGCGTGACAAAGGATACACAAGTCATTGACTATGAGGATGTACGCCAAAAAGCATTAGAACATAAACCAAAGCTTATTGTTGCAGGTGCTTCTGCATACCCACGTGAAATTGATTTCTCCAAATTCCGTGAAATCGCTGATGAAGTAGGCGCGTACTTCATGGTGGATATGGCGCATATCGCTGGTCTTGTAGCTGCTGGTGAACATCAATCACCAGTGCCATATGCAGATTTTGTAACATCTACAACACATAAAACATTACGTGGTCCACGTGGTGGTTTAATTCTTGCTTCAAAAGAATGGGAGCAAAAGCTAAATAAATCTGTATTCCCTGGTATTCAAGGTGGACCATTAATGCACGTAATCGCTGCGAAGGCAGTAGCATTTGGTGAAGCATTACAGCCAGAATTTAAAGACTATGCAAAGCAAATTATTGCGAATGCTAAAGCTTTAGCAGAAGTGCTAATTGCTGAAGGTGTGGAAATTGTATCTGGTGGTACAGATAACCATCTATTATTGTTAAATGTGAAATCTCTTGGTTTAACAGGTAAAGTAGCAGAGCATGCACTTGATGAAGTAGGAATTACAACAAATAAAAATACAATTCCATATGATACTGAATCACCATTTGTAACATCTGGTATTCGTATTGGTACACCTGCCGTTACCTCTCGTGGCTTTAAAGAAGAGGATATGAAGGAAGTTGGTGCGATTATTGCAGCAGTTCTGAAAAATCCTGAAGACGAGGCAGTAAAAGCAGAAGCAAAAGAGCGTGTGAAAGCATTAACAGATAAACATCCACTATACGCATAATCAAACGATAAAGCTGTGTTTAAAGTGAAAACTTCCTTTAAACACAGCTTTTTTATCATTTTCCGACAGAAGACGCCCACTTCAAGGAATGTGTAGGGCGTAGCCGAATGCGTAGGTGGGCGATGAATGGCGGTTGGTGATAGCCAAAGCTACCCCCTTTCGGTTAAAATAGAAACGAATATTCGGGTAAAGAGAGAGGTGTTTCGTGTGTGGGTCAACAAAGCATACAAATTCCGTATCTATCCAAACAAAGAACAAGAAATCTTCATCACAAAGGCGATTGGCTGTTCTCGTTTTGTGTTCAATCATTTTTTAGCAAAATGGAACGACATGTACAAAGAAACAGGCAAAGGATTATCTTACCATTTATGTTCTGCTGAATTAACGCAATTAAAAAAAGAATTCGTATGGTTGAAGGAAGTAGACAGCATTGCGCTTCAATCTGCCCTTAAAAATCTTGCGGATTCGTATACTCGTTTTTTCAAGAAGCAAAACCAAGCACCACGATTTAAGTCTAAAAAGAATCCTGTTCAATCGTACACAACGAAATATACGAACGGCAATATAGCGATTGTAGGAAACAAAATCAAGTTGCCCAAACTTGGATTCGTCAAGCTTGCAAAAAGTCGTGAGGTTGAAGGGCGTATACTTAACGCGACAATCAGACGCAATTCAAGTGGTCAATATTTTGTATCCATTCTTGCTGAAACAGATGTGCAGCCAGTAGAAAAAACAGGTGCTTCTGTCGGTGTCGATGTAGGACTCAAAGATTTTGCGATTCTTTCTACTGGAATGGTGTATAAAAATCC
>NZ_JBIWBA010000014.1:0-101438 GCF_044760715.1 Lysinibacillus sp. NPDC098008
TGCAAAATAGCCAACTATCCGAAAAAAATCTAGGATAGTTGGCCATTCGTCGTGCGTACCGTAAAGGTGCGCTATTTTTTATATTTCGGGCTTACTGTCTTGTCCATTCTCTTTTGGAGCCTCACTGGACCTCCATTAAAAGAGTAACAATATAAAAGCCCTTCTGTCACAGAGGACAAAAGGGCATGCCAAAGCAAAGATATTCATTCGTCTAGAAAATACCAATTAGCCCTTTTCAGCCTCTCTGGACCGTCTTAAAGGAAATTTTATATCGTTCAATTATACCGTTCTACATTCTATAAGATTACGAATGAAAAAGCAATGGTTGAATAGTGGAAATTAACTTTGTTCTTCAATAAAAAGGCAAATCTCTATCAATTAATTTGCTTACTTAAATGCTTGCGCTGCGGCAACAGCCTTTTTCCAGCCTGCATAAATATTGTCACGATGCTCATCACTCATATTTGGTGTAAATTGATGATCTAAATTCCAATACTTACCGATTTCCTCTGTCGAATGCCAATAGCCTACTGCTAAGCCTGCTAAATAGGCTGCACCTAAAGCTGTTGTTTCATTGATAACTGGACGATCAACAGGAACATTTAATAAATCTGCTTGGAATTGCATTAAAAAATTATTTGCTACAGCTCCACCATCTACACGCAATTTTGCTAATGGAATATTAGCATCTGCCTCCATCGCTGCTAATACATCCTTTGTTTGATAGGCTAATGATTCTAGTGTCGCACGTACAAAATGCTCCTTTGATGTCCCGCGTGTTAAGCCAAAGACAGCTCCTCGCACATCAGAATCCCAATACGGTGTTCCTAAACCAACAAATGCTGGGACAACATACACACCATCTGTTGACTCTACACGTGCTGCATATTGCTCCGATTCACTGGCATTACGGAACATACGCAAGCCATCACGCAGCCATTGAATCGCTGAGCCTGCCACAAAAATACTACCCTCTAAAGCATAAGTTACTTTACCATCTAAGCCCCAAGCTAATGTTGTCAATAAGCCATTGTTTGACTTCACTGCCTTTTCACCTGTGTTCATTAACATAAAGCAGCCTGTGCCATATGTGTTCTTCACCATACCTTCCTCAAAGCAAGCCTGACCGAATAATGCAGCTTGTTGGTCACCAGCAGCACCTGCAATTGGAACAGCAGAGCCAAAGAACAATGCCTCCTCTGTATAGCCATAAATTTCAGAGGAAGGACGTACTTCTGGTAGCATGGAGGCAGGAACAGTTAAAATTTCTAATAGTTCCTCATCCCACTTTAAATCGTAAATATTGTACATTAATGTACGAGAAGCATTGGAATAGTCTGTTACATGTGCTTTACCACCTGATAGCTTCCAAATTAACCATGTATCAATTGTCCCGAATAATAGCTCTCCTGCCTCAGCTTTTTCACGCGCTCCCTCAACATGATCTAAAATCCATTTCACTTTTGTACCAGAGAAGTAGGCATCGATTAATAAGCCTGTTTTATCACGAAACAAATCATTGTAACCGCTTTCCTTTAATTGCTCACAAATATCATTCGTTTGACGTGATTGCCAGACAATTGCATTATAAATAGGCTTACCAGTATTTTTATCCCAGACTACTGTTGTTTCACGTTGGTTTGTAATACCAATACCTGCAATTTTGCTTGAATCCACATCTTTTTCTGATAACACGGTTGCAATACAAGATAGGATAGATGACCAAATTTCCTCTGCATGGTGCTCTACCCAGCCTGCCTGCGGAAAATACTGCTGGAATTCTTGCTGTGCTGTGTGTACGATTTTGCCATTTTCATCAAATAAAATAGCTCTTGAGCTTGTTGTACCTTGGTCTAACGCTAAAATATATTTTTTCTCTGACATAGAAATCCCTCCAAATAAATTAATTTTCAACTTGAACATTCTTTACAGTTATTTGTGCCCCTATAAAAATAGTAACAACAATCACTGCAACAATCCAAAATGCTATACTATTTTTTCCCTCAAATATTTGTTGGAAAAATAAAGCACCAAATGTACCACCAATAATCGGACCGACCACTGGAACCCATGCGTATCTCCAGCCTGAGTCACCTTTACCCGAAATCGGTAACAGGAAATGGGCAATACGTGGACCTAAATCACGAGCTGGGTTAATTGCATAGCCTGTCGGACCACCTAAAGCCATTCCAATCACAACAATTAACATACCAACTAAAAACGGATTTAAACCATCTGTAATCGTGTTTGTACCTAACGCTAAAATACCTAATACTAAAATAAATGTTCCTATCATTTCTGATAATAGATTTGATAACGGATGCTTAATAGCCGGCATTGTAGAAAATGGTGCTAATTTTGTATCTGCATCTGCTGTTGCCTGCCAATGTGGTAAATACATAAAGTAAACAAGTGTTGCCCCTAAAAATGCACCAATCATTTGTGCTGCAATATATGCTGGTACATCTGCCCATGGAAAATTACCAATCGTAGCAAGGGCAATTGTTAGTGCAGGGTTTAGGTGAGCACCACTGACTCCTCCTACTGCATAGGCTGCCATTGCAACAGCAAGACCCCATGCAAAGGTAATCACAATCCATCCACCACCAAAGCCCTTCGATTTATTGAGCACTGCTCCTGCTACAACACCACCGCCAAATAAAATAAGAATCATTGTGCCGACCAGCTCAGCTGTAAACGTAGACATAGTTAAGTCCCCCTTTGTGATAATAGCCTATGGAAAACAAAAAGGAACCCACATTTAATCAAACTACACGTAAACATGTAGATGAACAAATGTGGGTTCCTTTTCCTAACCACGCGCTTATGAACTTATGTTCATTTTAGAGATAAAAACATACATAGTCAACTATTTTTTGAAATTTTCCCATAATTTTTTATTAGATGTTGTAACAGCGATAGCACCTCCAGCTAGTGCTTCTTCAATATTGTCCACTGTACGTACTAAACCACCTGTAATGACAGGAATTTGTGTGCGCTCATAGATTTCTTGAATCATAGACGGAATAATGCCTGGTAATAGCTCAATATAATCTGGCTGTGCTGTTTCAATCATTGAATAGCTTTTTTCAAGTGCAATCGTATCAATCAAAAACACACGTTGAATCGCCATAATTCCACGAGCCTTGGCTTTCATTAGCATATTGGAGCGCGTTGAAATAATACCAGCAGGACGAATATCATTACATAAAAAATCTGCTGCAAAATTATCTGTTTTTAAACCATGAATTAAATCAGCATGAATAATTAATTTTTTGCCATGCCGAGTTGCCTCACGCTTTAAAGACATCAATAGGCTAATATGCACCTCTAATAAAACAATATACGTGAATGGGCTTGCTATTATTTCGTCAAACTGCTTAACTGTACGTGCAGCTGGAATTACCTGTTGATTATCAAAATGCATACCGTTCCCTCCTCCCTTACTCGTGGTCATCCTATATAATGTTTCATTATAGCGCAGTTGTCGCCCGTCTGATTTCTTTATTGACATCTTCTTCATATTGTTTACGTTGCACTGCTGTCCAGTTGAGTTGCTTTGCCATCTCATCTAAAATACCCTCTTTATATTTTTGAACGATGGCAATTTGAAAGAACATATATCCTGTACGGCGAATGATAAAATCATTCGGATGAATAACCATTTCATGATAAATACCATACATTAATTGTGCATACAGCCATGATGGTAAAATTGAATGTCCTTCCTTTACATAATTAAAGACAATATCTACATTGCTTCCATAATGCTGTGTTAAAAATTTCGCCTCTTTCTCAGATAACCCTATTTTCTTGCCTAATCTTGTACGGTCATATAAGAAGGCATATAATTTCTTTGAACCGCCAATATTACCACCAGAAATCGGAATTTTTTTTGTTGTACATGGTGAAGATTTAATGCCAAACCGTTGCTCTAGTTCTTGTGTAATCGTATTTAATACCGTTTCAGCCATTTTACGATAGCCTGTTAATTTCCCACCTGCAATTGTTACAAGACCTGATGGCGATACCCATACCTCATCCTTACGAGAAATTTCAGACGGGCTTTTTCCGTCCTCATGAATCAATGGGCGAACACCTGCCCAGCTCGATTCAATATCTGCATCTGTCACCTTTACATTTGGAAACATATAATGAATGGCATTCATAAGATAATCACGATCCTCTTGGTAAACATCCATATTGCGAGCATCGCCCTCATAAAATGTATCCGTTGTTCCCACATATGTTTTTCCTTGACGAGGAATAGCAAATACCATGCGACCATCTGGTGTATCAAAATAAACAGCTTGTTTTAATGGGAATTTTAATTCATCAAAAACAATATGCACACCTTTCGATAAAATTAAATGCTTACCAGCTTGCTCACCTTCAATTGTACGCACTTCATCCACCCATGGCCCAGCAGCATTCACCACTGCCTTTGCACGAATATCAATTGTCTGATCTGTTATAATATCCCTTGCTACAATGCCATTGATTTTTCGCTGTTCATTATATAAAAATTTTTCAGCTTTCATATAATTCATACATGTTGCGCCTTTCTCTATCGCTGCCTTTGCCACCTCAATCGTTAAACGCGCATCATCGGTACGATATTCCACATACATTCCACCGCCAAGTAAGCCCCTTGTTTTTACTAATGGCTCCTTCTCAATGGTTTGCACTGCATTTAACATATAACGACGCTCAGCACGTTTGACGCCTGCTAAAAAGTCATAGACACGCAGACCAAGATTTGTAGAATATTTACCAAATGTTCCACCCTTATGAAAAGGTAGCAGCATCCAAACAGGTGTTGTCACATGTGGACCATTTTCATAAACAATGGCACGTTCCTTTCCTAACTCTGCTACCTCTTTTATTTCAAATTGCTTTAAATAGCGTAAACCGCCATGTACTAATTTTGTTGAACGGCTAGATGTACCTGCTGCAAAATCCTGCATCTCTACTAATGCTACGGAAAGACCACGAGCAACAGCATCCAGTGCAATACCGCAGCCTGTAATACCGCCACCAATTACTAATAAATCATATTCTCTCCCCTGTAGCTCCTCTATTATTTGTTGTCGTTGTAACGCTGAAGCTGTACTCATACGTTATTTCCTCCTTCATCATTTTTAAAGATAAAAAAAGACCATCAAAAGCATATGCACACTAGGCACATATGTTTTTAATGGTCTCTCAGTTACTCAAACCTGCTATTAACTTACTTTTTATTGTAATATGCATATTTAAAAAAGGCAAGTTGCTATTTAAGCAATGGAGGAAATATGCCCGCTTACTAACTTCCGAAAGTAGCTAACAAAGTCGTTTTTTCAATAATTTGAAACTAAATACATATTGGAACGTAAACTTACTTAACAAATCATAACTATGTAAAGAAGGATGAGTTAGATGAAGGAATGGTGGCAAAGAAGAAAAAATAAAACACGAAAAAGCAAAAAGAATGCTAGCGATTCTACATTTTTTGATTTCGTTTTTGATGTACTATTTTGGCTACCAGAACTCATTTTCTTGCCTTTTAGAATCATCTTCTGGTTACTTAGAGCCTTAGGTAGATCACTTTGTAGTATTTTTGATTTTTTCTAACATAAAAATACAGCTTTTATAGCAGAGAAAAGGAGTGGTTAATGCTTATCTCCACCCCTTTCCTATTAATTATGCTTCATTTTTACTAGTCATTCAGCATTATCGGCTTCAAAGCTATCCAGCAATGCACGCACTTCATCTGTTGATTTGGTGTGCATTAATTGATTTCTTAATTCACCAGCGCCGCGAAAGCCTTTGACATAAATTTTAAAGAAACGATGCAGCCCAGAGATGGAACGTGGTAGCTCTTCTGCATACTGATCTTGGAGATCAAGCTGCAGTCTTAAAAGATCAAGATACTCTTTTCTGCTATGCTCTTTTGGTTCCTTTTCAAAGGCAAAAGGATTTTTAAAAATACCTCGTCCAATCATCACACCATCAATGCCATATTGCTCTGCAAGCTGTAGCCCTATTTGACGGTCAGAAATATCCCCATTAATTGTTAATAGTGTATTTGGTGCGATACGGTCACGTAGTTTTTTAATTTCCGGAATTAACTCCCAATGGGCATCAACCTGGCTCATTTCCTTTCTCGTCCGCAAATGAATCGACAGGTTGGCAATATCCTGCTTGAAAATATGTGTGAGCCACTCCTCCCACTCATCCACATTTGTGTAACCCAGCCGTGTTTTTACGCTAACAGGCAGCCCGCCTGCTTTTGCTGCTTGAATAAGCTCTGCTGCAACATCTGGACGTAGAATCAGACCACTGCCTTTCCCTCTCGACGCCACATTTGGTACAGGGCAGCCCATATTAATATCAATGCCCTTAAACCCTAGCTCTGCCATGCCAATGCTCATTTGACGGAAATAGTCGGGGTTATCTCCCCAAATATGTGCCACCATTGGCTGTTCATCTTCTGTAAAAGCTAAACGTCCACGCACACTTTTCATTCCCTCTGGATGACAATAGCTATCTGAGTTTGTAAACTCTGTGAAAAATACATCTGGTCGTCCAGCAGCACTGACTACATGACGAAAAACAACATCTGTTACATCCTCCATCGGTGCTAATACAAAAAATGGTCGTGGCAAATCACGCCAAAAATTATCTATCATTGTCAATTCCAATCCTTTCACTATGGGTACGAGGTCAAAAATACCCATCTTCTTTTACTCTTATATCATGCTTCATCACTTCTTATCAAATATAAGTATATGGGATATTTATAATTTGAGAAAATTGCATGAAAAATAGCCCTCTGATCAATTGCTTGATCAAAGAGCTAAGCTTTTCACATATTAAAGTAGCGTCGGTTGTCGGATTTGACTACTATTGTGATACCTTAAATTGATTAACAGCCTCACTTAATTTATCACTTAATTCTACTAGCGTTCCAGCTGCATCTGTTACAGATTGGATGGCACGAAGCTGTTCATCTGTTGAAGCACTCACCTCTTCACAGGCTGCTGCTGTTTCTTGTGAAGTTGCTGCCATTGCTTGAATTGTTTCAGTAACATCATCCTTGTGTACCGCTACTTTTTGAATTTCTTCATACACTGAGTCGATAGAATCCTGCATTTCTGACATAAGCATCGAGATTTCACCAAAGGTTGTTTCAGTGGCATTGACAACGTTGCCTTGTCGTAGGAAGTTTTCACGCGTTTCGCTCATCTGCTGTGTAACAAGTTGGGATTCCACTTGCAGCTCTTGAACTGTCATTTTCACTTCTTCTGTCGAGCGTGCCGATTGCTCAGCAAGTTTACGTACCTCTTCAGCAACAACTGCAAAGCCTTTACCATGCTCCCCTGCACGTGCCGCTTCAATACTTGCATTCAGGGCAAGCAAATTCGTTTGTGAGGAGATTTCCGTAATAGTTTCCATAACCCCACCAATCGCCTTCACTTTATTTTCCAATGTGCTGATCACTTCAAACATCGATCGCAAGCTTTGCTCCCAATCATTGAAGGATAATTTCAGCTCTTGCATTCTACCTTGCCCATCCTTGTTCATGTCGCCAGTTTTTGTAGCAATATCTGACATAGTTCTAGCCTTCACTGTAATTTCGTTAATTTGCTGACTAAGTAAGTCAACACGTTCCGTAGCAGTTTCTGCGTCTTCAGCCGATTTAGCAGCACCCTGTGCAATTTCACCAACTGCGTGAGAAACTTCGGTGCTTGAAGCGCTTGTTTCTTCGGCAACCGCACTTAAACTTTCTGAGTTCGCACGGACATTTTCCGCAGAATCATTTACAACTGCAATAATAGTATTCATATTATCAATCATGACATTAAAATTATCACCAAGTTCACCAATCTCATCTTTTGTTTTGATGTCAGAACGAACCGTCAAATCACCTTGAGATACAGAATTCATCAGTGTTTTTAGCGTTTCAATCGGTTTAATTGTGCGACTAATTACGATATAAAGCATGATAAATAGAATAACTAAAGTGGCTAAGGATACAAGCAATATCGTATTTCGTAGCTCAATTGCCGCTGCGTTTATATTTTTACTATCATAAAATGTGGCAACCTTCCAATTAAGCTCTGGCAGAGTTGTAAATAGCAGTAACTTGTCAGTACCTTCATCATTATAATAAATGTGTCCACTATCCTTGCCATCCGTATACATTTTCTTGATAAAAGGCTGTTCCATCATGTTTTCACCACTCAATGTTGGATGAACAATGGCACTTCCCTCTGGGTCTAATAGGACAGGATATCCATCATAGCCAAGTTCAATTTCAAGAATGGTATCAGTAAGCGCAGATAGCTCAATACTAATTCCAACAACCCCTAAAAGTTGCCCATTGCGTTGCACAGCCTTAGCTGCGGTAATTGCATAATCTCCAGTTGCAGCATCAATGTATGGATTCGTCCAATACACGGAATCAGGATTACTAACAGCTTCTTTGTACCACTCACGGCTTGTTGGATCAAAATCCGCCCCTAAATCTACATGCGGAATATGAATCATTTCCTTAGTTGGAAAGGCAAAATAAATAAATGCAGCATCCTCGTATGTATCTAAAAACTGGGATAGCTCATTCTCAAGAGTTGGAAAAGTTTGAGCTCCTGGATTTTCTACCTCCATGAGATTCTCAAAATTACGAGAATTTGATAACTGATCAAGCCCTTTTTCATATTGCTGTAGATAATTATTGATGGAGTCAGACATTTGATTAACAAAGATAGTGCTTTGCGCAATCACGCTGTCCTCTGTTTTATTTTTCATTTCAGTGATACTGATAATGCTCATTGTTAAAACACCAATAATGAACAGCACCATCACAATGAAAATAATTTTTGTTTTAATAGACTTATACAAACTGAATCATCTCTCTTTACTTTCATTTTAGTCAGTAGAACACAATTTTTAGTTAGTCTAATTTACTAATTTCCTCCTTAAATTACGGCATTAAATGATTCATTTTACACACACTTTTTAGAATACCATATTTTCTAAAAATTCGAATATAAAATATTCTGAGAGGCTGTTTATTTTTATAAATTAAGAAAGCACCAAATTCAGTAATGCCATCTGAACTTGATGCTCTAAAGCTCTATTCTGCTGTTCATATAAGCTGTGCAACCATTTTACATGTGGGGACAACGCAGGAGGTGTACTGTGCTGGGTTTCTGGACCTGACCATTACTTTTTTATGTCTTCACAGTTTTTTCACTTAAATACCAACTAATTAAGACCATTCCTTCACAAACTTTATTGATTTTACATTATTAATATCAGCTAAAGTTCATTAATAGCTATTCATTTATAGACTACATTCTGCTTTTAACAGCGCAAACATTTCTTCTTTATGATTATCGGCAATGCTTTCATTCCATACACCGCCATTATAATTGATTAAAGCGTTCATAATGAGTAACTTTAAACTTTGTTCAATAATACTCGGATAAGAACTTACCTTTCCGTTAGGTGGCAAATTCGAAAATTTAGAATTCCCGGATACCGTAATTAGTGCTAAATTACCAAAACTATTCAAGTCCTCGTCTGCCCATTTGTTTAGCAATTCACTATTAGAAGGGTTCTGTGGATAAAAATGCTCAATGGAGTTTCTAAATTGGAATTGCCAGTTATCTTTCATTGGTGATATAACTAGCATTTGATTATACCGATAGCCATCTCTATATAAGATATAATCGAGATAAGTAAAAACAATACGCTCGATAGCAAATCCTTTTGCCTCTAAGAATTTTGATTGTTTCACCTTCTCTTTGCAATAGTCTTCTAAAATAGATAAAACGTTAACATCTTCATTTTCCATCAAACACTTTAAAACAATTGAAATCCAATGCATCGTTTTTGGTGATGTATATGTAATACGTAAACAGGATTGAAGTGTCCTCAATGTCTTATTATCATTTATGTCACTACCATCGTCATAAGTTCCAACATATTTTGGTTTTAAGTTTCCTTTTTTCCTATCTTCGTATGCTTCAATACGCTGTAAAGACCATTTTCCAATTTCCTTATAATCTTTTGCAAACTCTCTTTTTAAAATATATTGATCAAACAAAACTCTACATTTTAATAAGTTAAATAAAAAGTTTTTGCAGCTTTCTTCACTTTCCCAATGGTGCTGTATATTTCGTAAAAAGTTTTTATCGTCTAACAAGGACTCATTTTCATTGGACTGAGATAGGGTCTTATTAACCTGTAAAATGAAATTAGGAAAAGATATAATAGACTCGAATCTTTCATTTTCTTCAATGTCAGCACGAGTTTCTATTTTCACCTTTTTTCTTTCCTTCAATATATCTAATAATGTTTTCGGAGCTGTATCTTCTTCGTTTTGTTGAATATTTGTTATTTTTTCTTTGACCTCATTAAAATCCCTTACACTTGAGCGTAATTTATTCCAATCACTTGAAAAAATCTTCTTTCTAATATGTATATTAAAATTCATTTGAACATACGTATCCATTTTTGAGCAAGCTTCCCAAATAAGTGCACCTACTTTTTTATCTTCTATACTAGACAGTGGACTTAATAATTTCGCTTTAGCTATTTCATGAAATTCTAACTGCTCACCTCGTGTATTCATAATTTCAAAATAGTGATTTAAGTCAATTTTAGAAGGAACCTGTATACGAATTAACTGTACGTTATCTAATCTTTCGATAAATTTACTTTTATCGATTTCTTTATTATAAAAATAAGTTTCAATTATTTTATAGCCTTGCATAATTTCTTGGGATAATAATTCTTCCGGTAAATTATTTTTTCCTAGCATAGCAAGTGTGTGATTTGATTTTTCTCTCGCCTCAAAATACAAGGAACCTTGTAAAACGCTCATTTTTAAATATTTTTGAAGCAAGAATAATGTAGTTAAACGCTGTTGACCATCTATTACTTCATAAGAATCGAGGTCCTTTTGATTAACAATTAAAGTTCCTAAAAAATAATTATGTGAAGACGTATTTATATCATCCAACAATTGCTGAATCTGTTCTTCTCTCCATGCATAATTTCGCTGATAAATAGGTATTTCATAATTCGCCTGAAAAAATAAGTTTGAAACTTGTAAAATTTCTGGTTGAGTATTCATAGTTCACCATCCATTCATCCGTATAAAAAATTCCATATTTCTGAGTATTTTTTTAGATTAGCACTAACATCCTCTTTATTTATACTTTCAAAAATTACAAAGGCTAATTCTTCAGGTTCATTCATTTCACTAAGCTTTGTAAATAAGTCTAATCCATAATTTATTCTCTCGTGATTGCCGCAAGCATATTTGTTAATGGTTTGTGGATATACGGCTGTCATCACTAATCGAAGCGAGTAACACCATGTATATAATTGTTTAATAACTGTATCTGTAATAAATTCCAGACCAAATCGGTCAGCAAAAAATAATAATGCACTTTCATAGAGTTGCTTAATATAAATGTCTCCCGACCGAACGTCTGGTATTTGATCCTTATTATGAAAATCCATTATTTTATTTTGAACCTTTTCGAGCAATTCAGCGTAATGCAGCGTATAGTTGAAAAACCGTTTACCAGCTAAAACGGGTTGTGTTAATTGAAATTGATTTAGTGGCTGATTTGCTAACAGCTCTATACTACCATTCGTATTCGTTTGCTCAATGAAGAGATTTGATGCCTTTTGATAAATTGCATAATTGTATGGACTACGCAGCTTAATTCCCTTAAATGTGGCAATTTTATCGCTAGAATAACCTAGACCATCTTTCTTCTTATACCATTGCGTCACTGGAAATAAATAATTTTTAAATAAATCTTCTAATGCTTGCTGATTTTTATTTTCCCAACTATTAATGATTTTTATTTTGGTATGCTCGTCCTCTAAGTTCATTTCTCTTAAATGATAGGATTTCAGTAAATCATGGGGCGCTAATTCCTTCCCCCTGCAATTTTGAGAATCAAAAAATTGAAATGCTTCTTGCTCATTATCCGTGACAATTTTTACAACTGTACACTTTTCAAGTAAATATGATTTATATGCTAAACGCTCTTTCGGTTCAAGCTCAGATATCTTTTTGGATAGCAATTCAAAATTATAAATAATTGCGTTTGTTGAAAGCGAGCTATACTGTTCATTTAATAAACCATCATTCGTATCTCCAAGACAGTACAGTAAAATAGACAATGTAGTAATTCTCTGCTGGCCATCAACAATATAGTAATGTTGTTTTTTCTTATGAAGAATGACAGAACCAATTCTATATTCAGCCAGCCCTTTTCGATAAGCTTCATAAGTATCCATAAATAAAGTATTCGTTGAACTTACATGCCAACGATAAGGTCTTTGATATTCTGGAATAGATAACTGCAAACCAAGTAAATTTTCTAATGAAACAACTGAAAGTTCTTCTTCAATTAAACCCATCATTCCATTCCTTCCATTTATTTAGCTAATGCTATGATTGAACTGCTAAAAAGACATTTTATCAATGTTTTTTAGATACACTAAAAAAATTCTACAATATTTGAGAGCTTTAATCTCCTAATATCAATAAAAAACAGACAACTATGGAATTGAAATTACTTCCTTAATCGTCTGCTGATTTTGATATTTACTGCCTTAGCTCCAACCATGTAACTGCTTCACAGTGGCTCGAGAGGACAGAATGAATGTCATTTGAATGTGTCCGTTCTCGGAAACATATCCACTGCTTTTTTGTCACTATCGGTAGACGGGAACATATCCATTACACTCGTAAAATATAAAGGATGTTCACTACTGCTCTGTCGATTTAAATGGCTCACTCCAAACATTTATAGGCAAGTATTTTCTCAGTATCTGAATATTGCTATCAACCTTTTTCTGAACGATACTTATGCTTAAGAGCATCAGTTACTGTTTCAATAATTGAAAATTCAAAATCCCGCTTTGACATTTCTATCGAAGACAAGAACTTCTTGTTTCCTTTGAAAGACTTCCATAATAGTGTCTTATCTTTTTCATCAAAATTTATCTTAAACAAGAGATTGGAGAGAGAAACAATCAAAGATTTCTGCTTATCATCAAACTTCTTTTTACTGAAAGCTATGTATTCCTTCAGATCACCTATGTCGTATTTTGGTTGCAATCCAGTTATCGGATTAACCAACAATTGAGTAGAGGAATTCATCAGATTTACATAAGAACCCAATTCATATTGCTGTGCCTCTGTCATTAAGTTGTAGTCCAAGCCAAATGCTCTTGTTCTTTCACTTGCACAATTTAGTTTTTGGCTTTCATCTTTAATGCGGCTTATTCGCTCATTAATTTCTACAATAGCAAGTTCGTATGATTTAACATCACGCTTGCTGATGAGGGTGAAAATCTCCTCAAGACGGTTCTGATCACTTTTCCCTTTCCATAGCAGAAACCCGCTGCCCACAAGTGCAACTCCGGCAATCGCCCAACCAACAGGTCCGGCAAGGGCCAGGAATGCATTTCCAGCAGCCATTCCTCCACCACCGGCCGCAAGCGCACCTCCGCCCAACCAAGCTAATGCCGCGTTGGTAGCTGCCGCGCCACTCAATGTAGATATGGCTGTTCCTGTTGAAGCAATACCGAATGTTGTCGCAATTCCCATTGCGGCAGTAGGGCCAAGAGCCGCAACTGCGATTCCGGCACCTAGACCAGCAGCACCTTTTCCAGCATTTTTTGCGACGGCATTTTTGTAATCTGATTCAATCTTTTCTGCTTGCTGCTTCCAGTTCAGACGGATTTTTTTCAGTTTTTCATACTCTAATCGCTTCTCGCCTGGAACATTTCTAATTTCGTCAAAGAGTTTTTGTATGGTGTTCAATCCATCATAAAGCTGGCTTGTGAGTGTGCCCAACTCGCCAATTTTATCATTTGTTTTCTTGATAGCCGATTCTGCCTGCTCTTGGGCAAGTTTTAACCTCGATTTTTTCTTGCTCATTGTCTGTTACCCCCAAAATATAAATCTATATCGGATTTTGTTCTGAGTATATTATTATCAGGGACCTTTCTGAGTTCTGCCAATCGGACAGATTTTTGGAATGCCTGAACATACATATCGCTATTCTTAAAGTCATCAATAAAATCTACAAGATCCTTATCATCGTATAATTCCGATAATAATGAGAGTCCGTTCAGATAGTTTTCTACGATGGTTATTTCTCTTCTTGCAAACTGAGCTTCGGACTCAGCTTTTCGTATTACAACAACCCGCTTTGCTTCGCCATACAATGAAATCGTGAAACGGCCCACCCCCACTATGTTAAGCCGAAGGAAAAATTCAGTCGCATTGAAGGTACCACCTCCGGTTATGAAAGCCCGTATGGTTGCATCGCCGAGATCCATCATGCAGAAGGTGCCGTGCGCTATTGTAAGCATTCTTTTTACGGTGGGATTTGAGAATGGCTCACAAGCTATCCACATAGCGGATGCCGAACGTTCTTCTTTCCCTGTTGTTACGAAATATTTTACCAATCGCCTTATCGCATATACCAACCTGACAATGATTTCATTGATAAAGACTGGAATGACTTGGGTGGCTTGAAAGCGGATATCGTATCCTTCTTTGTATATGCTCAGAGCCAACTCATTTATTGTGTTGTCAAACTGTGAAACGGGAATGTTCAGTTTTCTCTTTATTGCAATAATATCATTCGTCCATGCCCAAAACGGAGAAGGTATTCCCATACCTCGACCTTTACTGCTGGATGATCCAGATATATCGGAAATCAAATGGCCAAACCAGTTGACGAACCCACAAAATAATTTTTCTGGAACATTACTGCCGCGAAGTTCAAATTTTCCATCAGCATTCTGTAAAGATATCAGTTCTCCACCGGAAACAAAGTGCGATTGATTTGTAAACTGATCTAATATCGAAAAAAACAAACCAAGCAAAGTCGGATTATGGCCAAGTGATTTGAAATGATGATTTGAAGGATTCAAGTCAAATACTATACTTCCAGCATCACCGGCTCCGCGCTGGTCATATGGAATTTTAAATTTCTTCTCAAGAAAGCCAATTGCTGATGACAGTGAATCATTTCCTTTGCCTTCCCATCCGCAAAGTTTAGCGAAATCAGTTGTCCGATTTACAAACCACTTATCAGTAACATCTCCAGCCGGTGACTCTCCAGGTTTTCCAACCAGGAAAATATCAATGATGCCACAGAGAACTCCTGAACTTGCAGCCAACGCATAATCCAACTTATCACAGTTCGGTCTGAGACTCTCAACTGACATGATTGTCTCTTTCAGACTCTGAATTTCAGTTTCCGCAGATATTAATGCTGTTTCGATGGAAGATGAAAAGCTAAACCCATCGTCAGCAACACTCATTCTAAGAACGAATCGGTCTGTTCCTTCTGCTTGATTCATGCTGTTATACTCCCTCCCTTTTTTTAGTTTGCGTTATATCCGAATATCTGGTTGAATCTTATTTTTAGGTTATCAATCTCCTTGAGGGTAAAGCCGAGAAAGTCAATAGACCCGACATTTTAAATCACTTTTCATTTTTCCAATTACGGTTTCTGCTTCTTTATTCAATTGTCATCACATTGTAAATGTAAGAATATGTAGTTTGATTTTCATTTCAGCCTAACAACACATCTACGTTTTTTTGCCGAATTTTCCTTTTTCAAAGGAATAGTACATAATCAGTATTTCTTTTACCTCAAATATTGTATGGCAAGTGCAATTAGTGATAAACAACGATTGAAAAAATAGTCGTAATAACGGACATCAGTAATATCAATCCTATCAGTTTCATGATGCCGTATGCGATATTTATTTCCAATGTCCGTCAACACCTTAAATTCATTATTAAACAAATCGGCAAAATCATCATTTCCGTTTGCCATATCATTTACTATTTTTTTGGATGAATGTTTCTTATCTAATGTTGTATAGTAAGTTTTTAGACGTTCTAACGCATCCCATATCTTTTCCACTGAATCTTGTCGTGCTGTTGGATTTGGTGTCTTATATAATGCAACAGCATCTTTCAACAACTCTCTTGTGCCTACCTCATGTACCGCTGCAAAAGTATTTTCAATTTCCGTTGTAAGTGGACTGTTTTCAACAATTCTTTCTATAATTTTTTCATCTGTAAGTTCATAAAGTAGCCCCGACTCAGTAAATATTTCATTTATTGCCTCCTGGAAATTTTCAAATACATCTGAAGAGTTATGGCAATCTATCGTTTTATAGTTTCGGTATCTCTCATTATTCCATCGTTCTGAGATATCCTTAATATTTTGTGCAAAAAACTCAATAAGGTCTAAAAGTGCATACTGGTCATATTCATCGTCATATGCAGGGGCACAAATTCTATCGTACTCATCCCGAAATAGAGAAGGGATTCTTATTTTAATTCTAGTTATAAATCCTTTTTCATCAAATGCAACATAGTCACTATCTGTAAAGTCATGATGACAATTTAGAATGAAAATATGCGTTAAGTTTTTTTGATATCTTTTGCAGCAATCTAAAAGTAATGAATACATATCCCTGTTAATAGAATATGTCTTTTCCAGTGGTGCTCTTATACCATGTCTTTCAGAATATAATTTCATAAGCCATCTCCTTAAATTCCTATTTACCATTTATTAAATAGGTAACTTTTATTTCGCGATTTAATACATCATCTACACATATGGGTCTAAAAGGAGTTTCTTTGTCCCTTTTTTATTTTCCTCATCAATTATTAAATCACAAGTCAATTTATCTATATCACTAAAATCCATATCTGGTTTAAACCCTTTATCTGGTTTTAACCAATGATTCATCATCAATCTGTCAAACGTTGCTTCACAACTTCTTCTTGGACATCTCCCTATTGTTGTTGTGAAAAGATTGGAATGGTATGAATAATGATGCGTATGAATAAAATCATCCCACGATTGGATAACCTCATCTTCATCACGCAAATCAACTATTTCTATTTCTTCAAGATTTCTGTCTTTCACCGCACCCCATGCTTTATTCAACATCCCAATAGCTTCTGCATCACTCTTTGGTGCGCTATATCCAAAAATAGTAACCATATACGCTACCTCTAAAGCATTATTCAATGATTTCCATGACTTTGATATAGCTGTATCACTAGCATAATCTTTATTCTTTATTGGAAATAAAAGTTTTGTGGGAGCGAGGGGTTCACCACATCTACACGGCATCCCTACATTACCCATGACATTATCCTCTGAACAATATCCAACAGCAACATTTCCATGTAAAAAAGCTAACTGTGGCAAATTAGTAGTATAAGCCATAGCACGTGCATAAGCCTGCACTAAAAGTGGATCCCAATTAAAAGTTGCAATTAAATCCTTTGAAGTTAGTCCCATAATCAAATAATCATAAACAGTAGGACTATCAGGTAACTTGAAGTTTAACATGTAGTCACGGATGACTTCCTCTAACTTTTGCTTGGCATCCATGCAATTAGGTTCTGCTTTACTGCGCTCATCAAGCTCCATATAAATATCTTCTAAATTATCAGAAGAAGTATGTAGAGTTATTTTTTCTAATATATCTGTCAATCCAAGCTTTTCAATGAAACCATTCATTGCGGATATTTTCCTACCATTCCTATCCCCATTTGGGATAGCTGCACAGCTTGCACCGGCGCCCAGTAGAACAACGTGTGGTCTGCTCTTCATGTAATATTCATAATCATGCAAATCCTTCGCTGTTGGATAATCATCCTTCATTTTCCATTCCATCCCCCTTAAGTTAAATTTCAATTATGTAATATTTACGACCCTCACCTAAGTTCTGCCATCTGAAATCATACTTTCCAGATAAAGAAACATTATCTTTATTTTTTCCTACACCGGTAGGTTTAAAAATACTGCCATAAACAGAATACTCTTCTCTAAAAAATTTATAAATGCCTTCGTTATTGCGCCCTTCGTAGAAAGGCCTGTCTGAAACAAGGGTAACAGTAGCTGTTTTAGTAAATCCCCGGCTTTTAAGTTCTTCCATGAATTTAATATCCTTCACGAATGAATACATCTGCTCTGGGTACTGGCCATTTAATGGACACTTAAGTTCAATGGCATACTTCTCAGATTTATCTTCATTAAATATGGTAATATCTATTTCCTTCTTAATGGTTTTGTTGTCTGATGTGAAATATGACACATTTCTTTCAAATTGAACTCGATACCCTTGAAGTCCTTCACGTAAAAATATCCCCAGCTCATGTTGAAGACTAAACTCATTATATATTTCAACTTCATTAGCCTGTGCGTACATGAAAAAGTCTTCTACAAATTTCCTTAAATCAAGCAAACTCTCTACCTCCATCCTCCACCCACTCTCTCAATCACAAAAACTTGATTTGTATTTCAATAACGTATCTTCAATTTCATACCAGATTGTTACCGTTTCACCGTCATCCTCAAATACTTTACCGTGACTTTTAGGTCCATCCAACTTCATCTGTGAGTAATTATTCTTAAAAGTCGGCACGTATAGTTCAGGATTATTTTCGTCACTGCATAAGCGTTCCATCATGTCTATGGTAGCACGACCTGTGGCAGCAACCGCCTTGAAATAAGCACGAATGATTTTATGGTTATATTGATTCGGCTTAACAGCCCATACTGGGATTCGTTGATTTGCTTTTCCGTAAAAATCCTTGTTTGTATCCTCATTCTGTCTTGCTACTGTTTTTGGGTTATAGACTTGTGATGCTTTTTCAAAAGTTTTTGCAATATACCAACGCATACAACTTTCCACTGCAGCATCTTTTGTTTCATTTGTTAAATTCAATGCGATGCAGAATTTCTCATACACATCTCCATCAACGGTAAAGGTCACGCTCTTATTCACCGCTTACACCTCCACTATTTACTATATTACAAATTATACCACCGATTTGTATTTTGTAAATACTCATAAACTAATTTGTATTGACTCATTGAAAAAATATGAAAAACACCCTGCATTTCAGCAAGGTGTTAGATCTTAATAACAACTTCTTTTCAATTTTCAATGTCTATGCTAATGCCTGATTTAAATTCCACATCAATTCGACTATCATACACCGTAACTTTTTCAATAAGCCGCCTTACTAACTGCTCATCATATTCCTCCAACTCGCAGGATTGCTCATTCAAGAAATCAGTCATTTCAGCGATTCGTTGCCTTTTTCCTTCTCGCTCTGCATTTTCAACTAGTGCATTTTGCTTTAATTCTCGAAGGCGGTAAATTTCATCAGCCACATCTTCATAGTCATTCTTGGATTTTGCTTGGATAAGAAGCTTTTGTTGTAATTCTTCAAATTTGCTATCAATGTCATCAGTGGTATTATCTTTTTCTTCATTAAATACAGCAGCTATGTTTTTCTGTAGCGCTTGGATGAAGGGTTCTTTGTTAGCCAAAAGTTCGTTAATAGCCTTGACCACTGCTGTCTGCAATGTTTCCTCATTTATGGTAGGGGCAGTGCATTCAGAGTCCTTCTCCTCTAGACGGCTGACGCATCGCCAAACAATAGACTTGTATCCTCGGTTATTCCAATGTACCCGTCGGTAAATATCACCGCACTGTCCGCAGTAAACAATACTCGATAAAGCATACTTGCTACTGTAAACTCTCTTTTTACCGCCTTTTCCGCCATGAAGGTTGGCCCTTCGAACCATCTCTTCTTGAACTTGCATAAAAAGCTCACGTGGAATGATAGGCTCATGGCTGTTTTCTACATAATACTGCGGAACGATGCCGTTATTCTTTACTCGCTTTTTAGAAAGGAAATCAACCGTATATGTTTTTTGTAGAAGGGCATCACCGATGTATTTTTCATTCTGCAGTATCTTTTTCAGTGTTTCAGGTCTCCATTTAGATTTGCCTGCCGCTGTTAGAATACCGTCTGCTTCTAGTCCTCTTGCTATCTGCAAAAGGCTGGCTCCCTCTAGGTACTCCCTGTAAATCCGCTTAACAACCTCAGCACCCTCTGGGTCAATAACTAGTTGCTTGTTTTCATCCTTGGTGTATCCAAGGAAACGCTTATGGTTGACCTGGACTTCGCCTTGCTGATATCGATACTGAATACCCAGCTTAACGTTCTGACTTAAGGATTGACTTTCCTGTTGGGCAAGGGATGCCATGATGGTCAACATGATTTCGCCCTTGGAATCTAGTGTGTTGATATTTTCTTTTTCGAAGAATACGGCGATGTTTTTATCCTTTAACTGACGGATGTATTTAAGGCAGTCCAATGTGTTTCTGGCAAATCGACTGATAGATTTTGTAATGATCATGTCAATACTGCCTGCCATGCACTCTTCAATCATGCGGTTGAATTCATCACGCTTTTTGGTATTTGTACCTGTGATGCCGTCATCCGCAAAAATACCTGCTAATTCCCATTCCTTGTTCTTCTTAATATAGTTTGTATAATGTTCAATCTGAATGTCATAACTTGAAGCTTGCTCCTCACTATCCGTTGAAACACGGCAGTAAGCGGCCACTCGTATTTTGGGTTTGCTTTCACTATTTTTATTATTTCCGATTCGTTTAATTGCTGGAATGACTGTTACATTCCTACTCACTGCCACTTGTTACACCTCGCTTTCTATCAAACTGTAGGCATATTCCGCCTGCTTGTATGGGTCGTCATATTTTTGCACTAGAGGTTTTGCTTTGAACTTTACAGGATAATCCGTTTCCGGTTCATCTTTAGGTTTCCATATCCTTCCTAGCTTTTCTGCTCGTTTTCGTTTTTCTACTCTTGCTTTTTCAAAGGTCTCCTCATCAATAATTGGAGGGTAGAATTCATCGCCAAGGTAGTGCTTATTTTGCAACATCTTACTTGCTGTGGCGTGGTAGCAGTCTATCCCAGCTTTTTTAGCAGCATCCTTCAAAGAAAGTCCTGCCAAGTACCCTGAAAATAATTCCCTTACTTTTTCTGCTGCTATATCATCTACAACAGCCTTTCCATCTTCAATTCTATATCCATAGGGTGTGTGACCCATCTAATTCACCAACCTTTCCTTCAATGTGATTCCACATTTTAATTCAAATCCGACTTCCTCTCGTGAAAAAACAATAATCTTTTCTACGTAATTTTCAAACAGCTCATCCTCATGGGCTGTAAGCATTTTAGACTTAGTGGCAAACTTGAGCAGTCGATCAACTTCTTCCACTTTTGCAAAATTGCCATTGACGGAACGGGTAAGTTGATCCTTTTCGGCAAGAAGCCTTTCTCTTTCTTGTACAAGTGAGTTCTTTTCCTTATTGTAAAGAGCGGGTTCCAGATATCCTTTGGCCATTAAACCCGTAAGCACCTGGCTCTGCTCCATGTTGTTTTCAATCTTAGTTTCCAACTCTTCAATTCTATGAAAACTCGCTGCATTGTTCTGGTTACGTAACCCCTCCAAAAGTGCTCTTAATATGAACTTCTGACCGAATATGAGTTTATTCATCATCGTAACAAATGCAGTCTTTATATCGTCATCTCGTATGAACTGCATGGAACATTCCGTTATCTGTCTAATATGCTTACTGCAGCACCAAGCGATGTATTTTCTTCCAGATGAATGAATCCGTCTTTTAAAGGTACTGCCACATTCCGAGCAGATAATTTTGCTAGAGAAAGCATATCGGTTTAGATATTTGCTGTTGCGCTTTTCGATGCTTTTTTCTTTTGCTCTCTGATTAAGAATGGCATCTACTGCTTGAAAATCCTCATGGCTGATAATTGCCTCATGATGGTTTTCTACTAGATACATATTTTTCTCACCATAATTAGTGTGCCTGTTAAAATGGCTGTCAGTATAAGTCTTTTGTAAAATAACATCGCCAGTATATTTTTCATTGGTCAGAATCCCTCGAATCGTAGTAGCTGTCCAACGACCGCGTCTTTTTGAAGGGATACCCTTTTGATTAAGATCATTTGCAACTTTCTGTGTACCTTTTCCCGATAATACCTCTGCAAAAATATACTTCACAACTTCAGCCTGCTTGGGGTTTACTATCATCTGACCGTCAATATTTTGATACCCATATGGTGGGTAGGAAATTTTAAAGGTTCCGTTTTGAAATCGTCTTTGAATTGCCCACTTAGTATTTTCTGAAATGGAAATTGACTCACTTTCTGCAAGCCCACTTAAAATGGAGAGCATCAATTCACTTTCCATTGAACCCGTATTGATATTTTCCTTCTCAAAATAGATATGAACCCCAAGGTCTATCAGTTTTCGAACCATCTCCAAGCAGTCTGTAGTATTTCTCGCAAATCGGCTGATGGACTTTGTAATAATTAAGTCAATCCTTCCAGTTTCACAGTCTGATAACATTCTAAGCAGGTCAGAGCGGTTTTCCTTTTTCGTGCCACTGATTCCCTCGTCATAATATAAGCCTGCATATTCCCATTCTGGATTCGCCTTTATATAAGTCTCATAATGAGCCTTTTGCGCTTGCAAGCTGACTAGCTGTTCATTACTATCTGTCGAAACTCGGCAGTAGGCAACAACTCGTGTTTTTGGCTTAATAAAAGAGTTGGCTAGATTCCCTTCTATTTTCGTTATCTTTTTCATCGCCTCACCTCCTTCTTGGTAGGTCACATATTACCTCTGAAACCCTTATATATCAACGGTTTCATGGCATTATCTCAGCTAAAAAGGGGGAGAATGTTTGGCGATTGAGTGCATCTATCTTGTTGAATTCTACTTCAGTTATTAAGCCTTTTTCGAGCATCTTTCTCAGCAATTTTTCTGCCTGAATATAATCAAACTCACGTTGTAACTGTTCCTGTGACACTCTCTTAAGTGCGGTGGTGCTTTTGTCTATAACCTCATCCGAGATCTTCGTAACTTTTTTATCCTCGTGCTGATTCACTAGGAATCACCTCCTACCTAATAGCCGTGGGAACAGGTCGAAGTTGAGGATTTGTAGAATTTAATTAAATCAAGGCATAAAAAAAGAGCCTGCAAGGGAAGAACCCCCGCAGGCTAGATAAATTAATAGTTTAATATTTTATTTAGGAATCTCGATGATTTTTAACTCGCTCAATTTGTTAATCATACTTAATAAATGCATCCGTAAAGCCTGCCTTTTTAGCCTTGGCAAGCTGTGCCTCAGCATTTGCTTTATCCGAATATGCACCGATCTGCACACGGTAATATTTCTTTTTCACTGGTTCTGCTGGCTTATTTTCTGTGATTAGTAATTTCTTCACATCCGCTCGAAAGGTGTCCATACTCTTCCCATGTTTAGGGAACCAGTGCATCACATCCCCATGGTTACTGGCAATGCCTCGTTTATAACCTTCGCTGTGACAGATGATATCTTTTTCGCTAAATCCATAGAGTTTGCAAAGATGTACACAAAGCTCCACAGCTTCCTTGTAAACAGCAGAAAAATACGAGGCATCGGTCAATCCGTCCTCGCAAATTTCAAATCCAATATGAGTATTGTTCGCAGCTCCGCCAGCATGCCAACCTCGGTGATTCCAAGGTAATGTTTGATAGGTAGCAATGGAACCATCTGTTAATTTACCAATGAAGGCATGGACACAGACTTCACGCCCTCCAGGTTTGTCTTGATTCCAATGGTTGTTATACTGGTTCTTTCCTAGCAAGCCATCGTCTGGGCCAACGTAGCGCTTCAACCATGGGTTGTTTGCACCAGTCGAGTGAACCATAATACCCTTTGGCGTTATGGTTTTACCCGCTTTATAGCAGGCATTGTTCGTAAGTAATAGTTTGCGTAACTTCATTAAAATCACCTCTAATCAAATATTAAGTCAATCATCTTCCACCACCAGGCTTAGGCGGTTCCCCATCACGTCCATGTAGTTGCTGTAAAACCGATTTTAGGTTTTCTGGAATAGGCAGTCCAATATGTCCAGCGTTCTCTAAAATGGATACTCCTTCATTACTTAGGTAGAAAAAGATTACTGCTGTTCGTAAAATGCCACTATTTTCTCCAATACTAACCAAAATTTGTGTATCGATAATATGAGCGATGCCTACCATTATAAAGATGAGTACCTTTTTGAAAATCCCCTTAGCACCAATTTCGCTACACAGTTTTTTGTTTGCAATTGCACAAAAGACACCTGTCAGGTAGTCAATGATCACAAAGGCTACCAGTGCATAGAGAAATCCGTCATAACCGCCGAGAAACCACCCAAGAAATCCACCGACTGCGGCAATAGCCAGCTGTATCCAATTCCAAATTTCTTTCATTAAAGACACCTCCGTTTCGTGTATTTCCATATAGAAAAGCGCCCCTGCAAATGACAAGAGCGCTGAATTTTATTTTTACATTATTTTTATTAGGTCATGAATTTGTTGCATCACATCTGCCCTAGGTCTTCCTGTACCAATAGGTAGCCATGTGACAGATGGTGTATCGAATGCATGGGAAGAATCGAAACTATTAATCATCATAATAATCGCATCAATAGCTTTACGCATTTCAACGATATGGAATGGCCAATTCTTAACAGTGGTCTTTCTTGCGATGATCTCCTCTTTCCAAGTTGCAGGGGACATATTGTAATAGCTACGTACCCTGTTTATAGCAGTTCGAAGCGTCTTAATATGCGCTGCCTTTACATGAGTCACATTAGCGGTGATGATTTCAAAAGGTAATGCTAAAATCGTGAAGGTACGAACAACTTCTGTGCTTGCTGACTCGATATCACTGTCAAGGCAACGAAAAGTAACGGTATGATTTCCTACAGAAAGAGGTTCTGCTTGGTAAATCGTCTTGACACCATTACCAAGATAGCCGCTTACAGAAAACCGCTCAGGATTGTCCACGCTATTTTGCCATGGACCAGAGTCAATCCTTACCTCCACTATTTGTGTTTGTCCATCTGGTTCAATCCCTGTTGTAATCATAAAACGTGGTGTAGAGTTATAAGTAAAATTGCCAGACATTGGACAGTCCACTACTGGTGATGCAGGTGGGCTGTTTTTCTTTACCATGTTGCTAACTACAAAGGCAGAAACTGCATCAAGTGCATCTGTAACACTGATTCGATAACGGGTATACCGACCAGCTATTTGTGAAGCATTTACCTGAAGGCTACCTGAGGTATTGCTTGAAATAATAGTCGTCAGTGCTACGTATGCCGACCAATTCACACCATCTGTCGATGTAGACTGTTGTATGACATACTGCTTAATCGCACTGGTTCCAGGTACCGTCCCACTCCATGAAAGATTTATTGTATTAGCTTCATATATAGGAGGGTTTGCGGCAAAAATAGTCGGTGGTATGGGCAGTATGTTTTTACGAACAGTATTGCTGGAAATAGTCCAGTCTGAGTAATAATCCTCACCAGCCGTACCACGAGTTCTTATTCGAAACCGACGATAATGGCCACGTGTAGCAGGTGGACTGACATTTAAAATACTGCTTGTTGCAGAAGTATTGACTATAGCCAATGCCAACCAGGCACCCCAATTGATGTTATCATGTGAATCACTGTACTGTATTTCATAGGAAGTGATAGGGTTACCTGCACCGCCAGATGCTCCGCTCCAAGAAAGAGTGACATTTCCTTCAGATAATGTTGCACTTACCGTGCAAAGGGTCGGTGCTGCACAAGCTGTGACATTACAATAGATACTATTGCTGACTTTTTCTATTGAATAAACATCCAATGTATCAATTGTCCAAATACCAAATTGAGTATGTGTTCCTGGAGCCCTTGAAACTATTGGGTTATAGCTCCCTCCGCTTGCCGCAAGTGTCAACGTAGTCAACACATTCCACGCACTCCAAGTACTATTATCCGTAGATGTGCGACTGGCAATTTGATATCCCTTAATTGGACTGGTACCGTTAGATGCTCCGCTCCAAGTAAGCGTGATAGTCTCATCGCTATATGCTGCCGGGGAGGCAACAGCAGTCGTCGCTGGCTTTGGCACCGTATTTCTGCGGACGCTGTTTGTGGATACTTTCCAGCTAGAGTAATAACTAGCACCTGCTGTACCACGGGTTCGTACCTGAAATCTACGATAATTACCTCGGGTAGGAGGCGGTGCAACGGATATACTACCACTTGTCGCTGTGGTGGTCACCGTTGTCAGAGCTGTCCATGCTCCCCATGTGACATTATCGGCGGAATCACTATATTGAATCTCATAACTGGAAATCATATTATTGATGCCTCCAGAAGCACCGCTCCAAGAAAGAGTCACATTCCCTTCCGCAAGTGTTGGAGAAACAGTACAAGATGTTGGGGCTCCACAAGCTGTAGTAAGCAATGGAGCACTTAGTACCGTATAGCTTGAATTGGTAATTACACCAGAGGATAATGGCAATCGTCCATCAGATACCACTTTGAATGTGACTGGCTGGGTTGCATTACCTGTAGTAGAAGCGCAGGTTACCGAAACATATCTGAGCCTTGGTGTGGTCCCTTCCCAGTTATCTCCATCCGCCGCTTTAATACGTACCTGTGAAGAAGATCCATTTACAGTCATAGTGCAAAGCAATGCATAACCACTACGGATAAAGGAACCTGATGAACCCAACGCAGCGGATATGGTGAAATTGTATCTCATCTGACTATTATTTAGACGGCTTTTGGTATAAGTAATTGTGTAATGGACGGTCGGGCTAGAACCCGCCTGCAGAGTGATGCCATTAATATCCGCCACTTACATTCACCTCCTCCTATTCATAAACAGCCGAAACTAGCGAGTTTACCAGCCCACAAAGGCTAGTATTCAATCGGGTATCTATAATGTTATTTGCTGAAATCGATGTGGCAGCCGAAGGTACTAAAACATCAGCGATGCCAAGTTCATAGACATCGCTTGTTCTTGTCAACTCTGGAGCTATGGGTGTTGCTGCGGGAGTACCCGTGACAATGGCAAGCTGAATGCTCCTCGTAATTTGACTTAAGCGAACCACAACCCGGTCTATGCGAGGATTGCTTCCGTCTGCTGTAGAAAGTGGTTTGTTTAAAACATCCGTATTTTCATATCGATAACCATTAATCCACGCACTGCCCGCTGCTATGCTCACTACCAACCCAATCCCTGGAGACACCAGAAGGTTTGTTGGTGTAGAATAAAATACACCATTCGAGACAAGGCTTCCAAAATATGCAGCGAAATCTGTTGCGTCATAGATTCTATCTCCATCAGATGAGTTGAAAAATCCACTTTTCTCCATAAACTATTCCCTCCTTACTAAACGGTTTTTGTGTACTCTATAACTACATAGCCTGTATATGCAGTTCTATCATTGCCTGGTTCGACTACAATGTCGGTCATATTCACGAAGAGTCCGATTTGAGATGCAAAGTTGTTGTAACGAGCAAGGGGCAGTGGCAAGAAAACACTCCCATTCGTGACAAAACCAGTTAAACTGACAACAGTGCTGAGGTTTGCTATACCATGAGGTACATGTTTTGGTGTTGTATCCGTAAGCGAACCGAGATTTATCTCTTTACGATAAATCGTCTTGCCATCTATCCATAGCCGCCCTGTGTTTTGTTCTGTAGTTGAGTAGTCGCTAAAGGAAGAAGCCAGTTTAGTGGCTGTAATTGTACGGTCTGTAATTTTCAAGCCAGTGACTGCTCCATTGGCAATCCTTGCAGTAGTTACAGGTTCGTTATTGATATTAAGCCAGTTTGCTTGACCAGAAGGGTTGTTAAATACGAAAACAGAAATCACATAAAATGTCATGGTATTACGAGAAATAAAGAAACCCATTGCCCGCTGATAGCCATTCCCCGTGTTATCCCCGTTATGCTTTACCAAAAAGACATGACCGTCATCACTTGGCTGGTCACTAAACTTATTGCCACTCCATGAGGTGAAATAAAAGGCATCCCCAGAGTTCATATGGTACAACGCATATTGTCCAATGGATATAGTACCTCCGCCCACATTGATTTCGAGTGCTGGTAGTTTACCATACAGATTATTGATAGTAGATGCTACGCTGTCTCCTTGAATCTCTGAATCTACCTCAGTCAAGTCACCTAAGGTTTCCTCCACAATTCCCAACGTTTCCTCCACGGTCCCTATAGCCTGTGCAATTTCGGATATGCCCGTTGGAGCAAATATCGCTGTTTTAACCTCGCTTAAGTCAGAGCGGATTTTTTGTGCTATCGTTAACTCCGCTTTTCCAAACACTACACTGATGCTCTGGCCGTCTGCGTCATAGGTTTCCTCGACTTCGGTGATACGTGTCGTCATGGATACACCCCATGCTTTGGAAATAACTTTGACGGTCTGCCCAAGATCGAAGTCTATCTTATATGTTAAATTACCGTGTGGATTGATAGATGTATCAAATGAATATCGTATGGCCTGCTCACTAAGCTTACTTTGACCTCGAAAGATTAGTGTATCAATGTAATCCGAACCAAAGTCTTCCGCCCGCAAATCCTTAGCATCCACAAAAATTTCATGTCTTGTCTCACCTGAGCCACCTGTAATCGAAAT
The DNA here is from genome assembly GCF_044760715.1 of Lysinibacillus sp. NPDC098008. Taxonomy (NCBI): domain Bacteria; kingdom Bacillati; phylum Bacillota; class Bacilli; order Caryophanales; family Bacillaceae; genus Lysinibacillus; species Lysinibacillus sp. NPDC098008. Next base: position 28,446 of record NZ_JBIWBA010000014.1, read on the forward strand.
AAAGGTTCGCTCTGTGCCTTCTCCTTCACCAGCAACAAGGGCAGTGTTGGCATAATCTCCTGCACTTATCGTATAAATCTGTTCAGTAAGATTTTCATATTCCTTAGAAAATACTGCTTGTGATTCCTTTCCTCTATACAACGATATGGTAAATCCCCCTGTCGCAGGAGAGAACACGGTCTTAATGCCAATATCTGAAGCAACACATAGTCCTGTCACCGCATCCATCAAATTTCTATACGATATTTGTGTGCTGATGGGAACATTTAAGTTTGGAGCAGAAAAGGTTATGTTTGAAATCTTCCTTGCTGTATCAGAAGGATTGATAAGATTATTATTTATCAACTGCTCCACACAGACAGATATGTCACCAGACAGTTTCTCCGTTTGCCAAACAATGCGGCGGGAGAGGAAGGAAGTTGCAAACCGACCACTTGCAGTAATAATTTCATGCTCGGTTTGAGAAAGTTCCAGATGTTCGATGATCCCGACTTCCTCATCATCATTTTTCCAGATGATATTCCCTTCCTTTAATAGTTCTGTATTTTCCAAAGTTGCAATCGCTTTTAACTCAAATGAGCCACACTGGGAATAGCGTCTCGTCCAGCGTAAGTACTCAAAGGATTCAACAATGCCTGCAAGCTCCCGGTTTGAATTGTAGATATACAGTTCCATTTTCACACCCCCAGAAACTGCGGACGAAAGTAAATACTAACCTCTAACAATTCCATATTGACAGAAGCATCGTATCTCAGTGTATTAAGACCTGCCGCGAGTTGAAAGAACACCGAATTGGTATCCAACAGTGAAAAAGCATTTGTAATCGTTGACCCATTAATCTGGACCACACGCTTACCAGCGAAGTGGGTGTATACGCGAAGTTCATCCCCAGCGCTCATTGTAGTGAGAAGTCGGATATATTCTCCCGTGTCTATGTTTAATAGTTCAGGGTTCGACACAGTACCTAAGGCTCGGAATACAATCTCACATCCACAAGATACATCCCCGATATTTTCCACTGTAATGATTTGGCTAGGTTGACGCATTCCGAACTCCATCCCACTCATAGGAATTTCCAATTCAAACTCAAATAGCGGTATCCATGATGCCAGTTCCTCTCGCACCTCATTTAATGTCTCGAAGAAAGGGGATGGGCAGAGTAGACTGACAAAGAAGTTTGGTATTCGTTGCCGATTAGAAACACTAAAACCTGCCTCCTCCACCACGCAGGATATCTGTCGGTCACGGTATTGAAAGGTCCCTAGTAGCTTTGGGCTGAATATTTGAAGGAATCGTTGTCTCCTTTTAAAGGCTTCATCGGGAGTATCAGCAACAACCGTACCTTCAATCGTTATGTTTCGCATATCTAGTGTGGAGGAAATATAAAAAGCGCCATCTTGGTCTGGCGCCTTGAAAGTGTTAACAGTTTGACGGATGTTGCCAGTACCATCTATCTTCGTAAGAAAGTACGGTCGGCTTTGCTTTAGCGTAATACTCTCTCCATCTCTATTGGTATATGTTAGTTCCATTGCCGTACCTCCTTTACAATTCAAGTGCCAGTTTACGGGATAGGTTCTTAAACTCCCGTGCTAATTCTTTTTCTGATAGAGCTTTAGGTGTCACAACTGAAATATTTTGAGTGATACTTGAACCCGTGGCATTGCCTTGCCCAGATACACCTCTGTAATTAAAGTCAAAGCTGGTTGGCACTGCATTTTGCATATCCCTTGAAACTGCTGTCATTGCATCCTCAAAACCTACACCGATACCTTCACCCATGTTGCGGCCAATTCCAGCAAATAGGGTTGAAGGAGAGCGGATACCGAAGAAGTCTTTAATCCTTGAAACAACATTTCCGAAAAATCCAGATATTTTACTCCATAGCCATGCCCCTGCGTCTGAAATACCTTGCCATAGACCTTTAATCAGATTGCCACCCACTTGAGCCATTTGACCGATATAGCCAGTAAAGGCTTTGATCAGTCCAGAGATAATCTGCGGTACTGCTTTAACAATCTCCACGATTATCCTTGGTAGGTTTGCAATCAGTGCCACAAACAGTTGTACACCCGCTAAGATAATCTTATCGATGTTACCAATAATGGCATTGACCAGCGAGCTAACAATCTTGGGAATAGCACCTACAACAGTAGTAATAATCTGTGGCAATGCCTGTATGAGTGATATTAGAAGCCGGATACCTGCATCAATAATCAAAGGAATCGACCCAATAACAGCACTGATGATACTATCGATAATTTGCGGAATTGCTTCCACAACTGCTGTAATAATGGTAGGCAAAGCTGTAACCAGTGAGGTCAATAATTGAATACCCGCTTCAATAATCTGCGGAATAGATGCAATGATGAAATCCACTATTGCTTTGATGATGACAGGCAACGCAGAAGTAAGCTGAGGTATTGCATCTACCAATCCCTTTGCTAATCCTATAATCAACTGCAATGCGGCATCCAAAATGAGAGGTAGATTATCCATCAATCCTTGGACAATCTGCATAACTGCAGAAACTGCCGCAGGGATGAGTTGTGGTAACGCTATGCCGATTCCCTCCACAAGTGCTGTTACTAATTCAATTGCTGCATTTATTAGCAGTGGAAGGTTATCAATTAATGCACCGACAATCGTCATTAGAGCACTGACCGCAGCCGGAATAAGTTCCGGTAAAAGGTTCAAAATTGTTTCCAGTACTTGCGTGAATATATTTGTGACTAATTCAAGAAGCATAGGAAGCAAGTCACCTACAGCTGTTAAAATTGCACCTGTCGCTGTCGGTAATGCGGCTACGATATTCTCTAAAACCGGTACGATATTGGTGACAACCGCCTCAAAGGCATCCACAAGATTCTCAGTCAGATTTGTCATATCTGCATTGGCATTGCCGAGTCCGGCTGTAAATGAGCCAAGTGCAGCTTGTAACAATCCAATGGAACCGGATATTGTCTGGGTTGACTCTCTCGCAAAATTCCCAGCATACTGCTCCGTATTCTCAAAGAACATCTGCATTGCCACTTCAGCCTTTTCCGCTTGTGTTGCGGTATTCCAAGTAAAATCCAGACCCTTTGCGAGAGCATAGGCTTCGATGTTTGTAGCGTTCATCGCAACACCTAAGTTATCCATCATATCAAAGTTACCCTTTGCCGCCCCAGTGACTGCCTCCAATGCCGAGGACATATCAATACCCATAACAGATGCCATATCTGCCGCACGTTGCATGGCCTTTTCAGTTAGCTCAAGACTCCTCTGTTGCTGTATACCAGAACCTTGTAACAATGCCCCCATTTTGTTGGCGGTCGCAAGATACTCACTTTGGGAAACACCAAGATTTTTATAGGCTTCCTCACCAGTTTTCTGAATCGATGCAGCATATGCTCCAAAAACCGCCTCCGATCCACCTAGGTTTTGTTCTAATTCTCCGAACTGAGTAACTACCTCTTTACCTAACTTAATAGCCGCGGCTCCAGCGGCAACGGCAACCGCACCCATCGCCACACCAATTCCCTTGAGTACACCGCCAAGCTTTTCAAACCTGCCACCAGCATCCTCTGCACTTTTACCGGAATCCTCTAACTCTTCACCGAGATTATCCGCTTCTATTGTAGACTCCTCAAGTTCACGTTCCATAAGGTTCAGTTCTGCCTGAGCCCTGTTTAATTGTATCTGCCAGTTTTGGGTACGACGGTCATTTTCACCGAAAGAGGAGGAGGCATTATCAAGGGCAGCTTTAAGGGTAGAAATCTTTTCTTTCTGTGCGTCAATTTCTTTATTTAAAACGGCATTTCGAGCCGTGATCGATTGAATGGATTTATCGTTTTTATCAAATTGACTGGTTACAAGGGCCATTTCACTACCTAGTACCTTAAATGATTGATTGATTTCGGAGAGCGCCTTCTTAAATTCTCGCTCACCCTCGACACCTATTTTTAATCCAAAATTGTCCGCCATCCCTTCACCTCCTCCTATATGCCTGGTGGGATAATATCGTCAATAGTTCGAGTTTTCTTTGGTTTTTCAATGCCGTGCCATTGCTTGTGGCAAGTCCATAAATCAAAAAACAGTCCAATTGGCATAAGCCAGAATTCCTCTGAGTCCATGCCCATCTGAACTGTTCCATAATAAAGAAGCCGGGTAAAGACCTCAGCGTCTGTTACCCGACTTCCACGTTTTTTGGAGTTTCCTCCTCACTTTCTACATTGCGCTTTGTACCTTTGAACATCGCCTCGGTAATTGCAGTTTTATATGCCGCTAAGTCAAGCGGTGAGGTAAGAAGCTCCACTTCTTCCTCTGTAAGCAATTCTTCTGGTGCGTTCTTATTCTTAAGATTACGAATCAAAATGGACTGGTTTGCAAGCAGCGTGATTAGCCAAACAATCTCGTCCAGTGCCATCTCGAAGTTTTCTGATTTCATCAGTTTTTCTCCAAGATTTTCAAGACCACCATAACGACCGGCAATGGCCTTTGTAGCTCGTGTAGTTAAAACCAGTTCATACTCTTTGTCACCTATGTTAATTGTGGCACTTCTCTCATTATCCATGATTTCTCCTCCTATGGTACAGGTGTATAAACAGGTTCATAGACCTCAGTGAACCAACCTGTTATGGTGGTCGATGAAACACCAGGATCACCTTCTGTAACTTCAGCTTTCCATGGATGTTTGCCCAATCCATCCAGCTTATTCCTGCGCATAACGGTTCCTTCAATGGTGGGTGTGGAAAAGGTAATGGAGTCAGCTTTAGTCTGTAAGTTTGTTGCTGGTAGTCCGAACTTAACGCGATACAGCCAAAAATAGCGATATGTTCCATTAGCCCTTTGCGCACGAAACCCCACTGCAACAGGTGTACCCACGTTTTCACTAGCAGAGATTAGTACCCCGTTGTCATCAGTAGAAGCGCCAGTTAAATCCGCTGCGACCGTTGGACCAATGTCGTCTACACCGAGAGTGAGAGTACCACTGTTAAAGTCTTTCACAACCTCAGCCGCACCGTCGTCAGCATACAGAATTGCTTCCACCAGTTCTACCGAGAGTTCAGCAGTGATGGCTTTTGCAAGTACAGAAGGTTGGGCATAAGTTTCCTCACCGTTAGCGTCCTCGGTTATTTTTGAATAGTACAGTCTATCAAGACCGATCGTTGCCATGTGTTATTCCTCCAATCTATAGTTTTTAGCCACATCGATGACGTAATGATGATATCCAGTATCATCCTCGTGACCGATATATCTTCGTTCGGTCACAGTAAACTCTGCATTTATTAAAGCAGTTGTGAGCTGTCTTTTCCGCCTTAGATAGTTATTTTTAGAGAACAGTGATATCCTCGCTTCCTGCACATCAAAGCCTGGACGGTTATCAGCATGAACTTCAAAAATATCCGAAAGAGGGAGAATCACGACATACTCATCTGGTGCCAAACCTGAAAAAACCCCGGTTTCCACGGGAAGCGGTATAGTGGAAACAAGGGTATTCAATTCCTCTAAAATATTCATATTTTCTCGATCTCCTCCTCCAGCTTGGCGACCATTGCGTTGATGCAAGGTTTCCTGGATGTATTCCTCGCAGGCTTTAGGAAGGGTTTTGCAGGCTGACCATGTTTGCCATATTCGATGATGCTGGCAAGTTTAGCATTGCTCTCACCGTCAGATCGCGGCTCAGCAAAGCCAACTTTTACATTGAAGTTACCGTTTCTATCCTGCTTTGCACTCGAGAGTCCTAATGAAGATAGCAGCTCGCCCGTACTTTTAGATGGATATTTCGTGCCCTTGCCAACCACCTTACTTAGATTTCCTTTAACTTTATCCAGCACCACTTCACCGCCAACTTCCAAAACCTTAGGAAGAATCACATCGGTCTGGTCAGCTAATCGAGATACCTTTAAAAGGAATTCTTCTGGCATCTTTATATTCGCTTTTGCCATATCCATCACCTCACAGTTGGTTCTAGCTTTTCAGCTAAAACCTCGACATACATTCCTCGATTTCTTACATCCTCAACACTTAAAATCTGATATCTTCCATCATCACAGACGATGACCATTTCATTCGTCACCTTAAGTCCGAAGATTTTCCTGAACCTGAATAGGGAAGTTGCAGATGAAAATGATGCCATATTCGTCCACCGTTCACTGCCATGCCTATCTTCCTTATAAGCAAGTACACTAGCGAGTATGTTGTCACCTTTTGTGGCGAAGCCTTCCTCATCCTTTATTGGTACCGTACAGATGATATCGATGAAGGTGTTCATCTTTCCAAAACTCATACTAAACACCCCACTCTCGGTCAAGTCGTAAAAGTAAGTTCACTGTGTTCCATACTTGTTGCCCCGCCTGTACACTATCTGCAAAGAAACCTGCCGTCGAGCCATCCCTGCTTTCATAGAAATGACTCGACAACATAATCACTGCCTGTTCTGTTGTTGGAGGCATGGCATGGGTTTCATAATAGTTTTCAGGAACATGCTGATAGCTCTGTGCATATGAAACTGCAGCAGTGATAAATCCAATAAGGAGGGAATCATCCTGATCATGCGTTAAAATTAAGTTCGCTTTAACTTTAGGCAAGAGATTATCTGCCACTGCCATACTACCAACCTCCTTTACATTCCACCTTAGTCCGTCTCCATAAGCCCCGCTGCCTTTAGTTTGGCAAGCAGGGAATTGAAGTCCGTAACTAAACCAGCAACATCGGTGGCTATGCTGTCTGCCTGGTTTTCTACAATAGGAAGCCCCATAACCGAGGCCCCTTCTTTAATTTCTAAAACACCTCCGATGACAGTTTTTTCTCCGCCTTGTTCGGTATAATTCTTCGTGTTATAACTCATAAAGCACCTCCGTTAGGCTTTCTGTTGGAGTACCTTAACGGCCTCCGGTAAGATAAGCTTTCCATCAACTCGTTGAGTCGCAATAAATCCTACTTGACCTGTGACAGCAAAGAGTTCATTTAAGCGTTTGAATACTCGTCCTTGACGGTCTGCCACCCAGTAATAACTAAAATCACCGAATACCACAGTCTTTGCACCTGCTTCAATAGTAGGTACATAGGATGAGGTGTACAGCGGACGGTTAAGAATCGTATCAGGTGTTCCCGCTTGGATGGAAGGTTGCCATAGGTACTGACCATTACCGTCTTTTAATTTACGGATAGCTTTTATAGTGGCATCATTCATTACGAATACTGCCTTATTACGATAAGGTGCTTTCAAGCTGTAGAATAAATCTAAAACCTCATCCAAAGTAATGGCAGTGGCACTTGCCGCAGTAACACCAACTTGACCGCCGCCTGTGGCATTTAAAATCCCTGTTGGTTTACCTGTGCCATCACCTACAAAGAAGGCTTCCTCCTCCTTGTTCCCAATGCGACGGGCAAATTCTCTTGTGATGTAGCTTTCGAGATTAAACACAGAATCGTTTAGTAGCTCCTCAGAGACTTTAATCATTGTCGCTAGTTTATAGGCCCCGATGGATACTTGACCGAAGCTGTCATCACTTTCTGGGATAGCTCCTTCTTCATCTATCCAGCTTGCTGTACCTTTGCTTGCAACAACAGGAATCTTACGGTCACCAGAAGATGTAGTGATTACATTAGCCAATCTACGGAAAATATTTTCTTCCTCAAGAGCTTCTACTAGAGTACGTTCAAACTCATCTGGTACAAGAAATCCGCCTTCAGAATCAGTGCCAATCTTTAGTGCGTTTCTTACTTCATAGCTAACATTGTCACGCATCGCATTCCAGAAAGCTTTTTTGTATTCAGCACTTGCATGACCGGTCTTTTCCTCTCCAGTTCTAGTAGGTTCGTTGGTAATTGGGTTACTGGTTGCTTTCGACAGTTCCAAGTCGATAGATGCTTGGCGTTCTAAACGTTCAATTTCCTTACCAAGAGCCACCACATCGGCTTCCATTTTTTCATAGGTGGTCGTGTCCTCAGCGGATAACAGTCCATCACCGCCACGTTTTGAATCAAGGAATGCCTTTGCTGCGTCCCATGCTTTAGCGCGTTTCTCGCGCAATTCAAGAATTTTACTCATTGTTATTTCCTCCTTTAAATTAGTGCGAAATTAAAGAAAGCCGCTTATCCAGCGACTCAATGGGTGTACCTGTTTTCTGTTTTGGTTGTTTTGGCAATTTGCTGATAAGCGAGTTAGTAACCGCCATCCTGCTAAAGATAAGACTATCCGTCAAATCTGGTGTTTCACTTTCCATGAACATGATCTTGTCTGCAAAACCAAGTTCAATTGCTTTATTTGCATTCATCCATGATTCTGCATCCATCAGATGGGAGAGTTTTATTCGGGAAAGACCCGTTTTTAACTCATAGGCATTAATAATACTTTCCTTAACCTCATCTAATAGTGCTTTTGCTCGTAGCATTTCCTCACTGTCACCGATAGCAATCGTTGATGGGTTATGAATCATCAGCATGGAAACTGGGGACATATATACATCTCCACCTGCCATTGCAATAACGGATGCCGCACTTGCCGCAAGCCCATCAATCTTTACATTGACTTTTCCGGTATACTCCATCAGCATGTTATAAATCTGGGCTGCTGCGAACACATCACCGCCAGGGGAATTAATCCACACCGTAATATCGCCGGTGCCTGCCAGCAATTCATCTTTAAAAATCTTAGGTGTAACCTCATCCCCCCACCACGTTTCTTCGGATATCACTCCATTTAAATAGAGGGTACGTTCTTCATCAGAATCTCGCACCCAGTTCCAAAACTTCCTCATTTACTGACCTCCTTCGGTTTTGGCAAACGCACCTGCGTCAGCCAGTTTTGTCATATTTCCGTTAACCAGATATAAATCGCCACCTTCCTGAGCTGGTATTCTGTTCATGTCCTCCAGTTCACGGATATCGTTGGCTGACATCCAGCCATTTTGACGACCTGTAGCGTAGCCATTCATACGACTTTGGTAATCACCACGAAGTAGACCGTCCAAATTGAACTTGATAAACAGTGAAGTTTTCTCAGAAGGCAAAATAAGCGATTGCTGGAGACTTTGTTCCCATCGTACGACCCAAGGATCGAGGGTGTATTTTACAAACTCCAAAGACTGCTGCTCAATATTGGAGAAACTGGATTTCTCTAAATCTCCCACCATATGGGGCGGTACTCGGAAAATCCTCGCAATCTCATTAATTTGGAATTTCCGTGTTTCTAGGAATTGTGCCTGTTCAGGCGGGATACCAATGGCTTGGAACCTCATGCCCTCTTCCAACACAGCAATTTTGTGAGCATTGCCTGTGCCTTGGTAGGCACTATTCCAACTATCCTTGACCCTCTGTATATCTTTGATTACTCCTGGGTGTTCCAGCACACCTCCGGGATTAGCACCATTGGCAAAGAATGCCGCACCGTACTCTTCAGTAGCAAGTGACATACCGATTGCATTTTTCGCCATAGCGATTGGGCTATAGCCAATGAGTCCATCAAAACCTAAGCCAGGTATGTGTAGAACTTCATCTTTACGGAGTGTGACATAGCCACCTTTTGGGTTTAGGCCACTTTCATCAGTATCACGATAGTAGGTATAGACCAGCTCTCCGTTTGTTGCTCGACTAACTTCCATCTTGTTAGGAAGTAGGGGATAAAGTGCAACTGCCTGCCCACGACCGTTTCTGACCACCTGTGCATAGGCATTTCCCCAAAGTAAAAGATGACTCATCAGTGTTTCTCGAAACACGAATGAAGTCATCTCTGGATTTGGTTCATCATGAAGAAGGTAATACAACGGGTGGAAAGGAATCCTTTCTTTACCTCCATCAGAACGATATCTATATACATGAAGTGGAAGTCCGGCAATCGCTTCAGCTAATATCCTTACGCAGGCATACACTGCTGTTGCCTGCATTGCAGTACGTTCATTAACCATTTTGCCAGATGACGTACCGCCAAACAGGAAGGAGAACGCACTACCCACACGATTTTGCGGTTTGTCTCTTGAACGAAACAGTCCTTTTATTAGATTCATAGGCATCACCTCCGAATATAAACATTGTGCTAACCATTAAGGTTTAAAAGACAATCAAACCTCGCTCGTCATACACCGAATCTCCACTATTACCTGAGCCACAACGAATAGCACGATCAAGTGCCATGATAGTTGCCACCGCGCCATCTATTTTTTCTGTACTTTTTTCTTTATCCGGCTTCACGTTGCCCGCCGGATCAGTTTTTATAAAGATGTTGTCCATCATCCAACGAAGCACTGGATGCCCACCGTGTGCTATTCTTTCTTCTAATGTCAATTTCATCAGTTCTTTGGTTGGTGGTGACATATCTTTAAAGCCTTGACCGAAAGGAACGACAGTAAAGCCTAATCCTTCAAGGTTCTGAACCATTTGAACAGCTCCCCAACGGTCAAACGCAATTTCTCGAATGTTATACTTTTCGCCCAGTTCTTCAATAAACCGCTCAATGTAGCCGTAATGCACTACATTGCCTTCTGTGGTTAGAATATACCCTTGCTTCTCCCAAAGATCGTATTGCACATGGTCTCTTCGGACTCGGAGGTCAATGTTGTCCTCTGGCATCCAAAAATACGGAAGAACAATGTATTTATCTGTTTCATCCTCTGGTGGGAACACCAACACAAAGGCTGTAATGTCTGTTGTAGAAGATAGGTCAAGACCCCCATAACATACCCGCCCTTCAAGACTTTCTGGTGTAACTGGAAATGCACAGGCATCCCATTTTGCCATTGGCATCCAACGGACAGACTGTTTAACCCACTGATTCAAGCGCAATTGCCGGAAGCTGTTCTCCTCAGCTGGGTTCTGCTTTGCACTTTCACAAGCAGCCTTTACCTTGTCAATCCCCACTGTAATTCCTAAGCTTGGATTTGCTTTTTTCCACACTTTTGGGTCTGTCCAATCATCCTCTTCTTTCGCCCCATAGATTACGGGGTAAAAGGTAGGATCGTATTTTCTGCCCTCAATAATATCAACCGCTTTTTGGTGTGTTTCGTAGCAGATACTTTGAGTATCCGTTCCCGCTGTGGTGATAAGAAAATACAGCGGTTGGGTCCTTGCATCCCCAGATCCTTTCGTCATAACGTCAAATAGTTTCCGGTTTGGCTGAGTATGAAGTTCATCGAAAACAACACCATGTATATTGAAGCCGTGTTTGGAGTAGGCTTCAGCCGACAATACCTGATAGAAGCTGTTGGTCGGCAGGTACACCAATCGCTTAGTTGAAGCCAGCAACTTTACTCGTTTATTCAGTGCCGGACACATCCGCACCATATCGGCTGCTACTTCAAATACAATTGATGCCTGCTGGCGGTCAGCGGCACAACCGTACACCTCTGCCCGTTCTTCACCATCACCGCAAGTGAGGAGAAGTGCAATTGCTGCGGCAAGCTCGCTTTTTCCCATCTTTTTAGGTATCTCTACATAAGCAGTATTAAACTGCCGATATCCATCTGGCTTTAAAATTCCGAATAAATCACGGATTATTTGCTCCTGCCAATCGATAAGTTCAAAAGGCTTACCTGCCCATAAACCTTTCGTATGGGAGAGTGCTTCGATAAAAGCTACAGCGTAATCAGCAGCATCCTTATCGTAATATGACCCATCAGCTATAAAGGCGGTCGGCTTATATTTCTTCAGTTTCCGCATAAACACCGCCCCTTTTATGAAAAAGGACAAAAGAAAAGAGCCTCAATCCTATAGATGAAGCCCTTCTCCTTATCCTAGTTAAATTTTTTTTTACTTCTTTTCATCCACTTCCCCCGTCAGTATGAAATGAGCATATTCCGTTTTATGGTCTATTAAATAGACTACCAATTCATAAAACCCTCGTTCATTTGCTTCATACTGGACTCGATTTGCATCAAACATATTTGTGACTCCACTTTCTCGGATGGAAAGGATTTGTTCTTTGATTATCTCATTCATTTATTACCTCCCCCGATTCATGTTTACTCTTCGATTCTCTTGCATAAATCCTCACCAAAGGCTACTCCAAGGGAACCACCCGAATCCCAACTGACATGAATCGTTCCTATGTCATCAACACTAGTAACCGTACCTTTAGATCCAGGCTGAAGTTTAGTATAAGGGTCGTTCATTTTAAGTAGCATCACACGTGTTCCTGGAGTGTAATAGCTTCTAAGTTGCTTTAGCATTTCTGGGTGAATGATATTCATTGTTCACTCACCTCCTGCTTGGCCGTTCCGCTTTTGAAAGCGGAGCTACCTGAAAGCCTCGAGAGGAGAATCTTTCGTTCCCTCTTATATTCTGGTCCGATAAAGCCGAGCCTTAGCAGGAAGCAACGGAAAGCGTACTTTTCATTCTCTACTGATTTCTCGGTGGAATTGACACGGGTGTGTTTTTTCGCCATTTCGCAAAGTGCCGTGACAAAATGGGTGTATGCCTTAACCTCCTCTGAGGCGCACTTACTTTGAAACCAAGGGAAGGTGACATATTCCTCATCTTCAATGATGGGAATGGAGTCCGTATCAAGTGCTTTCTTTATAAGAGTAGCTTTACTTTCTACTAATCCTTTTAGGTTCTCGATTGCCGTGTCGGTAAAATCCGCCCGTGGCATTTGAATTATCAGATTGATAGATTCTTCCCTTTCATTTACTTCTGCTTTCGGAAGTGGTGTGTCAAATTCTTCTGAAATTGCTTTGAGATCGTGAAATCTCAATAGATCATCGACCAGTTCCTTATTGTCTGGTCCACTTAGAACTCCGTTTTTGTTAACATTGTAGTCTGCCACCTCATATGCAAATGTAGGTGCTCCGAGATATTTTACAGGGGCATTTAGTTCTTGGCTGATTGCGTTAACCAGTGCTTTTCTTTTTGGTCCTGTAACATTATAGTTAATCTGCATTTTCATACCGCCTTTCTACTTTCGGTACGTACATATATCACTCTAAAAGCTGTTATTATCAAGTCATTTAGAGCATCTTTCTGTAGAAAATACGTTTCCATTAATCGGCGGTATTTTGTGTAGATAACACAATGCCAGTCAGCACAAAACAAACGCATGGAAGTGCTACACCATTACCCCACATTTTGTATTCAGCTGAATCAGAATGAGGATTGTTAAGCCATTTTATAATCTGATTTCTTGTTTTTGGCTTTTTACTTTTACCTATAATTTTGCGGTGGGTTTCCCAAACCTCCGTCCAGAATGAAATTTCATCTTCTGTAGGATTTTCCGTACCAAGATCATCGCACCAATCATCGGGAAAACCTTGCAATCTTGCACATTCGGTTGGTGTAAGCCTTCGAACAATATAGTCCGGCTCAACCAATCCATTTTGATAGCCTGGATTGGTACCATTGATAATCGTATTTGATGTACCGTCCTGTCTGTAGCATTGACTTTCAGCTTTCATCTGAGGATAAAACGAAGCTGGGTGCGCCACTGCTCCAGGACCTTTTGCTGTGAGCGTAGGTTGCTGTTCTTCATCTACAGTAGGTTTATATAGAGCATTCTTTCCTTGATTAAAAGCCGCTCTATCAATACCGTAAGAAGGCTGAGTCACTACAGGGGCATCCTTATAATCTCTCGACAATAGAGTTGGTGCTTTATCTTCTTCAACCTGTGCATAGGCTCCAGTAGTCATGGCATAGGCAACAGCATGACGATCAGCGGTATTAAGCGTAAAAGAAACATCTTCATCTATACCGCTTCCTTGGGGACCGTTTTTATCCTCTCTTCCAATCATCGAGCCTTGCAGAGCAACTACTGCAATACCACCTTGATTACATCCTGGATTTCCTCCATTAGCATCAATGGTTCGAGAAGTATCTGCTTCATATATACCGCTATGTGGATTGCTTGACTGCATGGAATTGCTTTTATCAGAACAGATGCCATATGCGGTAGGCACAAAAACGGTTTGATCATTATTGCATCCAAGAGTTGCAGACTTATCATCTTGTATCAATGCACCCTTACCACCGCCTTCACAGCCAGAGCGGATTTTTAACGTTTTAGGAGTGTTCATAATAAGGGGTACATTCCCGCCACCAGTTCCCATCCGAGAGGTTAGCGTCTGTACTTTATTATCCTCCGAGAGTTTCACACGGCTATCGGTTGGATGGTTTTCTATTACAACAGCTGTTTGATTATCTCCCATGTTTGCACGAAGTGATCCACTTAAGTTTTCGTCAGTATGTCCCCCAATGCGAGAAGCCGCACCAGGTTCAAAGGACATGACTGTACCCGGGACAACGCCTGCTCTAAGTGTAGGGGAACGTTCTTCCTCATATCCTACACTTCTGCTCTTGGCACTGTGTTCAGTACAAAATCCGCTTGACTGCATTACGCAAGGCTGATGTCCATGTTCCTCTGCTCGAAGTGTTGCTGTAATATCCTTCGAAACAGACATCACTCTTCCGCCTTGGTCATTTAGGCAAGTTATGCTATCGCCTGTTTTTCCAGAGCGGTTTTTAGCATTTCCGGCAGTTCTTTGCCACGGGCTGCCGCTCGGCGTAAAATCCCTTGACAAGCCTTCGGACTCAAACAGTATTTCTCCGGCACATCCGTCTGCAAAATCTGCGACAAGGTAGATTCTACGACGACGTTGGGGGACTCCGAAATATTGCGCATCGATAGTTCGATAAGACACGCTCCATCCGTCTCCCATATAGATGTCAGCGTATGGCCATCGTCCTTTTTCAGGTAAAGGCACCGAGGTATTCGGTTCTTTGACACTGATGACCGTTTCGAGAACTGCTTTGAAGTCTTCTCCTTTATTCGACGAGAATGCACCGGGGACATTTTCCCAGACTGCGTACCTTGGATATTGTCCATTGGTCTTACACCTCATTTCCTTAATAATTCGGATTGCTTCATAAAAAAGGACGGATTGCTCCCCGTCCAAACCAGCTCTTTTACCCGCCACACTCATATCCGTGCATGGAGAGCCGAAGGTTATGATATCTACAGGCGGAAGCTCCGCACCATTTAATTTGTTTATATCTCCATAATGCTTCATCTGAGGGATACGTTTAGTCGTAACCCGTATAGGAAACGGCTCAATTTCAGATGCCCATAAAGGTTCGATGCCACAAAGCAAACCACCCAAAGGAAAACCACCACTGCCATCAAAGAGGGAACCAAGTGTCAATTTACTCATCCTCATTCACCTCTGGCAGGTCACAATATCTGAATTTCAAGCCATCTCTTAATAGAAATACACCATCAGAGTTTCCCACTTGCTCAATATATCTTTTCACAATAACATCGCAGTACTTTTCATCCAGTTCAATGGTGTAGCAGATTCTATCTGTCTGCTCACAGGCAATCAGTGTGCTTCCTGAACCACCAAAAGGATCAAGCACGATACAATTAGAAAGGCTTGAATTCAAAATAGGGTAGGCCACAAGTGCAACTGGCTTCATCGTAGGATGATCACTGTTTTTCTTCGGTTTCTCAAATTCCCAGATGGTGGTCTGCTTTCTATCGGAATACCAGTTATGCTTGCCTTTCTTTTTCCACCCAAAGAGAATAGGTTCATGCTGCCATTGATAAGGGGAGCGACCGAGAACAAGGGACTGCTTTTTCCAAATACAAGTACCTGAAAGATAAAATCCTGCATCGGAGAATGCTCTTCTAAAATTGAGTCCTTCGGTATCCGCATGGAATACATAAATAGAAGCGTCCTTTGCCATCGCTGCTTCGGTGTTCTGAAATGCTGCAAGCAGGAAATCGTAGAACGCTTCGTTAGCCATATTGTCATTTTTGATTTTTCCAGCAGTGC
The DNA here is from genome assembly GCF_044760715.1 of Lysinibacillus sp. NPDC098008. NCBI lineage: Bacteria > Bacillati > Bacillota > Bacilli > Caryophanales > Bacillaceae > Lysinibacillus > Lysinibacillus sp. NPDC098008. The sequence continues at coordinate 44,186 of NZ_JBIWBA010000014.1, forward strand.
CTTCATAGTTAACATTATATGGAGGGTCCATAACTACCAGATTGGCAGTTTTCCCATCCATCAAGACATTAAAGGTGTCTTTCCTTGTACTGTCTCCGCAGACCAATCGATGTTGTCCAAGTAGCCAAACATCCCCTAAATGCGAAACAGCGGGCTTTTTCAGCTCGCTGTCCACATCGAAATCATCTTCTTTTATATTATCCTTAAGGGAATCTTTGAAAAGATCCTCCAACTCTCCTGGGTCAAAACCTGTCAAAGACACATCAAAGTCTGAAGCATTTAAGTCCGTGATAAGAAGTGCTAATTTGTCTTTATCCCAATCACCACTAATTTTATTTAGTGCAATGTTCAGCGCCTTCTCCTTTTGCTCATCCATTTCAACAACTACGCATTCTATCTCATCCATGCCCATACTCAGCAGGATTTTCAAACGCTGATGACCTCCAATGACTCTGCCTGTGGTCTTATTCCATATTACGGGTTCTACATATCCAAACTCCTCAAGGGAGCGTTTAAGTTTCTCATATTCCGGATCACCTGGTTTTAAATCTTTCCTTGGGTTATATTCAGCGGGGATGAGTTGTTTCGTTTTAATCTTCTCTATCAACATACTTTTCCACCGCCTTTCTAAATTCACTGTATTTATTTACATCCTCCCACGGGAACAGACAACTGTTAAAGTGACCATAAGCCGCGGTGTCAGAGTAAATGACATTTCTAAGACGTAGCTTTTCAATGATGGCCGCGGGTCTTAAGTTGAAAGTCTCCTGGGCAGCAAGAGTTAATATTTCATCAGAAACAGTGCCAGTACCAAGGGTATTTACAGTAAAAGCTACTGGATTTGCCTTACCAATGGCATAGGAAATACTCACTTCACATTTCTTTGCATAACCACACCAAACGATATGCTTGGCAATATAGCGAGCCATGTAAGCACCGCTTCGGTCAACTTTGGTTGGGTCTTTACCACAAAGAGCACCACCTCCATGAGATGTAAGCCCTCCGTAGGTATCGACCATGATTTTTCTACCGGTCAAACCCGTATCAGCAGCGGGACCACCAAGAACAAACTGACCAGAGGGATTGAAGAGAAATTCTGTTTCATCATCAAAAGGGAAATCCTCAAAGCATTGCCATAAGACATTGTTAAGAATATCCGCCTTAAGTTCTTCCTGTGTTTTATTCTTATCATGCTGCACAGAAATCACAATCGTCTTTATTCTCACTGGAGTGTCATCCTCATATTCCACCGTTACCTGTGCTTTACCATCAGGAAGAATCCCTTTGATCAGCTTTCCTTTGCGACAATCATCCAGTCTCTTTACGATTCTGTGAGATAGTACAAGGGGTAGGGGAAGCATTTCTCTTGTTTCCTTTGTAGCAAAGCCATACATTGTTCCCTGGTCTCCGGCACCTATTGAACCGTACTGTTCGTTTATGCCATTTCGTGCTTCTAGTGCGGTATTCACACCAGCCGCAATATCTACACTTTGATTATGTACATATACATAAATCAAAAATTTTAGAGGATTGTATCCCACATCTTTCAGTACAGTTTTTACAATGTCTCTAATGTTCACTTTCTCGCTGCAGGAGATCTCGCCCGCCACGATAATTTTCCCCTTGGTTGCCATTACCTCACAAGCGACACGTGATGCCCTATCTTTACGTAGGCAAGCTTCCAAAATGCTATCTGCTATGATGTCGCATAGTTTGTCAGGATGTCCAGCACATACACTTTCGGCTGTTAAATATCTTTTACTCATTACATCATATCTCCTCATCTTTATTTTCCTCTGCGGGCAGATAGCAGTCGCTCCATCACGTCGTCCTGTGGATTTAAACCTGAATACTCTGTAGCACAATTCTCTCGAACGATTTGATATATCTCCATCCATAGCCTATTTGTCTGACTCATAAAGTTCTGACTCATCGCTACATAGGGACTTTGAATAGCATTGCCGGTGGTTGGGTGCTTGGCTAGAAAGCCAAACTCAGTTACTGCTTCCTCACACTGTATCCATCTGGCCGCACTCATGGCATATCGCTCTAGAAGCTGTGGAAGTACCAAATGGGCACAGCCACGTTCCTCAAGCCATTTCCATGTAATTTCATAGATTTCACTTGCTACTAGGGTTTTCCCATCCTTTTGCACTGCGGAGAGCATGGCCATTGGCTTTGGCATTTCTTGCCCCTTCAGGTCAGCGGTATTTTGGAACTCAACGACTTCAATTTTTCTCTTACCGGGATTTCCCTCTGCAATTTTGTCAGCAAGCGGTTTCTTCTTTTGACCGGAGCCTATACGGGCACCTCCACGATTTGTTCCGTCTTTGGCCATTCACTCACCTCTTTTCATCGATGGGCGCCTATTACCCTGTTTGAAACCGCGAATTTTCACGCGTTGCCCCACGCCCGTTACACAAAGAAAAAGCTGTAGAGATTTGACTCCCCCTACCGGTTTCCCCAACGGTCTCCATCTCTTGCTGTGATAGCAGAGTGGCAAGGAGTACAAAGAGCCATCAGATTACTCCTATCGTGAGTCCCTCCTCTTGCAAGAGGAAGAATGTGATGGACTTCATTTGCTGGGGTCAGCTTTCCTTGTCGATGGCATTCCTCACAAAGAGGATGAGCTGCAATGTAACGGTCACGAATTCTTTTCCAAGCACGACCATAACGCTTACGGGTTGCTGGGTCACGGTCATACTTCTCATACCGTGCAGCTTCCTTCTTGCCATGCTCTTCACAAAAGCGCTTGTCGGTTAGCTCTGGGCAACCAGGGTAAGAGCACGGTCGCTTAGGTTTCTTTGGCATACGGCACCTCCTTTTACCCATAGAAAAAGCCCTCGCAGGAGAAATGCTCCCGTGAAGGCTTCTGTTTATTAATATTCCATACTACCATTATATAACTTTCACTACGGACAAACAGTGTCACCGTATGCCAAACTATGCCAAAGTGTGCCAACTTTTTATAATTATCGCGATTGACTTGTGGAACTCTTGCTTTAAACGTGTGTTAAAATAGAATTGAGAATAATAAATTTATGAAGTTGGTTTTCAACAATCAGGCCAGATTGTGGAGGAAGGATTAGATATTTATTCTAATGAATAAGACTATAAGACAAATGAAGTGTAAAATATGTTTGACATCTCATTTGTCTTTTTTTTATAATTAAGATGTAAAAAACCTTTTACACCTTATTAAATCTAAAGGTGGCTTAGTAAATGGAAAATAGAATTAAGGAGTACAGAGAAAAAAGCAGTCTTTCACAAGGGAAATTAGCAGAATTATGCAATGTAAGTAGACAAACGATTAACGCTATTGAGAACAATAAATATGACCCAAGTTTGCAGTTAGCATTTGATATAGCAAGGACTTTGGGAGTCACTATGGAAGATTTATTTATCTCTGAGAATGGGGGGGGAACGGAATGAATAAAACTAAAAGTATTGTAGCTATTTTAGTCTTTATTGCCTTTCTATCAATTGTAGGGTTTTCCTTATACAAATGGGTTAGTTTTGGAACTATAGATGCAGCTGGTATATTCTTTAGTTTTCTAGCTTTAAGCTATTTTTTTAATTGGCTTAATTGGGGGCATCATGAAGGCGGTGGCGAGAAAGATGAATTAGATAGACATATTGAAACTCAAAGTGCCAAAATAGGTTATTATGTACTGATGATTCTATCTGGTTTAATATTATTTATTTCTGAAGGAACCGGTAATTTCAATAATATTGATAATTATCCACTGGTTATAGTGGTAGGTCTAACATTTGTTACGGTCCCAATTACAGAATTTATTTATTCAAAGAAGTACAAGTAATAATAATGTTTATATTAAACAATCGGGCGCAATTGTTTAAACAAAAAAGGCATTACATGGTAGCAGAAATATGTAATGCCTTTTCATTTTCCGATTATTTTGGAACCTTTAGATGTTGCAAAGCGGATGAATGGAGTCTATGCACGGTTCTCATAGAAACATTAAGGTTGACACAGATTTCTTCCCAGTTAAGAAAGTTAATGTATCGGTAGCGAAGAATCAGCTTCTCATCTACGTTTTCCATCTGGTTAATTGCTTCACGGATATCTGATTTAAGCTTTACTAGCCGTTCAACCTCTTGTTGTATCTGTTGCTCCAAATCTACTATTCTAATCACATACTTTTCAAAGGGTGGGTCAGTACTCTTGGTTCGACTGACTTTCTCATCAAGCACAGGGGATGAAACACTTCTTGATAAATCCCTTAAGTTTTGCAACTCTTCAAGGTCGGAGTTAATCAATTCATTCAAACGGTAAGCCTGTTTTAAGAATTCCTTAGCTGTCATCATCGCACCACCTCCTCTTGTAGTTGTTGAATTAACATGTCAGGGTTTAGAGAGGTGAGGACATTGAACAATTCAGAATGAAAGAAGCACTCAACCTCACGTTTTGTATATAAAGCAGAATCATTGCGAGGGTGTTTTGCTAGTCTTTTCAGTGCAAAACGATAATCTTTAACTGCCTGTAGAATAATGGCATTCGCCAGTTTTTCAAATGCATCCATCATACAGCATCCCTCTCTTTCCCAAGATTTGCTTTGACAGCATTGATAAGGTCGGACTGTGTCTTTTCCTTTTTCTTCAAAGCATTCATAACATCTTCATCAATCGTGCCTTTAGTAATAATGTGATGGATAACCACGGTTTCATTTTGTCCTTGTCTCCAAAGTCTCGCATTGGTTTGCTGATAGAGTTCCAGACTCCAAGTAAGTCCAAACCAGATAAGCGTTGAACCACCACTTTGTAAGTTAAGGCCGTGTCCCGCTGATGCAGGATGGATAACCGCTACAGAAATATCGCCGTTGTTCCAATCCTTAATATCCTTGGAAGTCTTAATTTCTCGTACATTGAATTTTGCCTTAATACGCTCTAAATCGTGATTATACCAATAGGCAATAAGCACAGGTTTTCCGTTAGTACCTTCAATTAAATCCTCAAGAGCATCTAGCTTGCGGTCGTGGATAATATGAGGATTTTTATCATCATCATAGATCGCACCATTTGCCATTTGCAGGAGTTTGCCTGAAAGGACGGCTGCATTCATGGCATCTATTTCTTCATCAGCAAATTCAAGAACCATCTCTTCACGAAAGTGATCATATACTGATTGTTCTTTGTCATTTAGATACACAGGCACTTCATTGATCATGCATTCTGGCATTTTCAGAAAATCCACTGATTTCATGGAAATGGTGATATCCGAAATGAGCCGATATATGGCATCTTCAGCACCTGGCAATGGTTTATATGAAAATACAATCTGCTGATTACGTTTATCCGGTGTAAAGAAGGAATTGCGGTAGTGAGTGATGTACCTGCCGAGTCTTTTACCCATGTCAAGGATACAAAACTCTGCCCACAAATCCATTAACCCATTACTGGAAGGTGTACCCGTAAGACCCACAATTCGTTTTGCCCTCGGCCTTACTTTTAGTAAACTTTTAAATCTTTTTGCACCATAGGACTTAAAGGATGATAGTTCATCGATGACCACCATGTCATAATCAAAAGGGATGCCACTTTTATTTACTAACCAGTCCACATTTTCTCTGTTTATAAGATAGACACTTGCAGGTTTCCTAAGAGCTGCCAACCGCTCCTGTTCTGTTCCGATGGCTACCGAAAACTCCAGTCCTTTTAAATGCTCCCACTTATTTATCTCAGCTGGCCAAGTATCCCTCGCCACCCGAAGTGGAGCAATGACCAGAACCTTTCCAATTTCAAAACGATCAAGACATAGGTCAAATATAGCCGTTAGAGTAATGACACTTTTGCCAAGACCCATTTCTAAAAACACCGCAGCGATGGGATGCTCAAGTATGAAGTTCGTTGCATAAGTCTGATATTTATGAGGATTGTATTTCACCCAGTATCACTCCAATCTGCTTAACATCATCAATGACATAACAAGTAAAGCCTAACTTCTGTAATTGCTTTATTCTTCTATTCTGTAACGGACGAGGTTTCTTTCCGGAAGCCTTTAATTCTACAAAAGCCATCTTCCCATGTGGTAAAAGCACTATGCGGTCTGGCATCCCATCTAAACCTGGGCTAACAAACTTCACCGCAATGCCTTCCATCTTTTTTACCTCAGCCACCAGTTTCTTTTCGATATATTTTTCAAGCATAAATACCTCCCATATAAAAGGATCGGAACAAGAAAACAACTTTGACCCATTTTTCCTATACGCGCGCGTATGCGTGTATGCACAGGCTACTATTACTTCTTTTTACTATTTATAAATAAATAGGATACTTCTTGTTCCACTTGTTCCGAACCGTTGATTTTCCTTATCGTTACTAGCTTTAGGGAAAGAACCAGTATGGGAACAAGGTAAGGTACAACTTAGTTTTGTTCCTCGACTCGGGAATAAGCTCGTTGCTTTCCGTAGACAGGAAACGTCACAACACCATTCTTGTTCCCAGTGTACTTGTTCCACTCACTGATCTTTCTCATAATGGCACCGATGGCATAGGAATCTGAAGGCTTTAGCATTGATGCCTCTTTACCGAAACACTCACACCAAATCTCCATATTGCAGACAAGAGTCCTTTTTACTGTTCCAACACGGGTGCCGCCACCAAATTCGCTACCGCCGAGGAAATTTCTACGCTCGTACAAAGACATCGTGTCCCAATCATCCGGCAAGAGCGTATCCAAGTAAGTACGAACTAGTCCTTCTCGTTCATCTGCTTCCATAGCATCTGCCTGTTCACTAGTTGCCATGGTTACATCATCACCTTCAAGGTAGAGTTTTTCGCCCTTCTCATATAATACTAGTGCCTCTGCCCAAATCTGCTGTACTTCTTCTTTAGTCATCTGCCAAGCTTTCTTTCTACTGTTACCACTAATGCGGACTGGCCAAAATCTGCGGTTGCCCGTAATATCACGAAGAAAACCGCTTTCCGCATTGGTAGAACCTACAATCACGCATTGACGGGGATGGCTTTCCACGTTGACCCCATAACTGGCACGGTACTTATCATCCGCCCTAGAAATAAAGGACTTCACAATCTCCACATCCGTCTTACGCATACCAGCAAGCTCACCGAGTTCCAACAACCAATATCCCTGAAGTTTTTCAGCCCCAGATTTATCTTTCATGTCCGTGAGAGTTAAACTGTCTGAAAACCAATCTCCGGCAAGCTTGGCAAAGAAAGTTGATTTACCGATGCCTTGAGGACCATTTAAGATAAGAACACTATCAAACTTTGTGCCTGGTCTATAAATACGGGCTACCGCTGCAACCATCGTTTTGCGAATAATTGCCTTTGTGTAGGAATTATCTGTTGCACCGAAATAATCAATGAGTAGATTTTCTACTCGACTAATACCATCCCATTTTGGCAGTGAGTCGAGATACTCCTTAACAGGGTGGTAGGCTCGTTCTGACGCTACAGCTAACACAGCATCTTTGGTCTTGGTAGGAGAATAGACTCCGTATTTACTGCTTAAGTACACCTTAAGAAGCGCGTTATCCGAATCATTCCAACCAGCCTTGATCTGTTCCCAAGGCAGACCACCTTTGGCATCAATCCCATCACGGTGGCAATTGAAAGCGATATGTTGTAATTCCTCATCATGCCGAATAATCAAGACAATGTTGTCTAAAGTGTCTTTTATCCGACCTTGCTTATCCAGTTCCAAACCTGTCTGCCAATCCTCATCACTAAACTCCTCTTCAGCCTGAGCCTGTCTCTTCTTTGCGAACTCAGCTTTTACCGCTTCATCTTTTATAGCAAACTCGCACATTGCCACAAAAGACGGCATCTTTCCAGGAGCTATAGTAGTGGAAGCTCTATCATCTAAAGTACCGAATTTATGAATACGAACGAGATCAAAAGCATTAAGAAGCAGGCCGCTTGCTGGGTCAGTAGCATGGTGGCTGTATGCAAATTTATCATCATAGATAATCACACCCGCACTACTGTCAGCTGGAATATAGTCATAGCGTCCTTCCATAGCAGAGGGTTCATAAACTGCGCCTAAAAATTTATCAATTGCTTCACGAACGGAGTAGGCACGACAGAATGTTCCTACCACACCTTCCTTTAAAAGCGGGTCTGCTTGCTCTTTAAGACTGCGATTAATAACCTCAGACTGCCTGCTTGATACAGGCCAAGTTGATGTATCTCGCCAGTTTTCATATTTTGCAAGATAAATATCCGGGTCAAGTAATACTCCATCCTGCTCTTCATAGACAAATTCACCGTTAGATGAAGTGGATGGCCAATACATTAGGCGATGCGCTTCATATGTCGTATCATCAAAAAGGTCAATACCGATTTCTTTTGCCACCATACGTCCAACGGCTGCGTATTCTTCTTCGCTGATCTCACGAGCAAGTGGAACGATAAGTCTAAGTCTTGGATTTTCCGGTGTGTGCTTATGGGTGGAGTAAACGCAGCATTTGAAATCGAAAAGCATACTGATTTGCTCCCAAATATCGGGCCTACCGTAATCCATATCAAGGGTAAGTAAAGAGCGGCAGAGAACATTGCCCTTCTTTCGCCTTCCTTCTTTTAAATGCCCTCCGACAAAGCCACCGACATCTTTGATATCATCTTGTTGACCTTTTTTAAGTTTTCGATATTCTTCTACCGTTTCTGTAGTACGTTGGGTTGTCTTTACACGGGAACAAAAATCCTCCCAGGAGATATCTTTGTTTTTCCATTTCCTGTCCATCCGGCTATTGCCCACTGCAATTTTCATAAGCTATCAACCTCCTCATGCTCCGGACTAAAATATCTGACTGTTTGTCTGCGTTTCTTGGCTACTTCAATTTCCCTCGCCATACCTTTTGAGATGGTATTGCCCAGCACCCACACCTCGGAGCATTTGCCCATAAGCACGATGTCCATAAATATGGCAAGCTCCCGTTCTTCGGGATTTTCATCATCCATAAACTGAGGAAACATAAGATGGGGAGCAATCGGGATACAGTTTTGGTCTAGAGCAAACCTGCAAAAACTGCGAGCCTTTTTAATGTTTCCTTCTACATCACCGGAATAGGGAGAACAGATATATACAAGCGGCTTAAAGGCAGATTTTTTCTCTGCCTTTTCCTTTTTCATTATGTTGGTCAGTGCTTCATGGGGAGTTGGGTCATGGTATCCTTCGTGATTGAATTTGTTGATTCCCATTACACACCCTCCATTTCTATCTGTGGCAAAATACCGTCTGCCTTCATCAGTTCGTAAATGAAGAGTCTGCCTTTTTGAGTCCAGTATGTATGGACCTTTGTATGTTGCTGGCCGTTACTGCCAAGATAGCTATGTGTCTTGGTGCTGGTGTAGCCTTTTTCCGCATACTTCTGATATAAGAGCCAAATGCCTCCTTGTTTAAATTGGATGCCCTTTTTATTAAGATAGCGGTTCATCCAAATAGCTGACTTACCGTAATCTTTGGCGATTGCTGATGTGGAAATGAGGTCTTTGCAATTTAAAACCACATCGTAATAAGACACTTTCGGTTTCATTTCTGCAATTTGCTGATTCTGAACAGCAACCGTACCTTCAAGCACTTTATTTTGATTCCTTACTTGAGTTAGTTGTTGATTGGCAAACTGTAATGCCCTTGCCATGATCGCCTCAGGGGAATTCCATCGTCTTTCTATTTCAAGAAAGTATTGACGGCATTGTTTTCCTTTTGGAGTACGCTGTATCATACATAGCTCTTTTGCCATATCAATTGTTAACTGATGGTCTATGCTTGGTCTGCCTCCAGTACTTTCGCTCAAAAATGAGCTAAAGTCTGACCCTTCCTCAAATCCGTACTCACACATTCTTGGAAACCAATCTTTATAAGCGGTCTTTACTTCCAAGGCTTCATGTAAATCACGACCGAGTACGGTTGGTCGTTGATTTTCATAATTGATTTTTACTAATTCGTCCATACGAATTACCTCCTGCAATATAGTCAGAGGAAAGTTCCTCTACCTAATAGCCACAGGAGGTAATGATTGTTGAGGATTTTGAAAAAATAAATTATACATCCGGATTTTTGTTCGAAATTTGTGTATGTAAAATAGATTTAAAAGCTGATTCAGTAATTTTCTACTTTTACAAACGGACTAGATTGATGAACAAAAAATGGTAACGTAAACTGTAATAGGCCTATAGGATTTGGAGCTAATAAGAGAAGAGGAAAACAATCATTTTGGTATCATATTTTATCTATGACCTGGATGAGTAAGGTTGGTAGAGCCTCGAGGAGAATCAATTAAAATAAAAAATACAGAGCGAGAAATTCTCACTCTGTATTTTTTATTTTACATCATTCACTTATTGCTTTTACTTGATGTTATTTTACGAGTGGCTAAAGCTATGATTCCACCAACTGCAATAAATACAATGTCCAAAACGATTTCAAACCCTTGAAACGCATCAATATAATTTACTAAAAACCAACTTTTTCCCCCATTAGTCAAATGATTGATTAATCCGCCTATTCCCTGAATAATAAAAAGTAGACTGAGACCACTGATAATTTCTTTCATGATGAACACCTCTTTAATATTTTTTCTAATTTAATATGCCTCTAAGACCGATATTAAAAAAAACTGCACCTATGACTCCTGTCGCTACCAAGAGTGAAGAGATTGGAGCTTCATTTAATTTTGACCTGATTTTAATAAGAAATTGTTGCAATCTTTCTTTAAATATAATATTAACCCCTAACAGTAATAGAGAAGGAAGCACCATTACTAGATTGTATCCAATTATTATTAAGATAGCAGGTGTAGTCTCAATTGTTTGATGATTCATTAAAAAGATTGAATAAAAGTAAGGCAATGCCGTTACAAATTCAATTAGGAAAACAATGATTCCTAGTATAATCATCCCTTTAATTGTTGTATTTTTGGGGATAAATGAAATTAAACGTTTTTTTGTAGTCTCTTTTGGTTTACTGAAGCTTATTAGAACAAGAACTGCTCCAAGTAGGATATAAAACCAATTGATAAAGTCAAACTGAGACAATTGTTCTATTCTCTTCAATAATGAATTTCCACCAAAGTAGAGTAATAAACCCGTGATGAAATAGCCTAACTGCGTGATGAATAAAAACACAAATAAACGAGAAGATAACTGATTCGGTTGTGTCAGTAATAAATAGGCTGTTACAGTCAGTACACCGGGACTTAAAATATCAATTAAAGCACACAAAGAAATAATCATTAATGCTGAAGAAATGTCTAATGATGAAGAAGGCATCAATGCTTCAATAGTTTCGATCAAACAAACTAGTCCTCCTTTAAATGTTGTGGTATTATCTATTTAACACACCGTGCTATAAAAAGATAATAACACACTGTGCTAAATAAAGGAAGTGATTTTTATAATGCCAAAAATTGTTGATCATGATGAAAAGCGCAAACAAATTGCTGAGGCTGCATGGAATATTATTAGGGAAGAAGGGGTTGAGAAAGCGTCTATACGAAGAGTTGCAGCTGAGGCAGGGATGTCTTCTGGTGCGTTAAGACATTATTTTTCAACTCAAGATGAAATGTTATTATTTATTATGAATTACTACTTAGAAGAAGGGAAAAAACGTTCTCAAAATAAAGAATGGTCAGAAAACCCAGTGCAGGCAGTAGAAGAAGTTTTATTAGAGCTAGTACCAATAGATGAAGAAAAGAAAATTGAAACGAGTGTTTGGTGGATTCTTGCATTACGTTCACTTACAAGTGATACAATAAAGGACAAAAAAGATGAAATGACGGACGGTACATATGAATTAGCAAATTCAATGATTGAAATCTTAGCTCTAAAAGGCGTATTATCAGATTCAATGAATGCAGAATTAGAAAAGAGTAGGTTAACGGCATTAATAGAGGGATTGTCAATTCATGCTTTATTAAGACCTGATGTATACTCTCCAGAAAAGGTGAAGGAAGTTATTCGTTATCATTTAGAGACACTCTGCAATAAAATCAATTAAGCTAATCGGTCGATGTATCAATTATTGTCCCATGTGTTTTTAATAGATTTAGTCTTACGCCTTGATTTATTATTAACTTTATAGAGAGAGGAGTCAAAATCGGTTCTTTCACTATATTTCTTCAAGATTCGAATTTTAACCCTTTATATTCCACAAAAATGGAGCGTTTATTAAACAAACAAGATAGCACGTACCGGTCATAAAATAAGTGCTATCCTGTTTTCATTATTTAAAAATTGAAGGTCTTTTAACCTCCTCCCACACGATAATCCGAATACTAATTAATTTAATCTTTTTGATAAAACAGACACTCATAGCCATCAGCACTAAGCAACAGGCCATTTGCCCATGTTGGTATCTTAGCCATCTGTTCACAGATAGCGGAAAGTGACATTCCCATATCTGCCTCGATGATAATTTCATCGTGTACATGAGCCACAATAGAACAATTCTTTAATGTCTGCATGGCATGACACAAAATGTCACGACTGATTGCCTGAACAATATTCTCTACAAATTTGGGTCCATAGCTATCGATTCTTTCCCATTTCTTCGTCCCACCGACACCTTCATAAGTAACCGACTCACCGCCGAACACGTTCTCTCCCATACGGGGTTTCACATAGGCAAGCCGTCTACCAGAAGGAAGGACAATGAAGAGCATTCCACTTTGATAGATAAATTTAATGCCGTGTGTCGCTGTGGGAGTTTTTTGCTTAACACAAGTTTTTACTGCACGGTCAACATCCCACCACAATTTTGTGATATTGGGATTGGACTGTCTCCAAGCCGTTACAAGAGGCTGAAGTTCCTCTTCTTCAATTCCCATCTCTAAAGCACCCATTGATTTTAATGCTCCAATAGATCCTCCGTAACCGAGAGCAAGTTCAGCAATTTTCCCTTTTTGACGAAGGTGCCCGTTTACACCATGCTTTTCAACAGGTACATTAAACATCTGAGAGGCACTGGCACAGTAGATGTCACCGCCGTTTTGGAATACATCTAATCTCCATTTTTCACCTGCAAGCCAAGCAATGACGCGAGCCTCAATCGCTGAAAAATCTGCCACAATGAACTTCATACCTTCTCGTGGTATAAAAGCAGTACGGATAAGCTCCGACAGTACCTCTGGGATTGAATCATATAGTAAAGTAAGAGCATCAAAGTTTCCGCTTCGAACTAAAGCACGAGCCTGTTCCAAATCGGACATATGGTTTTGGGGTAGATTTTGCAACTGAATCAGCCTGCCAGAGAATCTGCCGGTTCTGTTGGCTCCGTAAAACTGAAACATTCCTCTTGCACGACCGTCACTACATACCGCATTCTCCATTGCTGTGTATTTTTTCACCGATGATTTTGCAAGTTGTTGCCGAAGTTCCAAAACAGTGCCTAGTGGTTCAGGTGCTGTCTTTAACATCTCAGCAACCGCTTTTTTACCAAGGGTATCTGTTTCTAGCCCGTTATCGGCAAGCCAGTCTTTCATTTGTTGTACAGAGTTCGGATTCTCTAAATTAGTTATATCCTGCATTAAAGCCGTTAGCTTTTTACGGGAATGTTCATCCATCACAACAGCCTGTTTTACGAAAGCAATGTCAATGGCAATGCCACGATCATTGATTTCCTGGTCGAGATGATATTCCTCCCAGATATTCTCTGGTACTTGAAACTTGGATAATCTCTGTTGTATAGACATCTCGGATTCCACATCGCGAATGTTATACACTTTAAACCGCTCCCATTTATCCATGTCGTGTTCTGGTAAATTACGAACTCGACCACCATTAGATTTTGTAGGGGAGCAAGGTGTACAGAAATATTTAATAAGGTCTTTACCCTCAGTCAATTTTTGTTTTTCTAAACCTAGAACTGCACCGACTCCCTCCAAAGAAAGAGGTAATCCCATATATGCCGACCATATCATGGAACATTTCCAGGATGCAGGGTCAAGATAATCTTCAAGGTTAAGCCATTTTGATAGACACACACGCTCAAACATTGCATTGAAAGCCCACTTAGTAACGGAATTATCCATAAGTGCATTTATAATTTCATCTGGTATTTCCTCCCCGCTGACAAGGTCAACAACTTGTACTTCGCCACCGTCCACCGAATAGCCAAATAGTAGAATTTCAAAATCATCACTCTCGGCATAACGGTAAACTCCAGACTTTTGAAGATTGGCACTACTAAATGTTTCAATATCAATAGAAATAGAATTCATGTATTACCCCTCTTTCCAATGCAAACGAGGTGGCAGAAGAACAACCTCCACCACCTCGTCTGTATTTATTCTTTATGCTAGAAAATCATCATCTTCAATAGTTGTGAAGTCATCAGCTGCATTGGTTCTTCCGCCTAAAGGCTCTCCATCGCTTATCTTCTGGATGTTGCCAAGTCCACATGCTACACCCTTATTGCCATTAGAGTTAAAAGCATAGAAATTTAGGGATACTCTTGCATAACAACCACTGTAAACCTCGTTGCGATCCAAGATAGGTCTGACTGCTTTATCTACTATTTGGGGTGGAGTCTTGCTGTTGGCATTTACAAAGTAATGTCCTTTGTAAGCCTCGTCATCACGTTCTACGTCACCATCTCGAAGTGGCAGTTTAATAGCCGCCTTATTCGGCTTTTTACCACCAAACTTTGCAATGCCCTCTTCAATGGCTGCATCTACTGCTGCATTGATAGCATTGATGGTTTCCTTATCTGTTTTGGGAATCAATACGGATACGCTGTACTTTTCCGCTCCGCCATTGATGGATACAGGCTCCCAGCCGTGAAAGTAGCTAAGACGTGTGTTGACGCTTGTAACAACCTTAGTTCTGTTTTGATTATTCATATTCCAATTCCTCCGTTATTTCGTTAAATTCGTTTTTTACGTTTGATATATTCATAGCTGGCCGCTTATCCGAATTTGGAACCAGCGTTGGCTTGCCCGGTGGCTTATGTATGAGACCACCGAGAATTTGCTCAAATTTCTTTTTGCCCATCAGCTTCTGCATTTCCGTTAAGGTAATAAGACTATGGCGGTAGATATCCTTATAACCGTTTGTCTTGGCTGCTTCAGCCACAGCTTCTTCGTCTTTATATTTGCGAACAGATCTGCCCTCTACCACCTTAAAACCTTGCCACTCTTTACCGTGATTAACGGCCGCATCTGTGGCATAAGCAATAATTTCATTTGCCCACTTTGTAAGGTCGGACAGTTTAAAAAGAACTTCTTCAATTTCAGAGTCCGTAAGAAGGGGTGGCAATTTAAAGACAATTATCCTAAGGCAGTGGGTTTAGCAAAATTCGCAGAGAAGCATTGGGATATATTTGGCAGGATTCAGCTCATTCGACTTAAAAAAGGTGTAGATGGTCGTGAACATTTCTATCGACTAGATATGGGAAAAACAACGATTAGGAATAAAGTTCGTGGCATAACATCAAATGAGGAACTGGATAGAATTTTCGATACAGATGCTGTACGAGAAGATTAAATAATACATCTATCCTGTCTCCTCAACCTCAATAAAAAATCTAATCTGTCAACTCGACCCTATCGTTTTCAGGGTAGTTGATATGTTTCCTCAAAGAATAAAAATGAGGGTTTCCCGACTTTAACATCCTCGGCAAAGTAGCCGTGAGCAAAGTTCAATGTCAGGAAACCCTTTATTTATCAGTGCTTTGAATAGCCTTATTTCTCCACCTGTACCATAAGAATAATCATCTGCTAAATCCCACCTCTCCAACCCGCATTCCACCGTTCGAGTCATAATAAAGTTTTGCTACAGACCCCTCATTTTTATCCAATTTTGGATTAAAATCGATCGTTTTACGAGCCTTTTTTAGCTGTTTTTTCATGGTTTTTTCGGAGTTAGAATAAAGTTTTGACATAATAGAGGGAAGAAAATAATGGAGATAAGAGATCAAGAGGAAAGATAAAAATATTGGATAAGTATTGATTTGTTATTGAAATAGTATTGAATCGAATATTGGAAAAAGCCAGTAACATCAATAGTTTGGGAACATTACTGTATTGAAAAGATATTGAAAAAGACATGAAAAAATCCGGGTTCCTGATGAGGAAAACCCGAATTTTTAATGAGTTTTATATTGAAAAAGCAAAGGTTTATTCTTACAGAATTGGTGGTAAAGTTAGCAAAAGTTTATTATGACTGTCAAGAGTTTATTATTGATCTACATAGTAGAAAAAGAGTTTCAGATATAAGAAAATAGATTTTCTACTTAAATTACTTTCTTAACCTTTTGGTACAAAACCCACCAAGTAAGTCATCATCCACACTACTTTTCGAGAGTGAAGTATTTTAGAACAAAGATCAGAAGAACCTATTAAGCATCCAGTCCGATCTTAATTTAATTGTTCTTTTTCAATTTATCTATATGTCCACCTATTATGAACTCGAGATTATCACTAATTTTCTTAGAATCCCAATCCCACCACTTTATTGTTAGCCAATCCTCTATTACTTTATCTGAATAACGTTTTTTTATAACTATCGCAGGATTTCCTCCAACAACTGTATAGGGGGCTACATTTTTTGTAACAACTGATTGTGCAGCAATTATTGCTCCATCTCCAATTTTGACTCCAGGCATAATTGTTACATCTCTTCCTATCCATACATCATTTCCGACTTCAGTATCTCCTTTAATCGGCAGGTCGTCTAAGGTAGGTACATACATATCCCACCCACTGCCAAACAAATGGAATGGATAAGTAGAGCCATCCATTTGATGGTTCGCTCCATTCATAATAAAGGTTGTTCCTGGACCTATCGAACAAAACTTTCCTATAATCAGTTCATCACCTATTACTTCATAGTGATATAGAACTTGTTCTTCAAATGACTCTCCATGTTTACTATCGTAGTACGAATAATCCCCAACAGAAACATTTTTTCTTGTTATAGTTGGCTTAATAAATTGAACATTTTTATTTCCTTCTAATGGAAATGGAGTTTGTGGATTTGGTCCAGGAAAATTATTAGCAGACATAAACTCACTCCTTTATATCATTGTTTAAAGATGACTTGCTAATTTAATCACAACGAATTATTTCACACAGGCCGAGGCAGCGGTCGTTTTTTCCATTTCCCCTACTAACTGGTTAAAGTCTATTTTTTTATAGTCAAAAAATGCTTAATAATGTTACTCGAAGTATGAATCAATTAAGAAATGGATTAAACTACCATGAAAGATATACTTTTAATAGAGGGGCTCTAAAAACGGAACAGCTGTATCATCTCCAATTCTAGAACTTCTTCAGAAAAAACCATATTGAACACCAATAAAAAAGATATAATTAATGGTCATATTCTTAATTTTAATTTACATTTTATTCAAAAAACACACGAGGATATTCAACAACTCCTGAAACTTTATCAAGGGTATTTCCGCCTAACTCCACTGCCATAAACGACTCGTCTGGCACTTCAAAAGGTGCTTTTATTCCCCAAGTGGATGCTTTTTTGAACCCGAACTTCGGATAATATTCAGGATGCCCTAAAACAACAACCGAATTAAATCTAAGCTCTTTTGCCTTTTGCAATGCTTTACTAATCAATAATTTACCTACGCCTTGATTTTGATATTCTGGTAGGACAGATACAGGTGCAAGAGCGAGTGACTCTACAACTTGATCTTCATTTTTAATTTTTATCTTGGATAATAGAATATGTCCCACTTGTTTGTTATCATCATTATCCATCGCCACTAAAGATAATTCTGGTATAAATACGTTTGAATTTCTAATACGAGACACCAAATGATGTTCATTTTTATCACTGTGCTCCGCATTAGCGAATGCATTCTTTACCACTTCTTCAGTTATTTTATAGTCTTTCACCTGTTCTTGTTTAATTACTATGTTCATTTCTTTATAGCTCCTGTTCAAGTACATATTTTTACTTTACTCTTTCCCTAGAAATGTTGTAATAACTCGGGTAAACTCTTCCGGTCTCTCTTTCTGTGGCCAATGTTTACACCCTTCCATTACATACAGCTCGGAAGCCTTCATAGCCTCATGTGCTTCAAACGCATGTTTAATAGGAACTGAGGTATCTTTTGACCCATGAACGATTAATGTCCGTTTTTTAATTTCAGATAGATTTTCTGCCAACTTAGTTCTAAGTCCTGTGCGTGTAATCTCACTTCTCTGGAATGACATAAATGCTTTACCAGCATGTGGTGCTTGTAAAAATCCATAAATTTCATCTACAAGTTCTTCTGATACATTATTAGGATTTCCAAATAAACTATTTAGCAGCGTCCACTTCACAAATCTTCTGCTTTTACTTGACCATTTATACGAAAGTTCATTGAGGAATGATTGTGTATACCAATAAGTGAGAAGATGATAAGGAAGTTTACTAAATAGCCCCCACGCACCTACTAATACTAGCTTTTCTACTCGAGCTGGATATTCGAGCGTATACCCAAGAGAGATTCCTCCACCTAAAGATAGTCCAACCAAGTTAGCCTTCTCAAGGTGAAGACGATCTATTATTTGATTCAATATATCAATGTAAAAGGAAAGTGAATATTCCACATTAGGTTTATCACTTTCTCCATACCCAGGAAGGTCAGGAGCAAATACACGGTGATTTTTTGATAAAGGACCTAATACCTCACTCCAAGATATATTTGCTGAATCAACTCCTGCACCATGCAAAAGTATCACAGGAGAACCAGATTCTCCAGCTGTATAGCAATTGACATTTATATCATTTAATTTTAGTTTTATCGTTTTAATTTCTGGAAAGTTTCCTATCATAATATTAATCCTCCACAGCATTTTAATAGATTCATGTTTCATCGCCTTTAAATTATGAACTATTTTAACTCGTTTATTTCATAATATACAAAAACTATTTTTTCTGCAACAACTTATGAACTATTTTTATTGTTTTATTACATAATTTTTATTAAACTAACAATGAGGTGAAGAAAATGGATGGGTTTGAAAAACGTAGGGAACAAAAGAAAAGAGACATTTTAAATGCCGCATTAGCCCTATTCATGGAGTATGGATTACAAAAGGTATCTATTACAGAAATAGCTAAAAAGGCCAATGTATCGCAAGTCACCATATATAATTACTTTGAAAGTAAAGAAAATCTAGTTCGTTTAGTTTTTAAGTTTTATGTTGATCAGATATGGGATGAACAAAAACATCTATTAGTTAATGACCTTCCATTTAATGAGAAGATTAAAAAGATTATATTTGAAAAAGGTATTGCCGCTAATCAAATAAGCGAACGATTTTTTCAAGACTTTATGAAAGATTATGCAAGTGGGCAGAGTTATGTTGAAGAAGTATATCAAAAGGAAGCCCTTCCACTCTTCATTAAACTTTTTAATGAAGGTAGAGAACAAGGATATATTGACTCTGAGATATCAGATGAAGCTATTTTATTCTATTTAAAGATGTTTCAAGAATATTTGCAGCGTGAAGATGTTGCCACAATGACACTTCCAATTGCTGAGGATCTTACCAAGTTATTCTTTTACGGCATAGCAGGTAAGAAAGAAGATTAAGACCTTGTTTACCAAGTAAAGTTGGGTAGGAATTCTTAAATTAAGTATTTAATAAAAATGAAGACTTATTTTCGGAATTACTCCTTGGGCTTATCCTCGATTAAACCAAACAAAAGCATTTGAGAAAAAACTTTACTGAGGGAATTTTCAAACTATAATTCAAGTAAATGTTCTTAAAGAAATATTTTATCAAAATAAGGAGTTGAATCTTGTTTTAAATTCAACCCTTCATTTTTTATCTATATTTTCTCTCTTTTTTCTTTTAAGAACTTCCAAATGTTCATTTTAACGATATTCGGATCAGAGTCGGTAATGTTTATTTTAATTGAGAGATTTACTTTTTAAACAGACAATTTTCCACCATAAGAATAATCATTTGCTAAAACCCCACCCCTCCAACCCGCATTCCACCGTTTCACTCATAATAATGTTTTGCTACAGACCCCTCATTTTTATCCAATTTTGGATTAATATCGGTCGTTTTTCGGGCCTTTTTCGGCTGTTTTTTCACGGTTTTTTCGGAGTTGGAATAAAGTTTTGCCATAATAGAGGGAAGAAAATGGTTGAGATAAGAGGTAAAGAAAAAAGATAAAAATAGTGGAAAAATTATTGAGATTATATTGATTAGTATATTGGATAAACCCACTATTATCAATCGGTTTAGGTACATATATGTATTGAAATGATATTGAAAAAGACATAAAAAACTCGGGATCCTGATGTGGAAAAACCGAGTTTTTAATGAGTTTTATATTGAAAAAGCAAATGTTTATTTTGACAGTATTGGTGGTGAAGTTAGCAAGAGTTTATTTTGGTTGCCAAGAGATTAATATTTATCTACACCACTGTTCTTTTAAAAAAATCTCACCCCATCTTCACCCCACGCCAACCCGCATTCCACCGTTGCCGTTTAAAATAAAGTCACGCTATCTTTCCCTCATTTTCACACATTTTTAATCACGTTTTGCACGTTTTTCCGCCCTTTTTTCACACTTTTTGTTCACGTTTTTCTCGATTTAAAATAAAGTTCTGTAAGATTCAAATCAAGAAAAGATAGTAGTTACAAGGGTTTCGGGCATTTTGGGTACAGGACTTTATTTTAAACGGTTGAATATGGATATTGCGACTTTATTATAAAGTACAGGAGTTTATTGCTTGTCTACAACCACCCTAGACATCCACGCCACACACTCAACATGCGTCGAATGTGGGAACATATCGACTGGCTGAATCTCCTTTGTTTGATAGCCACCATCCTCTAAAATGCGAAGGTCACGTGCTAGTGTGGCTGGATTGCAGGATACATAGACCACTCGTTTTGGGCGCTGCTCTAAGATGGTTTTTAAAAGTGCTTCGTCACAGCCTTTGCGTGGTGGGTCGACAACGAGGACATCTGCTTCCTTACCCTCTTTATACCAGCGTGGAATGATTTTCTCTGCTGGACCTGCCTCGAAATACGTATTGGTTAAGCCATTCAACATGGCATTGCGCTTGGCGTCCTCTATAGCTTGTGGGACAATTTCAACACCCATCACTGCCTTTGCTTGTTGTGCAAGGAATAAGGAGATTGTGCCAATACCACAATAGGCATCAATTACGCGTTCATTCCCCTGCAAGTCTGCATAATCAAGTGCCTGCTTATAGAGCACCTCTGTTTGCTCAGGGTTTACCTGATAGAAGGAGCGTGCTGAGATTTCAAAGCGCACATCGCCAATTGTATCAATAATCACATCTTTGCCCCACAGGTTGACGGTTTCATCGCCGAAAATGACATTTGTTTTAGCGCTATTAATATTTTGCATAATCGATGTAACGTTCGGAACAAGTTTTTGAATCACGGCAACGGTTGCTTCTTTTTGAGAGAGCTTTTTCTTTTTCGTAACAAGAACAACCATGACCTCACCCGTTGCTCGTGCTTTACGAATAACTACATGGCGTAGCATTCCGTTATGTGTTTGCTCATTGTAAGGATGAATTCCCAATGCTGCTAATTCCTTTTTCAAGCCAGCTAGAATAGCATCTGCCTCTCCTGTTTGAATTAGGCAGCGTTCCATATCGACAATGCTATGTGTTTTTGTTTTATAGAAGCCTGCAATCGCTTGTCCTGCTTCATTTGTAGCGAATGGAATTTGGGCTTTATTGCGATAATGCCAAGGCTCCTTCATTCCTTTTACAGGTAAAACAGGTGCATCGATTTTACCAATTCGCTGCATCACATTACGCACCATATTTTCCTTCCATTTCAACTGTCCCTCGTAGGATAGATGCTGAAGCTGACAGCCGCCACATTGCTTGAAATAATTACATGGCGCCTCTACACGATCTGGCGATGGCTGAAGAATGTCTATAACTTTTGCAAAGCCATAATTTTTTAATGTTTTTAGTACATGAATTTCAGCCGTTTCATTTGGTAATGCGCCTTGGATAAATAATGGATAGCCGTCAATTTTAGCGACACCATTGCCGTCATGCGTTAAATCTTCTATATATACTGTCAAACGATCATTTTTTTTCACAGGTGCTGACATTTTACTCACTCCATTTCAATCCTCTTATTGTAGCATGTGTTGACGACTGAAAAAAGAGCCGCTATTCGCGACCCTTTTCTTGAGTTTTTGTAATATATTGATCCTTTGGTGCCCACAAGAAGGCAACGATAATGCCAAGGATCACAACAATAAATGGCGCATAAAAAATTAAAAAGCTTTGCATATATTGATTCCCTCCTATGCATGATTATCTTCTTTTCCTGTTACATAATTTTTATTGAATAAAAATAATTTCATCAATAAATACAGTGATGGAAGAAGAAGACAAAGCCCTAAAACAAAAGCAATCACTAAGGCAATCGCCATTTGCGTACTTGTAAAGCTATCATAAATCGTTAAATATGGATACAATAAATACGGATATTGTGCAATACCGTATGCAAAGAATGCTACCGCAAATTGAGCAATCAGCAGCCCTACTGCAAGCCCGTACTTTTGACGTTTGGCAATAAGCAGTACAGTAATAATGAATAATATCGCTGATATAGTAAACATCCACCATAGCTCAACCATATGATTGTAACTTTCTGGATTAATGAATTTCATTTCATACATAATGCCAAGTGCACTAATCATTAAAGGAACTGCCCAAACAAGTGCATACTTTCGCATCAGCTTTGTTGCTTCGATATCATTTGCTTTATGCGCATACCATGTTAAAAATACAGCGGAAATATACAATACCGCAGCAATACTTAATACAACAATACTCCATGCAAATGGACTTGTATATAATGTCCAATAATTTAATGTAGGCTGCCCATCTACCATATCCACGTAGCCACCAGCTGCAATGGCAAAAACAACAGAAAAGGAGGCTGGGATAAGC
Organism: Lysinibacillus sp. NPDC098008; assembly: GCF_044760715.1. Classification (NCBI taxonomy): domain Bacteria; kingdom Bacillati; phylum Bacillota; class Bacilli; order Caryophanales; family Bacillaceae; genus Lysinibacillus; species Lysinibacillus sp. NPDC098008. The sequence goes on from NZ_JBIWBA010000014.1 coordinate 67,089, forward strand.
AAGCCTGCCACACCATATGTCAATGTATAGCCAATATGCCCACGTGCTCCGTAAGCCTCAAATGCATAGTAGGAGCCTCGAATTGCCAATAGGACAAGTGAAATGCTGACAGGGACAAGTAAAATTGTTCCGTAATAAAAGGCTGTTTGTGGGAAAAATCCTACGATGCCTACAAAGAAAAACACTAAAAACACATTCGTTACTTCCCATACAGGTGATAAATAACGTTTAATGATATTTGTTAATATATGATTTTTGCCAATCAATAAACTGTATGCATTAAAGAAGCCTGCACCAAAATCAATGGATGCGACAATAACATAACCAAATAGAAAAATCCATAATACTGAAATTCCTAAAACCTCTAATGTCATAAAATATCACCGCCTTTTTCAGAATGGCGATCTTCAATTTCACGTTCAATTGGGTTCCTTTTAAACATACGTATCAATACAACAACACTACCCACTGCTAATACAGCATAGACGCCTGCAAATAATAGCAGCATTAAATCAACATGGTCACTTGTTGTAGCGCCTTCTGGTGTACGCATTAAACCGTAAAGTATCCACGGCTGACGACCAACCTCTGCAAGCCACCATCCCGCTTCAATCGCAATAATGGACAGCGGGCCACCAGCGACAATAATCCACCTGTACCAGCGTGTATGAATAAATTTCCACCCACGCCTTTGCCCGATTACATAAAGCAGTGATACAAGCACCATAAACATGCCGATGGACACCATAATATCAAAAAGATAATGAATATAAAGCGGTGGTAAATCCTCTTCTGCAAACTGGTCTAAGCCAATCACCTCTGCGTTAGGATTAAAATGTGCAAGAATACTTAAAGCATACGGAATTTTAATAGCATATTTTACTTCTTCCCCATCTAATACACCAAATAAAACAAGTGAGGCTTTACCCTCTGTTTCAAAATGCCATTCTGCTGCGGCTAATTTTTCGGGTTGATATTCAGCTAAATATTTTCCTGAAAAATCGCCAATAATAGCAGCAGCAATCGAGAAAATTAAGCCTATTTTCATCAGTAAATATAATGACTTTTTATGATAAACATGCTTAGACCCTTTTAGCATTCTATAGCCTGCAATAGCTGCTAGCACAAATGCGGATGTCATATATGCTGTAACAAGTACGTGTGCTACCTTTGTCGGCATTGCTGGGTTAAGCATTGCTAGTAAAGGTTGAATATTCACAAGCTCGCCATTCACAATATCGAAGCCTTGTGGCGCATTCATAAAAGCATTCACAATGGTAATAAAAACAGCAGACATTGATGCACCGACAGCTACAGGTATTAATAACAGCATATGCTTTTTTTGACTATCAAAACGATCCCATGTGTATAAATAAATTCCTAAAAATATAGCCTCAAAGAAAAATGCAAACGTTTCCATAAAAAGTGGCAATGCAATTGTTTGACCAGCTAGCTGCATAAAATTAGGCCATAATAGAGATAACTGTAAGCCAATTGCTGTGCCTGTGACAACACCAACTGCAACAGTAATAACAAAGCCACGTGCCCAGCGTCTTGCCATTAAGATATAATGCTCATCATTCTTTTTATATCCAGTCCATTGAGCAATCATAATCATTAACGGAACACCTACACCAATGGTTGCATAAATAATATGGAACGATAATGTTAGCTCCGTTAATGCACGACTCCAAAAGACTGCTGACTCATTAATCATCTTATTGCCCCCTTAGCTACCAAATATTTTTCCAAGAATAGAAAGTAGCATAATAATTGCCACACCAAAGCTTAACCATATGAGCTTTTTTTCTTGTGATTTATACAAAGGCAACACTCCCCTTCCCCTATTCATACCCTTATTTTCCACTATTACAACGAAAAAAACCTTTATAACGGACCGAAATTTCAGTCTTTTATAAAGGTTTCAAATTTTGTTCAAGTAATATACGCACATTTGCCAAACATTTTACTTAATTTATTCACAATCTTTATTGCGATTGAGCGGTCGCCTTATATTTTTAAGCGGTTTCCACACAATTTTGAGCGCTTTGGACTCCTTTTTGAGCGGAAACCACTTACTTAATCTCAAATACGATCTTCCTCACGAATATCCGCAAGTGGTACAAATATTTCGATATGACGCTTTAAGTTTTCAAATGTGGCAGGTGCATCCCCGCCATATTCGCCATCTAAATTGAGGTGTACTTCATTTTCTGTCGTGACTTTTACAACGCTGGCTTTCTTATAAATAACCCGGTCATCGTTTAAATGCTCGCCTCTTAAAGCCATAGCAGCAAGCTGAATAAACTCAGGTAAGCTGACCTTTTTCAACACAATTAATGTAAAGTAGCCATCGTTAATACTGGCATCTGGCGCAAGCTTTTCAAAGCCACCTACTGAATTTGTTAGGCCACAAAGAAACATCATGGCATCTCCATCAAACACTTCACCGTCGTACTCAATACGCATATGTGAAGCTTTAATAGATGGTATCATTTCTACTGCTTTTAAATAATAAGCTAGCTGCCCAAGCATTGTTTTCATTTTGCTTGGCACTTCATATGTTAGCTCTGTAATTCGTCCACCAGCTGCAATATTGATAAAATAACGTTCACCATTTAATAAACCAACGTCTACTGGTATTGTATCGCCTTGAATAATAATATCTACTGCCTCATCAATATTTCGAGGGATATGCACGGCACGGGCAAAATCATTTGTAGTGCCCATTGGAATTAGACCAACTTTCGGACGATTTTCAAACGGACTTACACCTGAAATAACTTCATTTAATGTGCCATCTCCACCAACGGCGATAATCATATCAAAGCCACGCTCTACCGCTTTTTTTGCTGCAAGTGTTGCATCACCTTCACCAGTTGTTGCATGACAGGATGTTTCATAGCCTGCTACCTCTAGTTTCGCTAACACCTCTGGGAGATGCTTCTTAAATGCTTCACGTCCAGATGTAGGATTATAAATGATTCTTGCTCGTTTCATAACATACCTTCCTGCTTCATAAGATTCTATTTCATTCAACGAATTAGCCGTTGAAATGTTGCACTACTTTATTGTAATGCTGCTGTAATTTGCTTTTTAAAATCCTCATAGACAAAAGTCCAATACGATTTGTTAGCAATGTTTTCTTCACGGATTTCCGTATAAAGTGCCTTTTGTGCTTCTTCGAATGCTGGGTCTTCTTTATCTGGTAAGCTTGCTCGCTTCGTTACTACGAGCTCCTGTAATTCAGGTGCGCGTGGCCCCCATTTTCCAACAACCTCACCTGCATCATCTAACAGCAAATAGATTGGAATCGCACGGCCACCATTTGTTAAATAACGATCAATTAAATTTGTATCAGCATCACGTAAAACCGCACGCATCTCTATGCCTGCTGCCTCAGCAACACGACGAATAATTGGATTATTTAACATTGCATCGCCACACCAATCTTCCGTAATCGTTAAAATTTTTGGCTGCTTGTCCTTTAGTAAATCAATAAAACCATCATTTGTCGGCACTTCAAAACCGTCATAAATGCGGAAGCTTTCTTCTTTTAGTGTTGTCATATTGTCCATATATTGTTGAATAGAAATAGCTTCATTAAAATATTGTTGTTCTGTTTTCATTGGCTCGTCCCCCTCTATATAATCTATTCTATATTTTGCTACGAATCCACATTTAAGACAACTGTAAAGCTCTTTTTATTTACAAAAAATATAAGTACTATTTACTTCTAATTTATAAAATATCTAAGTATTTATTTTCCGAAATAATATAAATATTTACATATTATGTTCGATATAGTAAAGGAAGGTCCTTCTAATAAAAAATGCGAGGAGTTTTAATAATGAGAAAGATTTACGCTTTTCTATTTGTTTTGTTTATCTCTTTACCATTTTTCATCGAAGAAGCAGCTGCAGCTATAATTGATGAGGCAGAACCAAATGATACATCAGTAAATGCGCAGCTTATTGAGAGAAACAATCATGATCCAGCTCAAATGATTAATGGGAATAATGCGAGTCAAAAAGTGTTAGTTGGCAATTTGACAAGTGCAACAGACGAGGATTGGTATCAAGTTTATTTACCAGCCAATCCAGAAACCTATTTATCTATCAATGGTCAAACAGGTCCAATCTTTAAATTTGAAATATTTGATGCTACTTTGGGGCAAATTTTTGAAGAGAACTATAGTAAAGATCCTTCTTTTATAGGCGCCTTTCCTTACGAATTTAATGTACCCACAGCGGGGATTTACTATGTGAAAGTTTCAAGTGTTTTTGGAACAGGTGGGGATTATCGCTTTACCGTTGGCAGCCCCAATTATACGGTGGATTCCTATGAATACACAGCAACAACACCTTTAACATTAACGACGTCAATTAATACTGCTCAGGATACGTATGATCTTAGACATATCGCAGACGTCCCTAAAAAAGCTATTGTTTACCAAGTTACATTTGGTGGCACTAAGGTAAATTCTGCAACAAGTGAATATAGACGAATTAAATTAGCGGCCGATTCTTCGTGGATTAACACCTCCTCCTATTCATGGATCGCCAATATTCCTGCTGTTCAAAATAAAGCCTTTCATAGTCAGTGGAGTGTTCAATTACAAGGTAAGGTTTCAAATAGCACAAAGCCCTATAGTTTAACACCAAAATTAAGATTTTCTTATTTTTACCCAATCATTCCATAATATATACGAGGTGAATTTCTATGAAAATGCAACACTACTCTCTTATGCGAAGCCTTTTCAATAATGGCTCCTCTAAAACAAACATGTTATCAACGATGAAACAATTAAGTCAATACAATCAATTATCTAAAGGGACTATGAAAAAACTGTATGAAAAATTAGATACGGTGGAAATATCACCTAGTAGTCTGCAAAAGCAGGTAGCGAGTAAGCAGGGGATTACAAGCCATCAAGCTATTCAATCACTCACCCATTTACAAGGAAAAGAAGTAAAGGAAATAAAAGCAAAGAATAACGTGCTTGAATTTGAAAATGGTGCTTTATATCGCTTTAGTTTTAATGGCGTTTCAACGGTTATGCAAAGCTTCTACCATGGCTCTGGTTCCATTCTTGGCACTGCTTTCACCGAATTGGGCGAACGACTAGGTGTTGATACAGGAGCTATTTATTCTCAGCAGGATGTAACAAAGATCAATAAAATTGAAGACTTTTTTTCTGGCTTTACAGGGCGATCTGGCTTAATCGGTTCAAGGTATTCATATTCTGGTGAGGAAGTATTGGAGATGTTCAAGAGCGTTGGGATTGAGCCTGGTTGGTTTACGGTTAAAAGTAGTGGTCAAACTGTGAGACATTATTTAAGAGAGGATGGTCGAACTTTTTCGGAAAAACAGGTTCTGGGTAGCCGTAATACGTTTATGTCCCATAATTTATTTGATATTGGGTATAAACAAGGCGAAAAAATTACTATTGGCGACACTGATTACGAGGTGGATGAAACAGGTCATATTAATTTACCACCAGATGCAGCCGTTTTCCTCACCCATAATGTCGATCCCATGTACACAAAGCGAAAGCAACTTGCCACAATTAAAGATCAATTAATAAAAACACAGGCAACTCGACCAGAGGAGCAAGTATTCTTTTCAACGCCCACCCATGATTATACATTGGATGGAAATGGAGAATTATTAGAAACCAAGAATTTAAACAGTAACCGTCAAACAGGCTGGTGGACAACAAAATTGTAATTTAAACCAAAAATGGTACCGGGCTTATTCCATCCCAGTACCATTTTTTTAGCGTTTAGCAATTTCTTGTTGTAATAATTTATTAACCATTGGTGGGTTAGCTTGACCTTTTGTTGCTTTCATAATTTGACCAACTAAGAAGCCAATTGCACGATCCTTACCATTTTTAAAGTCTTCAATTGATTGTGCATTGTTATCTAGAACTTCTGTAACAATTGCTAGTAATGCACCTTCATCAGAAATTTGCACTAAGCCTTTTGCCTTCACGATTTCCTCTGCAGAGCCGCCTTTTTCTACTAATTCAGCAAATACCTTTTTAGCAATCTTTGAGGAAATTGTACCATCGGCAATTAATTTCACCATTTCAGCAAGGTTCTCTGGTGTTAGTGCTGTATCTTTTAAATCTTTTTGCTCTGCATTTAAGTAGGCAGATACATCACCCATTAACCAGTTAGCAGAAAGCTTAGCATCTGCACCATTTGTGACCATTGCCTCAAAGAAGTCAGAGATTTCTTTTGAAATTACAAGTACACCTGCATCATATGGTGTTAAGCCTAATTCCTCAACATAGCGTTTTTTACGTGCATCTGGAAGCTCTGGAATTTCAGATTTTACACGCTCTAGCCATTCGTCATCAATGGATAGGCGCACTAAGTCTGGCTCTGGGAAGTAACGATAATCGTCTGTTCCTTCTTTTACACGCATAAGAATAGTTTTTCCCGTTTTTTCATCAAAGCGACGAGTTTCTTGCTCAATCACGCCACCTGATAATAATACATCTGCTTGGCGTAACTCCTCATGCTCTAAGCCACGACGTACAAAGTTGAAAGAGTTCAAGTTTTTCAGCTCTGTTTTTGTACCAAATTCTTCTTGACCATAAGGACGAATTGAAATGTTCGCATCACAGCGAAGTGATCCTTCCTCCATCTTACAGTCAGATACCTCTGTATATTGGATAATGGATTTTAATTTTTCTAAGTAAGCATATGCTTCATTTGGTGTACGAATATCTGGCTCAGAAACGATTTCAACAAGAGGTGTACCTTGACGGTTAAAGTCAACTAATGAATGGTCACCAGCATGTGACAGCTTACCAGCATCTTCCTCCATATGAAGACGTGTAATACCAATACGCTTTGTATAGCCATCTACTTCAATATCAATCCAGCCATTTTTACCGATTGGTTTATCGAATTGTGAAATTTGATAAGCTTTCGGATTATCTGGATAGAAGTAGTTTTTACGATCAAATTTTGTTTCTTGCTCGATTTCCATATTTAATGCAAGTGCCGCACGCATTGCGAAATCTACTACATTTTTATTAAGTACAGGTAGCACACCTGGGTAACCTAAGTCGATTACTGTTGTATTTGTATTTGGTTCAGCACCAAAATGCGCAGGTGCTGGTGAGAAGATTTTTGAGTTTGTTTTTAACTCAACATGTACTTCTAAACCAATAACTGTTTCAAAATTCATGTTATTTTCCCTCCCAAATTTGAGGAACTTGTTTATGGAACGCTGTTGCTTGTTCAAAAGCATGCGCTACACGGTAAATTGTTGCTTCATCAAAATATTTACCGATAATTTGTAAGCCTAGTGGTAGACCGTTTTCAAAGCCACATGGAATTGAAATGGCAGGTACGCCCGCTAAGTTCATCGGGATTGTTAAAATATCGTTCGCATACATTGTCATCGGATCATCAACGTTTTCACCAATTTTAAATGCAGGTGTTGGCGATGTAGGTCCAATGATGACATCAAAGTCTTCAAATACTTTGTCATAATCAGCTTTAATTAACGTACGTGCTTGTTGAGCCTTTTTGTAATAAGCATCATATGTCCCTGCACTTAATGAGTAAGTACCAAGCATAATACGACGTTTTACTTCATCCCCAAAGCCTTGTGCACGTGTTTCTTTATAAAGGTCCATTAAATTAGTAACGTTTTCTGCACGGAAACCATAACGAATACCATCGAAACGAGAAAGATTAGAAGATGCTTCAGAAGAAGAAAGGATATAGTATGCTGCAAGTGCATATTTTGAATGTGGTAGTGATACCTCTTCTACTGTTGCACCTAAGCCTTTTAGTACCTCTAATGCCTCTAGCACTGACTGACGTGCTGCTTCACCAACACCTTCACCAAGGAATTCCTTTGGCACAGCGATTCGTAAGCCTTTCACATCACCAGTAAGCGCTGCTGCATAATTTGGCACCTCTACATTTGCAGAAGTAGAATCATTTGGGTCTAAGCCTGCAATTGCTTCAAGTAAAAGGGCATTATCTTCAACATTGCGTGTAATTGGCCCGATTTGGTCTAAAGAAGATGCAAAGGCAACTAGACCAAAGCGAGATACACGACCATATGTAGGTTTCATCCCTACAACCCCACAGTAAGCGGCTGGTTGACGGATTGAACCACCTGTATCTGAACCAAGAGAGAATGGTACTTCGCCTGCTGCTACTGCTGCTGCAGATGCACCGGAAGAACCCCCTGGTACGTGGTTTAAATTCCAAGGATTTTTTGTTGTTTTATAGTATGAGTTTTCATTAGAAGAGCCCATTGCAAACTCGTCCATGTTGAGCTTACCAATTGTCACCATGCCTGCTTCACGTAGCTTGTTGACAACAGTAGCATCATAAATGGGCATAAAGCCTTCAAGAATTTTAGAGGCACAAGTTGTTTCTAAGCCTTCTGTTACAATATTGTCCTTTACACCGATTGGAAGACCGAAAAGTGGTCCGCGCTCTTCAAATGGTACTTGATCCATTTCAGCAGCTTGTGCCGTTGCTTTTTCTTCGTTTAAAGCGAGGAATGCTTGTACATCGCCATCAAGCTTTGCAATACGCTCGTAGGCTTCTTTTGTTAAATCAGCGATTGATAAATTACCTGCTTTAATATCAGCTTGTAATTCCTTAGCTGAACGTTCAAATAACGTCATGAGGAATCCTCCTATGTTTTAGTATTACATGATAGGTGGTACTTTTACTTGACCATCTTCTTGTTCTTTTACATTTAACATCATTACTTCGCGATCTAAACCTTTGACTGCTACATCTTCACGCATAACATTGACCAATGGTAAAACATGTGTTGTTGGTTCAACATTTGTAGTATCTAGCTCGTTTAATTGCTCTGCAAAGTCAGTAATTTTTCCAAGCTGTTCTGCAAACTTTTCTGCCTCTTCCTCTGTAATTGCAAGACGCGCTAAATTTGCTACATGCTTTACTTCTTCTTTTGTTAATTTAGCCATTTTTCACACCTCCAAATACTTACTCAATTCATTGTTTTTATTGATAACAATAGGGTTGAATAAAGTTAACCATGCAAATAATCATAACATTTTTCCTATTAAAAATCACAACTTTCAGCAAAAATATAGAAACTTTCACCACTATGACAAAGTGTTATTATATTTGTTTTTCCTAAAAATATAGCCAGCACAAAGGCTGACTATTATTAATCATACACATGCACATATGGGTCCGTATCACTCGCTTTTTTAATAATTAATGCCTCAGGACCGTTGACTGAAGTAATGCTCACTTCAACATGAATATTATTAAATTGATTGATTAAACTACTTGTCAAATATTGTGTGAAGCCGATAATTTCTGCTTTACCAAAAAATTGAATAGGAATTTCGATGGTAAGCTTTTGGATTTCTTTATCGCGATAAAAGCCTGTGCCGATAACGCTCGTATAATTTGAGAAATATTTATCAACATCTTGCTTAAAGATTTTGAAGTTTCTGCTCACATCTCGATAAACATCCTGGGAATCATCTGTTGGGAATAATACATAATTTTCATCAATCGTCTCCCAGCCAGCGATGTCATTTTGACCAGCCTTCGCTACACCATAGCTAAAATAGGATCCCGGAATAATGGCATTACGTGCTTGTTGTTTAAACAAACCAACAACAATTGGAATATCCTTTAGCTCATCACGTGCACGTAATCGCGTAACAATTTCAGCCGCCATTTTTTTACCTTGTTCCACAAGCTCAGCCTCTGAAATCGGTTCCTCATAATATTCCCCATACTGCTCTTTTTGATAGTAATAAATTGAATTTAAAGCAAGACCGATTGAAACCCCGCCTAATTTAACTTTATTATCATCTGTTTTTGTTAAATAATTTTGCTCTACAATATGTGCTAAGTACACAGGAGCCTTTGTCGCTCGCTCTTCAGCTGTCATCGTTTCTGTTGTTGGCGGGTTTAAGCCTGTTTCTACTTGCGAGCTACGTGCTAGCCAGTCCTTCACTGTATCTTCAGCTAAATATTGCCCTTCTTGGAAGTAATAATTTTCAGTGTCAAACTCCTTTTGCGAAAGGCGCATTAAGCCTTCTTCTACTTCCTTCATATCATACTTTGTATAAATATTTGATACAACAAGCCCTCTACTTGCACTCTCTTTATAAGGAATCAATGTTTTGTAATAGGATTCATCAATTTGTATGCTTGGAATAATTGTTGTTTCAGCTTTTTCTTTTTCCTGTGTTTCCTGCGTAAGCTCTGTTCCCCCACCGTTAGAGGGCACACAGCCGACTAACATTGCAGCTGCTACAATTGCTGGAATGAGTCGAAAAGACTTCATTATTTAATGCTCCTTTACGAATAATCAATTTTAAAGCTGTTAAATAAGACTAAGTTGCTCAATTAAGGTTTCCTCGTTCCAAATGTCAATGCCTAATTGCTCAGCCTTTGTTAGCTTAGAGCCTGCGTCCGCACCCGCGATCACAAGATCTGTTTTTTTGCTAACACTGCCTGTCACAGTACCACCTAACTCTTCTATTTTCGCCTTTGCTTCGTTACGTGTCAATTGCTCAAGTTTACCAGTTAAGACAATTGTTTTACCTGCAAAAGGATTGTCACCGATTACAGCCTCTACTTTCTTCCCTTTATAAGTCATATTAACGCCTACCTCAGCAAGGCGTTCAATCACTGCACGAGCATCTTCATTTGCAAAGTATTCAACAAGAGATGAAGCCATTTTATCGCCAATCTCATGAATTGCTACTAGTTCTTCCTCTGTAGCCGCCATTAATGCCTCCATTGAACCAAATTGCTCTGATACAATCTTTGCTGCCTTTTCTCCAACATGTCGAATACCTAAGCCGATTAATAATCGCTCCATCGAATTTTCTTTCGAAGCCTGAATCGCATTGACTAAATTTGTTGCTGATTTTTCGCCCATTCGTTCTAATTCAACAAGCTGTTCAACTGTTAAATGATATAAATCAGATACATCATGAATTAAATCTGCACGCAATAATTGTTCAACTACTTTATCCCCTAAACCATCAATATTCATGGCATTACGTGAAACAAAATATTTAATGCTTTCTGCAATTTGTGCAAAGCAGGCAGGATTTACACAGCGTAGTGCAACTTCCCCTTCAATACGAATAAGCTCACTATCACATACGGGGCAGTTTTTTTGCATTACATATGGCACAGAATCTGCAGGACGCTGCTCCAGTAGTACACCTACAACCTGTGGAATAATATCTCCTGCTTTTCTAATAATCACTGTATCTCCAAGGCGAATATCCTTATCGCGAATTAAATCTTCATTGTGTAATGATGCACGCTGGACAGTTGTTCCCGCTACTTGCACTGGTGCTAAGATAGCAGTTGGGGTCACAACGCCTGTACGTCCTACTGTTAAATCAATATCTAGCAATGTTGTGATAACTTCCTCCGCAGGAAATTTATAAGCAATTGCCCAGCGCGGGCTTTTGGCTGTATAGCCTAGCTCATCCTGCTGTGCGTAGCGGTCAACCTTAATGACAATACCATCAATTTCATAGGCTAAATTTAGACGATTTTCTGTCCAATGCTCAATAAAAGCCATTACCTCTTCAATTGTTGTACAGCGTTGACGCTCTTTGTTGGAAGGGAATCCCAAGCTCTCTAAATAGTCTAGCATTTCTGCATGTCCATCAATACCATATGCCTCTCCATCGCCACCAATTGCATAAATAAAGGTTGATAATTGACGGCTTGCTGCAATTTTAGGGTCTAGCTGACGCAATGAACCCGCAGCAGCATTACGTGGGTTCGCAAACAGCTCCTCACCGTTTTCTGCACGCTGTTCATTTAATTTTTCAAAGGATTTTTTCGGCATATAGGCTTCGCCGCGTACTTCAATTGTAATAGGCTCCTTTAAGCGCAGCGGTATTGCTCGAATTGTCTTTAAATTAGCTGTAATATCTTCACCTACAACACCATCGCCTCGTGTTGACCCTTGTACAAATACGCCGTTTTCATATTTCAATGAAATAGCAAGACCATCTATTTTCAACTCACATACATAAGAGAAATGATCACCAATTGCCTGTCGAACTCTGCGGTCAAACTCCCGTAAATCCGCTTCATTAAAGGCATTTGATAAACTAAGCATCGGGTAATCATGCGTTACCTTTTTAAAGCCCTCTACCACTGCCCCACCAACACGCTGTGTCGGTGAGTCAGGGTAGATTAGTGAAGGGTTTGCTTCTTCTAATGCAATAAGCTCCTGCATTAATTGATCATAAACACTATCAGCTACAACAGGCTTATCCAATACATAATAGGCATGTCCATACTCATGCAATAATTGATTTAACTCCGCTATACGTTGTTCAATTTCGTTCATGTAAGTTCCTCCGCTTACGCTTTTTCAATCGGTGCAAATTGAGCTAATAATCGCTTAATGCCCACTGGTTGTGGAAAAGCGATATCCAGCTCTGTACTATCACCTTCACCTTTTACACTAACAACCATACCTGTTCCCCATTTTTTATGAATCGCCTTATCGCCAGCCTTCCAGCCAAACTGGTCACCGCCTGTTGCTTGTAAGCGTGCTGTTGCAGGCTGTGTTTGCTGAACGGCTCCAAGTGTCCGCCTTTGAGAGCCACCCGTTGAACGATTGCTTGCTGCAAATGGTGTTGTTGCTTTTGTAGCTGCCTTTGAAATTGGCTCTAAAATATCCTCGGAAATTTCCTGTAAAAATCGTGAGGCATTATTATAGCTTGAACGTCCAAAAATCGTGCGGCTTTGTGCGCATGTTAAATATAAACGCTCCTCTGCTCGCGTCACGCCCACATACATCAAGCGACGCTCCTCTTCCATTTCATCTGGATCATCAAGGGAGCGTGAATGTGGGAAAATATTTTCCTCCATACCAATAATAAAAACAATCGGGAACTCTAAGCCTTTAGCAGCATGCATTGTCATCAAAATAATATTGCCTTTCGATGCATCCTCTTTATCGAGCGCATCAATATCAGCAATTAATGCTAAATCAGTTAAAAAGGCGATTAAGCTTTTATCATCACTACGCTCCTCAAATGCCTTTGTAACAGATAAGAACTCTTCAATATTTTCTAAACGACTTTCAGCTTCAATCGTTTTTTCATTTTGCAGCATTGCACGATAGCCTGATTGCTCAATTACTTGCTCAACAATTTCAGTAACCGATAAATAATTTTGCATCTCTGTAAAGCCTTTAATCATTGTATAAAATTGCTCTGCTGAATTGGCAGCTTTTCCTGATAAGCCCATAAATACAAGATCATTCATTGCATCAAAAATAGAGCGATCTTGCTCAATTGCATAGCGCGCCATTTTTTCAAAGGATGTAGCACCAATACTACGCTTTGGCTCATTAATAATACGTGCCAGTGATAAATCATCATCATTGTTGGCAATAAGACGTAAATACGCAAGCAAGTCCTTAATTTCTTTGCGATCATAGAACTTTGTGCCGCCTACAATTTGATAGGCCATATTGGACTTTACCAGCATTTCCTCCATTACACGAGATTGAGCATTTGTACGATATAAAATAGCAAAGTCATCAAATGAACGATTTTCTTTTTTGATCAATTGCTGGATTGTTTGGACAACAAATTGTGCTTCTTCTTGCTCATTATAAGCTTTATATAAGACAATTTTTTCACCCTCAGCATTTTCTGTGTGCAGCTCTTTTGGATAGCGTGTTGTATTATTTTGAATGACGTCATTAGCTGCTTGCAGGATGCGCTTTGTTGAACGATAATTTTGCTCAAGCATAATTACTGTTGCGTCAGGATAATCCTTTTCAAACGATAAAATATTGCCAATATCTGCGCCACGCCAACGATAAATAGATTGGTCAGAATCCCCCACAACACAAATATTTTTAAACTTCTTCGCTAATAGCTGCACAAGTAAATACTGGGATTTATTGGTATCTTGATATTCATCGACATGAATATATTGAAATTTATTTTGATAATATTCAAGCACTTCAGGTACACGTTTAAACAACGTAATCGTCGTCATAATCAAATCATCAAAATCTAGGGATTGGTTGCGGCGTAATCTTTTCTCATAGCCTTGATAGACACGTGCTACTGTTTGCTCATATGGATTGCTGGCATTGATTTTTCCCGCATAGTCCTCTGCTGTTATGCATTCGTTTTTAGCTCCACTGATGGCATTTAAAATAGCGCGTGGTTCATAACGCTTAGGATCAATATTTTCTTCCTTCATTACATTTTTTATCACCGATAGCTGATCAGTAGAATCTAAGATCGAAAAATTACGAGAAATACCGAGTTGATCAATATTGCGACGCAAAATTCTTACACACATTGAGTGAAACGTAGACACCCACATACTATCGCCAGTACCATTACCGAGAATGCTATCAATACGTTCACGCATCTCACGTGCCGCCTTATTTGTGAAGGTAATCGCTAAAATTTTAGATGGATATACTTCCTTTTCTATCACTAAATAAGCAATGCGATGTGTTAATACACGCGTTTTGCCTGAGCCAGCACCCGCCATAATGAGCAATGGTCCTTCTGTTGTTTTAACCGCCCTCTCCTGCTCCGGGTTCATACCTGCTAATAAATTTTTGGTTAACTGCTCCATTTCCTTCTACCACCTCACAAACATTTGTTCTTAAAATTATAACGTATTTTTCACAGCTTTTACAGTTGCCAGTGCAGCTTTTATATCCTCATAAATAATATTGCCAACAATTATTGTATCTGCAAATTGTGCCATTTCTGCTGCTTGCTTTGCAGATGTAATACCTCCACCATAAAATAGCTTTGTCTGCTTTAATTCTTGCTTCACGGCACTTACAATTTCGAGATCGCCATACATGCCGCTGTACTCTAGATAAAATACAGGTAGCTTAAAGAAATTTTCTGCCAGCCGTGCATAGGCTACTACATCGTCAATCGTTAAATCTGTCTTTGCACCAGTTACTTGCGCTACTTTGCAATTTGGATTTAAAATGCAATATCCCTCTGCAACTAACTCCTCCCATACCATAATATCTCCGTACTCTTTAATCGCCTTATGATGTAAATTTTTAATCCATGTTGGATCATCGCTATTTAATACAGTCGGAATAAAATAATAGTCATAACCTGGTGTAACAGCATCAATTGTGGAAATTTCAAGTGCTATCGGTACTTCAAAGCGTCTTACACGAACAAGTAAATCTAATACACCATCTAATGTCACATGATCAGTTCCTCCAACTACAATAACATCTGTGCCAGATTCGCAAATTTTTTCAAGATGTTCATTTGAAATCTCCTTTGCTGGGTCTAGCTTGAACACATGTTTCCATTCTAAATAATCCATCTATTGCCCACCTATCATTTTCGATTTATCGTAGTTCAGCAAAGTACATTCACTGAAGCCCCTCGTATGTCACAGATTTTTTCGAGCACTCGAAAAAATCTAGACGCAGTTACGCTGGAGCATAATTGATTCGCTTACAAGTATAGCTTATGATTCCCAACAAAAAAATGAAAAAGACTAGGTAGAAACTCTACCCAGCCTCTTCTCAACTATTCTTTTGGTGCTTGAAATGGCTTTTCATCAGGATACAAACGACCAAGCATTTCATCATATGTATCATTTCCATAATCAAAGCAACGACGTACCCTTGAAATAGTTGCTGTACTTGCACCTGTTTCCTTTTTAATGGATTCATAGGTTTTCTTTAAACGTAGTAAATGTGCAACCTCAAAACGTTGTGCCAACGATTGAATTTCGCTAATTGTACATAAATCATCAAAAAACTTATAACATTCTTCGATATCTCTCAGCTCTAACACAGCTTTAAATAATTGATCTGTTTGATGCCCTCGAATTTTTTCGATTTGCATGCAGGTTTCCTCCTTCTAAGACTGCGTTTTCACCATTGCTTGTAACCCTGGTGAAGTTGGCACAAAATGAATCCATGACTTACCTGGTACGAGCTTTACTGGCTCTCCAGATTGTTCTACAGCCATTGGTATGCCATCAACATTAGCCCATTTGACTTCTCTTAAATAGCCATTTTGAAATACATACGCATTTCCACCAGAAGTTAAATCAACTGCTTGACGACCAACATTATCGAGTGTTCGATGATTCATTTCAAAAAATAGAACATTTGATAATGAAAGTGTTTCGCCTGTTAACATATCTATTGTGTCCACGCCCGCCGATTGTCGTTTATATTGATTACTTTGATGATCATACACATACGAATTATGGAAATCATTACTGTTTCCATAATAAATATCAACTTGACTTGTTTCAATGCCTATTTTACCACGTTCATCAGATTCATAAAAAGCCTGAAGCACTTTTTTACTGTAATTCATTGAAGCGTCTACCATTTCAGCACCTTTTAGTATATTTTCAAATGATATATAAGAATTGTGTGGAGCAACACGATCATTTGAGCGCTTAAAAAGTGTGCCATCATGAGCCATACCATTGATATTATCGACCACATGGTTTTCTAGCATCGACTTTGCCTCTGGGCTATAACCATGTGCGACATAAAAAGCATCATACCCTTTTGCAATATCAATAAAATAAGAGCGGGCACTACGCACTGGCCCCACATTCTGAGGTAGTTCACTTTGATAAATGGCTAAAAAGCGTGTTACATCACCTTCTGCTAACATTTCATAAATCATATCTGCAGCAGCCAAGCCTGATTGTGGACGGGCTACTGGATGATTATTAATCGTCACGATAATCGGTCGCTGTGTAACCTCTTGCTGCAGAGCTTCGCCTGTAAGCGGTGCAGTAAATGCTTGCTGTTGCACAGGCTCCTCAGCTATTGGTTGCTCATCTATCACATCTTGATTATCGTCTTCTTTGACCTGTTGCGAGTCTTTGGCACAGCCACCAAGCACTAATATACTAAATGCCATTGCTATCCATATTTTTTTTGCTTTCAACACAAATATACCTCTCCCTTAAGCAATTACCTATCCCTTTAATTGTGTACATAATGGTTATTTTTATAAACTAGCGCATAACCGCTGGTAATAATAATTTATTTTTCATTACATCAAAAATACCTTTAGGCGTGATACGAATGTATGGTAAATGTGTAGATTGCAAGAATAATAAAGTGTAAATTGCATCTCCTAATTGATAGCCTCGCTCTGCTAAAGCTTGTTTTAAAGCCTTTTCTTTCTCCATTAATGACTCAACACTTCCATTATACAGTAGTCCGCCAATCGTTAATGGAATAGTGGCAATCACTTCTCCCTTCTCCACTAACACAATGCCACCTTGCATCGCCTTCATCTCTTCAAAGGCTTTCATCATATCTTCTTTATTTTTTCCAATCAATATAATATCACCTGTATTGGAGTAAGAGGAGGCAAATCCTTGGACATTTGTAGCAAAGCCTTTAATCATCGTATTTACATGCCAACTGCCCTGTCGATTAATTAACATTAAATAGCACTCATCATGATTAGCGAGCTGTCCCTCTCTAGTAATAAGCGAATTATAAGGCTTTGTAATGACATCATTGACTAACTCAATTCCAAATGGCATTGAAAACTGGAAGTCCTGTGAATCGAGCGAAAAATCTAATGAAAATGGTGGGATAGCCGTATAATCAGCATCCGCCAGATTATACACACGCTTACCATCACGCTTCAGCCATACACCCTTTGATAAAACACTTTCTGGCACAGGTTGATACTCATCTTGTAATATATTTAAAGAAGCAAAGCGACCTGTTGCGATAAAGCCATGTAAATTAGATATATTATAATAGCGCGCAATATTGTAAGAAGCCATTTGATAGGCATCTATTGGTGCCACTCCTGCATCTAAAGCTACTTGAATGCATTTGTCCATCACACCATCCTCATGGAATGAAGGCGTTGAGCCATCTGTTGTCATCATTAAATGATCAAAAATAGGCAATTGTTTATCTACGATACCTTTTAGTAAATGCGGTAAGTCTGGGCGAATCGACGAATGGCGCAATGTAACAGCATAGCCTTGCATAATACGACGTTCTACTTCTTCCACTGTCATCGCCTCATGGTCGCCATCTGCACCAAGTAACTTCATACGTGCTAATGTTCTTTCAGATGCCCCAGGGAAATGCCCTTCAATCTTTTTCCCTAACACCTTTGCCATCTGCATGCGATAGAGCATTTGATCATCACCATGCAATAGCTTAGGCCAGCCTGTCAGCTCTCCTCCTAATAACACATCACTACGTCCTAGCCATTCAAGAATAGACGTATTGGAGAAAATCTCCTCCTCCTGCTCCATTTCTGTTTGTGAATCAAAACGTGCCCACCAATAAAATGAAAAAGGTAGCTTTTTTAAATGATCCAATATTGAAAACGCTTTCTTATTTGTTAAAGATAAAACAAAACTTAAATTATCAGAAATAAATGCCGTTGTTCCAAGCTGTCCACAAAAATCAGCAAATGATTGTGGGTGATATAGCTGGAATGGATGTACATGTGGCTCAATATAGCCTGGTACAATTGTTTTATCTGTACAATCTACTATTTCTGTTCCCTCTACTAATGGAGGCATTCTGTCACCAGCATAAACAATTCGATCCCCTAAAATCCAAATATTACCTGCTATCCATTGTTTCAACATACTATGTAAATATCGTGCATTTTGTAATACAATATCTGGCGCTTTTTTACCATCAATTACTGCTAATTGCTGGCGTATTTTTGTTATCCTCCAAAGCGGTTCCACACTATTTGCTCCTTCCTAAATTGCGTAATTTTTCATTGTGTAAATTTAATTTGACATCACATACTATTACTGCATAATCACATGTTTTCATAAAAATTTGTGCTTTATGCAATCATCTTGTTTCAATCGTAACACAGCACTTTCATAAAGCAAAGTGCACCTCGCTTATTTTTTCCACAATGACTAAAGGAGGAAATATTATGATGCAACAAACGAATTTAAGCGAAAAAAATGCATTTTGCCGCTTTGCCATGGGGACAAGCCTAACAGCATTTGGTATCGCTAAAGTGTCACGAAATCCTGATTGTACAAGAGGTCGATTAATGATTGCATTAGGTGCTATGAAAATGGCTGAGGGGCTCTTTAAATACTGCCCAACAAAGGCAATTTTAAGCTCCAATATGCAAAATGCCATGAACAGCTCTATGCAAAGTATGTTCAATGGACAAAATTCTATGTCCTCTGAACAGATTAATCAGCTCATGAAGGATTTCTCCTCGGCTATTGCTGGTAACTCATCCAACGCACAAACAACTGCTGCAAAAGAAGGTAACACCAGCACTTCAACACAAAATTCCTCAAACAGTAGCAATTCATCAACGAATAAAGCTCAAAATCCTTCTTAAGTCAAAAGAGAGCCGTCCCAATCCATTTTTGGGACGGCTCTTACCTCTTACGTTTGAAATACAAATAAGTTTCACTACATTATTCAAAACTTTTTCTTGTGCTACTTAAATGTACGCCAGCCAATATCTTTACGGAAGAAGAAATGCTGCCATTCTTCTGTTGCAAGCCCTGCATAAACTTTTTCTTGTGCTTCTTTTAATGTAGCTGCCTTTGCGCCTACTAGCAATACACGGCCACCATTACCAACAAATTGACCATCTACTAATTTTGTCCCTGCATGAAATACAGCATATGATGTTGAAAGTGCTTCAAGACTTGGTAATGCATGTCCTTTTTCCACATCACCAGGATAACCCTCTGCTGCAATAACAACACCTAGCATCGTCTCGTCTGACCATTGTAAATCAAATGGCTGCTCATCCATTAAAGCTGTCATAAATGCGCCAAAATCAGATACCATGCGTGGTAATACAACCTGTGTTTCTGGATCGCCAAAGCGAGCATTAAATTCAATTACCTTTGGACCATTTTGCGTTAAAATAAGCCCTGCATATAAAATACCTGTGAAGGACACACCATCTGCCTCCATACCATTTACAGTAGGCTCTACAATTGTTTGATATGCATGTTCAACTACCTCTTGTGCAATTTGTGGTACTGGTGAATAAGCGCCCATCCCACCAGTATTTGGCCCTTTATCGCCATCATAAGCACGTTTATGATCCTGTGCAATAACCATTGGATAAATTTGACCTTTATGGACAAATGACATAAAGGAGAATTCTTCTCCATCTAAAAACTCTTCAATGACAACACGTGATGATGACTCACCAAAGCGCTGGTTGCCAATCATATCCTGCACAGCATCAATCGCTTCTTGCTCTGTCATCGCCACCACAACACCCTTACCTGCTGCTAGACCATCTGCCTTAATAACGATTGGTGCTCCCTGCTTCTTAATATAAGCAATCGCCTGCTCTGCTTCTGTAAATGTTTCGTGTGCAGCTGTCGGGATATTATATTTATTCATCACTTCTTTTGCATAGGATTTACTGCTTTCAATTTGTGCCGCTGCCTTTGTTGGACCAAAGATGCGTAAGCCACGCTCTACAAAGAAATCAACAATGCCTGCTGCAAGCGGCTGTTCAGGACCGACAAATGTTAAATCAATACTATTTTCCTTGGCAAACTGTGCAAGACCAGCAAAGTCCATTGTATCAATGTGAACAACCTCTGCATCATTGCGCATTCCATCATTGCCTGGTGCTACAAATACTTTGCTGACGGATGGCGAAATACTAAATTGTTTAGCGATTGCATGCTCACGACCGCCACTTCCAATTACTAATACATTCATTTTTAAAAATCCTCCTCTGTGTACATAAGACCAAGATGCTTTATCTTGGTTCAGTATTTATCCTTCTTTAAGATAGAGGTAGCTGTCTAGTTTCCTCTTTGTTCAACAAATAGCTAAACATCCACTGAACCAAGATAAAGGCACCGGCGGATGTCACAGATTTTGAAAAGGAGTTTTTCGAGCACACTCGAAAAAAATCTGGACACATTGTTTATCTGCGTGAAAGCAAAGCGTCAGCAGTTATGCTGAGGCATAATTGATCCACTATCTCGGTCTATACCTTGCTATTTTAATGTTTGAAATGACGTACGCCTGTAAATACCATAGCAATGCCATATTCATTTGCTTTATCAATCGAATCTTGGTCTTTTATTGAGCCGCCTGGCTGAATAATTGCTGTAATGCCTGCTGCCGCTGCTGCCTCAACCGTATCGCTCATTGGGAAAAAGGCATCTGATGCAAGTGCAGCTCCTTGTGCTTTTTCTCCAGCTTGCTCAAAGGCAATTTTAGCTGCACCTACACGGTTCATTTGCCCTGCACCTACACCAAGCGTCATATGAGCATCTGTCACAACAATGGCATTTGATTTCACATGTTTGACAACAGACCAACCAAGCTTTAAGGCTTCCCATTCCTCTTCTGTTGGTTCACGATCTGTTACCACTTGAATCTCTGCATCACCAAAGCCATAACAATCTGGCTCTTGTACTAACAGGCCACCTTCCACAGAAACAACATTAAATTGATCTTGCTTTGCTTGTTCAAATGGAATTGTTAATAAACGAATATTTTTCTTTTGTGTTAAAATATCTAGTGCTTCTTGTGAGAAAGCAGGCGCAATAATAATTTCTAGGAAAATATGGCTTAGCTTTTCTGCTGTTGCCGCATCTACCTCACGATTTAGTGCAATAATGCCACCAAAAATAGATGTTGGATCCGCTTCATATGCTTTATCAAACGCTGCCCCGAGTGTATCTCCTGTGCCAACACCACAAGGATTCATATGCTTTACGGCTACCGCTGCTGGCATATCAAATTCCTTGACGATTTGCAATGCTGCATTGCCATCCTGAATATTATTATAGGATAATTCCTTACCATGTAGCTGTGTAGCATAAGCCAATGAAAAGTCAGAGCCAAGACGTTTTTGGTAAAATGCTGCTTGCTGATGTGGGTTTTCACCATAGCGTAAGTTTTGTTTTAATTCATATGTTAATGTTAAGCTCTCTGGAAACTCTTCTTCTGTTAAATAATTAGAGATATAAGAATCATAAGCGGCTGTGTGACGGAAAACTTTCGCAGCTAATTTACGACGTGTTTCTATAGTTGTTGCACCATTAGCTTTTAGTTCCTCTAATACATTTGCATAGTCATTGCTATCTACGATAACCGTTACATACTGATGGTTTTTTGCAGCAGAACGTAACATTGTTGGGCCACCGATATCGATGTTTTCAATCGCATCCTCCCAAGTTACATTAGGCTTTGAAATTGTTTCAACAAATGGATATAAGTTGACACAAACAATTTCAATTGGTTCAATACCATGCTCATTCATTTGTGCTTGATGGGAAGCATCGTCAAACTTTCCTAATAGACCACCATGAATCATTGGATTTAATGTTTTCACGCGACCATCTAAAATTTCAGGAAATCTCGTTACTTCATCGACAGCTGTTACAGCTACAGCATTATCCTGTAACATTTTTTTTGTACCGCCAGTTGATAAAATTTCATAACCTAATGCTACTAATTCCTTTGCAAATTCTAAAATACCATCTTTATTGGAAACACTAATTAATGCACGTTTTGTCACAACAATATCCTCCTAATTTTTATCGTGTTGACCACGAAGTAACTTGCTAGATTGGTAGAGTTAGGTCTTGTTGGTAAGAAGGTACTTGACCTAACCCCTTTGATGTATCTTAGTTCAAGCTTTTTGAGCACACTCAAAAACATTGCTTACTGTAATAATTGCTGCAAAGCCTTTGTATACAATAAATGCTCTTGCTTATGAATCTCTGCCTCTGTTGCTTCACGATTTCCTTCAATAACTGGTACAGCAACCTGTGCAATAATGGGACCTGTATCCATTCCCTCATCTACAAAATGCACAGTCACACCCGTTACCTTTACACCATGATTCATTGCCTGACCAATGGCATCTTTCCCGGGAAAAGCTGGCAATAAAGAGGGATGAATATTGACAATGCGCTGTGGATATGCCGCTAATAGTACATCACTAATTAAACGCATATACCCTGCAAGCACAATCCATTTCACATCATATTTATGTAAAACCTCAATAATAGCTGTTTCATAGGCTGCTTTTGATGCAAATTCTTTTGGATTTAATGCAAGTACAGGAATGCCAAAATGATCAGCACGTGTGACAACAAATGCTCCCGGTTTATCTGTCACAACAAGCTCAATTTTTGCATGTAGTTCACCACGCTCAATAGCCTCTTGAATCGCTTGAAAATTACTGCCGCTGCCTGACGCAAACACGGCGATTTTTGTCGGTGCAGTCATTACACTAAACTCCCATCATGTGAACCGTTAAAGATAACGCCATCACCCTTTACAACGCGACCAATTGTATACGCCTTTTCACCATTTGCCTCTACTGCCGCAATTACCTTTTCAGCTTCCTCTGCTGCAACAGCAATGACAAAGCCAATCCCCATATTAAAAACATTATATAAATCTTTATCTGCTAATTGACCTTTATCTTTTAAAAACTCAAAAATACGCAAAACTGGCCATGAGCCTAAATCAATTTCAGTTGCTAAGCCTTCTGGCATCATACGTGGTAGATTTTCATAGAAGCCGCCACCTGTAACATGTGCACAGCCATGAACTTCGGCTGCCTTTAAAGCCGCTAATACTGGCTTAGCATATAGCTTTGTTGGCACGAGAAGCGCCTCACCGATTGGGCCTAAATCTTCGTAGCCTTCGACAATAGCATCCACCGCATATTGCTGATCTGCAAAAACAATTTTACGGACTAACGAATAACCATTTGAATGCACACCGCTTGATGCAATACCAATAAGCACATCGCCTTCGACAATATTTTCACCTGTAATAATGGCAGACTTTTCGCAAGCGCCTACTGCAAAGCCAGCTAAATCATATTCATCTTCCTCATAAAGCCCCGGCATTTCTGCCGTTTCACCGCCGATTAATGCAGCTCCTGATTGGACACAGCCATCTGCAACACCTTTAACAATTTGCTCAATTTTTGCAGGCTCTGCTTTCCCAAGTGCTACATAATCTAAAAAGTATAGCGGCTCTGCTCCTTGCGCTACAATATCATTGACACACATGGCTACACAGTCCACGCCAATTGTATCGTGCTTATCCACCATAAATGCTAGCTTTAGCTTTGTCCCAACACCATCTGTCCCTGAAATAAGAACAGGTTCTTGAAGATTTAGTTCTGACAAGTCAAACATACCACCAAAGCCACCAAATGCTCCCATCACACCTAGACGGTTTGTACGTTCAACATGAGATTTCATTCGTTTCACGGCTTCATAGCCTGCTTCAATATTTACACCTGCTTGTTCATATGCTTTTGACACGCAGAGTTCCTCCTTATTATCCAAATCGCCCTCATTCTAGAGGTGGTATTGTTTTCTTAACGTAATAGTTCTTTTTCATGTGGTAAGATGGTATCCGGGAAAATCTCTGTTGGATATTTGCCTGTAAAACATGCTAGACATAGTCCACGGTTGTCATCTTCATATGGTCGTGCAATTGTTTCTACCATTCCCTCAGTAGAAAGGAATGTTAGAGAATCTGCACCAATTGCTTCACGAATTTCATCTACATTATGACTGGATGCAATCAGCTCTTCATGTGTAGAGGTATCAATGCCATAATAGCAAGGGTTTGTCATCGGTGGTGAAGAAATCACAACATGCACCTCTGCCGCACCTGCATCCTTTAGCATTTTGACAATACGACGTGATGTTGTACCACGTACAATGGAATCGTCCACCATTATTACACGTTTACCCTTTACAACTTGAACAACTGGGGACAGCTTCATTTTCACACCACGTTCACGTAGCTCCTGTGTCGGCTGAATAAAGGTACGACCAACATAACGGTTTTTAATAAGACCTAGCTCATAAGGAATGCCACTTTCCTCTGCAAAGCCAATTGCAGCAGAAATGCTTGAATCAGGCACACCTGTTACAACATCTGCCTCGATATGTGCACATTCACGCGCAAGCTGTTTACCCATACGTTTACGTGCCATATGAACATTAATACCATCAATATCTGAATCAGGACGTGCTAAATAAACATATTCCATTGCACACATAGCACGCTTGTCCATATCTGCAAAGCGGTCAGATTTAACACCTTCATCATTAATAATTAATAGCTCACCTGGCTCCACAGAGCGAACAAACTCTGCACCAATTAAATCAAATGCGCAAGTTTCAGAAGCTACCACCCAGCCATCTCCTAGCTTGCCAAGAGATAATGGGCGTAAACCATGTGGGTCACGTGCAACAAGCATTTCATCCTTTGTCATAATTAAGAAAGAATAGGCACCTTTTAATAAAGATAGGGCATTTTTCACCTTCGCACGGAATGGTGAATGCGAGCTTTTCTTAATAAGATGCGCCAACACTTCTGTATCAGAGCTTGAATGGAAAATACTACCTTGACGCTCTAAATACTGCTTTAAATGCGTCGCATTGACTAAGTTACCGTTATGAGCAATGGAAAGGCTACCAGTTGAAGAATGAAATAATAATGGTTGGACATTTTCAATGCCACCACCACCAGCAGTTGTATAACGAACATGGGCAATAGCTGCTTTGCCGTCCACTGCTTTTAATTTATCTTCATTAAAAACATCATTCACTAATCCTTCGCCTTTCACTGCACGAAGGTGCTGTCCGTCAGAAACAACGATACCAGCGCCTTCTTGTCCACGGTGTTGAAGAGCATGAAGCCCATAGTAGCTAAGGTGTGCTGGATTTGGGTTACCCCAAATACCAAACACCCCACATTCTTCGTTTAAGCCTCTGAGTTCAGCAAGCATGGGATTGCTCCTTTCCAATTAGAACGGAATTCCTCCACTGTACCTTCTATAAGCACACCTTTGTCTCCGCTGATTTTCACAAGTGCATCATTTGTTACGACACCAATTTTCTGTGCATCTTTTACGATTTCTACAAACGCTGCAGCATTTTCTTCTTTTACTGTTACAACAAAGCGCGATTGACTTTCACTAAATAATGCCGTTGTTGCAGAGCCTGTTAATGTTACCTCAATGCCAAGACCATTTGCATTAAATGTTGTTTCGGCAAGTGCAACAGCAAGACCGCCCTCAGCCACATCATGGGCAGATTGGATAAGCCCCGCTTTAATCGCTTTTAATAGTGCTTGCTGACGCGCAGCCTCCACCTCTAAATCAATCGCAGGTGCTTTCCCTGAAATCACACCATCGTTTAATAGCTTTTGCAGCTCTGAGCCACCAAATTCTGTATTTGTTTCACCAATGACAAATACAATATCCCCAGCAGCTTTTACTTCCTGCGTTGTTACATGGGCTAAGTCTTCAATAAGACCAACCATACCAATTGTTGGTGTTGGGTAAACCGCTTCTCCTGAGCGTTCATTATAAAGTGATACGTTCCCACCAATAACTGGCGCATTTAATGCTATACATGCAGCAGAAATACCATCAGCGGATTTTTCAATTTGCCAGAAAATTTCTGGTTTTTCTGGATTACCAAAGTTTAAGCAGTCTGTAATCGCAAGTGGCGTACCACCAGAGGCAACGATATTACGAGCTGCTTCTGCTACCGCAATCGCCCCACCCACTTCTGGGTCTAGGTAGATATAGCGAGAGTTACAGTCTGTTGTCATTGCCAAGCCCTTATTTGTGCCACGTACACGAAGTACAGCCGCATCAGACCCTGGTGCAACAACTGTTGATGTACGTACCTGATAATCGTACTGATCATAAACCCATTCTTTAGAAGCAATTGTTGGTGCTTGTAAAAGGGCATTTAACGTTTCTTTATAATCTGTAACAGTTGGCTCTGCATTTTCGATTGCTTGGAACTGTGCATAATATGCAGGTTCAGCGGATGGCTTATGATAGACAGGTGCATCCTCTGCTAGCGCATCAGCAGGTACTTCTGCCACTACTTCCCCATTGTGTAAAAGACGAAGCATTTTATCATCCGTTACTCGTCCAATGGCAACAGCATCTAAATCATATTTTTCAAAAATCGCTTTAATTTCATCTTCGCGACCCTTTTTCACTACTAATAGCATACGCTCTTGAGATTCAGACAACATCATTTCATATGCTGTCATCCCTGTTTCACGCTGAGGCACTAAGTCTAAGTTCATTTCTACACCAGAACCAGCCTTGGAAGCCATCTCTGCTGAAGAAGAAGTTAGTCCAGCTGCACCCATATCTTGAATACCAACTAACGCATCAGATTTTACAACTTCTAAACATGCTTCAAGTAAAAGTTTCTCCATAAATGGATCGCCTACTTGTACTGCTGGACGTTGGTTTTCTGATTCCTCAGTTAATTCCTCAGAGGCAAATGTTGCACCATGAATGCCATCACGACCTGTTTTCGCACCAACATACATCACTGTATTGCCAACACCTGCTGCAATACCTCGTTGAATATCTTTATGGTCAATTAAACCAACACACATAGCATTTACAAGTGGATTACCTTCATAGCAAGGGTCGAATTGAATTTCGCCACCTACTGTAGGAATACCAATACAGTTACCGTACCCTGCAATACCTGCTACAACTTCCTCAAATAAATATTTACCACGTGCTGATTTTAATTCACCAAAGCGCAATGAGTTTAGCATAGCAATTGGACGCGCACCCATTGAGAAGACATCACGAATAATCCCGCCTACACCTGTTGCAGCCCCTTGATAAGGTTCGATGGCAGATGGATGATTATGTGATTCCATTTTAAAGACAACCGCTTGCTCATCACCAATATCGACAATCCCTGCACCTTCACCCGGTCCTTGTAAAACTTGAGGTCCTTTTGTAGGGAATTTACGTAATACAGGCTTTGAATTTTTGTAGGAGCAGTGCTCAGACCACATTACTGAGAAAAGACCTGTTTCTGTCCAGTTAGGTAGACGCCCTAAAATTCCTTCTACCATTGCAAATTCTTCGTCTGACATCCCCATACCAGCGTATAGCTTTTCATCCTTAATTTGCTGTGCTGTTGGCTCAAACTTAGTTGTTGACATGATTTTCCCTCCACTGCTTCACAATTGATTTGAATACTGCTAGACCATCTGCACCGCCCACCAGTGCATCAACAGCTCGCTCTGGGTGTGGCATCATCCCTAATACATTGCCACGCTCATTGATAATCCCTGCGATATCTGCTAAAGAACCGTTTGGATTTTCACCTGAGTATGTGAAAACAATTTGATTGTTATCTTTTAATGCTTGTAAAGTTTCTTCATCACAGTAGTAGTTCCCCTCGCCATGTGCGATTGGAATATTAATGATTTGACCTTGCTCGTATTGATTTGTGAATAATGTATTGTTATTTTCTACCTTTAGCTGCACTGTACGGCACATAAATTTTAAATTTTTATTGCGTAATAAAGCCCCTGGTAACAAGCCTGATTCTGTTAAAATTTGGAAACCATTACATACACCTAGTACAGGTTTGCCAGCCTCTGCTGCTTTCTTAACCTCTGCCATAATATTAGATTGGTTTGCCATCGCGCCACAGCGAAGATAATCGCCGTATGAAAAACCTCCAGGAACTAAAATACCATCAAAGCCACTTAAATCTGTTGCTGTATGCCATACATATTCTACTTCTTCACCTAGCTCGTCCTTTATCGCATGATACATATCAATATCACAGTTGGACCCAGGGAATACGAGTACCGCGAATTTCATGATTAATTAGCCTCCTCGATTTCATAACGGTAGTCTTCGATTACAACGTTCGTTAAAACCTTTTCACACATTTCTTTTACTAGACTATCAATATCTCGTTCTGTATCTTTTAATGTTAATTCAAGATATTTACCAATACGTAAATCTTCTACTTCATCGTACCCAATCTTTGCTAAAGAACCTTGTACTGCAGAGCCCTGTGGGTCAAGAATGCTCTCACGTAATGTTACATAGATTTTTACTTTTTTCATTGTTATTTGCCTCCGAGTCTAGAAAGTATAATAGTATAAACTTCAGTTAAATTACCAAGGTTTCGACGAAAAACATCTTTGTCTAACTTTTGCTTTGTTGTTGCATCCCAAAGTCGACATGTATCAGGTGAAATTTCATCTGCCAATAATACAGTGCCATCTGCATCACGACCAAACTCTAATTTAAAGTCAATCAGTGTCACATTAACTTCTTCAAAAATTGGCTGTAAAACTTTGTTAACGGCTAGTGCCTTCTCGTAAATAGTAGTTACTTCAGCAGGTGTTGCAAGCTCCAGTATGTCAATATGCTCTGTTGTAATAAATGGGTCGCCTAAAGTATCATCTTTATAATAAAATTCAACGATAGGTCGTTTTAACGGTGCCCCTTCATCAAGACCAAGACGTGTTGCCAAGCTCCCTGCTGCTATATTACGAACGACCACTTCAATTGGGATAATCTCTACTTTTTTTACAAGCTGCTGTGTATCTGATAGTTGTTTTACGAAATGTGACGCAATTCCGTTAGCTTGTAATTTTTCGAAAATTAATGAAGTAATGCGATTATTTAATACACCCTTACCTTCAATTTCCTCTTTCTTTTCACCATTAAACGCTGTTGCACTATCCTTATATTCAACAAGCAGCACATTTGGCTCCTCTGTTGTATACAATCTTTTTGCTTTACCTTCATACAAAAGTTGACCTTTCGTCATGTCGTTTTCCCCCTGATATTATGAAATCCACCTGTAGTAATGTTCAGAATTGAACCGTATCTCTACGATTCAACTCTGAAACTTTTCACGAATATTAGTTCAGTCCTAATCGTTCAAAAATCATATCTACATGCTGTAAGTGATAGTTGTAATCAAAGCACTCATCCAGCTCTTCTTTTGTTAAATAGGACGTGATTTTTTCGCTAGCATCCACTAATGTACGGAACTGAACTTGCTCGTCCCATGCCTGCATTGCTAAAGGCTGTACTGTATCATATGCTTCCTCACGTACTAAGCCCTTATCAATCAATGCTAGTAAAATGCGTTGAGAATAAATAAGACCAAATGTGCGATCCATATTACGTTTCATATTATCAGGGAATACTGTTAAGTTTTTCACAATATTACCGAAGCGATTTAACATATAGTTAAGAGTAATCGTTGCATCAGGTAAAATAACACGCTCTGCCGATGAGTGTGAAATATCACGTTCATGCCATAAAGCGACATTTTCATACGCTGTCACCATATAACCACGCATTAAACGCGACATACCGACCATATTTTCAGAGCCGATTGGATTACGTTTATGCGGCATTGCTGATGACCCTTTTTGCCCCTTTGCAAAGGCTTCCTCTACTTCACGTGTTTCTGATTTTTGTAAGCCACGAATTTCTGTTGCGAATTTTTCAATAGATGTTGCAATTAAGGCTAATGCACCTAAATATTGTGCATGGCGATCACGCTGTAAAGTTTGCGTTGAAATTGGTGATGCTGTAAGCCCTAATTTATCGCATACATATTGTTCAACACGAGGATCGATATTGGCATATGTACCAACAGCCCCAGACATTTTCCCTGTTTCAATTACTTGAGCAGCCGCATCAAAGCGTTCAAGGTTACGCTTCATTTCCTCATACCATAAGCCAAGCTTTAAGCCGAAAGTTGTTGGCTCTGCATGTACACCATGCGTACGCCCCATCATAACTGTATATTTATGTTCCTTTGCCTTTGCAGCAATAATATCAATAAAATTTACTATATCCTTACGTAAAATCGTATTAGCTTGTTTGATTAAATAAGAAAGCGCAGTGTCCACTACGTCTGTAGATGTTAAACCATAATGTACCCATTTACGCTCTTCACCAAGCGTTTCAGAAACGGCACGTGTAAAAGCTACAACATCATGACGTGTTTCTTGTTCAATTTCTAAAATACGATTTACATCAAATGAAGCATTTTCACGAATTTTAGCAACGTCCTCTTTTGGGATTTCGCCTAACTCTGCCCAAGCCTCACACGCTAAAATTTCTACTTCTAGCCAAGCTTGATATTTATTTTGCTCTGTCCAAATTGCGCCCATTTCGGGTCTTGTATAACGTTCAATCATCGTGTATCTCCTTCTTATTCTGACCAAATACCAGAATGCTCAATTTGTTGTAATGTTTCCTCTAGGTTTTTTGTCATAA
The DNA here is from genome assembly GCF_044760715.1 of Lysinibacillus sp. NPDC098008. Taxonomy (NCBI): domain Bacteria; kingdom Bacillati; phylum Bacillota; class Bacilli; order Caryophanales; family Bacillaceae; genus Lysinibacillus; species Lysinibacillus sp. NPDC098008. The sequence continues at coordinate 98,212 of NZ_JBIWBA010000014.1, forward strand.
TCGTTACATGGCCCATTTTACGGTTCACCTTAGCCTCAGCTTTCCCATAAAGATGAATAGACCATTCAGGATATTTAGCAATTGAGTTACTTAATGGCACGACATGCTGTCCTAATACATTGACCATAATGGATGGTGCCCAAAGCTGTGGCTTACGTAATGGCCAACCACAAACCGCACGGATATGCTGATGGAACTGTGAAATATTACATGCCTCTATTGAATAGTGACCTGAGTTATGAGGCCTTGGTGCTAATTCATTAATAACAATGCGCCCATCTTCTAATACAAACATTTCTACCGCTAAAGTTCCTACTAAATGTAAGTAATCTGCAATTTTTAAAGCTTCACGCTCTGCAGTTTGAGCTGTATCTTCTGTTATACGTGCAGGTACAATCGTTTCATGTAAAATATGATGCACATGAATATTCTCTCCAACAGGCTGACAATATGATTCACCGTCCCCATTTCTTTGGACAATAACCGATACCTCTTTTACAAAAGGTACAAACCCTTCTGCAATACATTGTGAATGAATAAATAATTCTTCTGCCAAAGGTAGGTCTGCTGCTGATTTTAAAAGCTGTTGCCCTTTGCCATCGTAACCACCTCTTGCTGTTTTGACTATACAAGGATACCCAATGGAATCAATATTGGCTACTAATTCTTCATAAGTTCTTGCTACAATATAAGGTGCTACCGGACAACCAGCCTTCACAATGGCATCCTTTTCTGTTATACGGTTTTGTGTAATGCGCACTAACTCAGCTCCTTGAGGAACATACGCAATTTGTGATAATCGTTTTAAACCTTCATAATCGATATTTTCAAATTCATATGTGATCACATCACTCACTTCTGCAAGCTCTTCCAATGCAGCTTCATCATCGTAAGGTGCTACAATACGAATATCAGCTACCTGCCCACACGGTGAGTCCATTGCTGGTTCAAGCACCGCAATTTTAAAGCCGGATTCCTTTGCAGCAAGTGCCATCATTCGACCAAGCTGCCCTCCGCCTATAATTCCAATCGTTTGTCCAGGGTAAATTATTTTTGTCACACTAAGTCACCTGAGCTTTCTACTACTTGCTGTTTTGTTGCCTCACGTCTAGCATCCAATTTAGTAGCAAGCTCCGTATCAGTTGTCGACAAAATTTGCACTGCAAGTAATCCTGCATTTGTTGACCCAGCTTTACCAATGGCTACAGTTGCTACAGGCACACCACCAGGCATTTGAACAATAGATAATAATGAATCAAGTCCATTTAGTGCACGTGATTGAACAGGTACACCAATAACTGGCAATGTTGTTTTCGCTGCTACCATTCCTGGTAAATGTGCAGCTCCACCTGCTCCTGCAATAATCACCTGTATACCTCGTTCGCGTGCTGTTTCAGCATACTCAAACATTAAATCAGGTGTACGATGTGCAGATACAACCTTTTTTTCATATGGTACTTGTAATTCATCTAATATATCACATGCATGTTTCATTGTTTCCCAGTCACTTGAACTCCCCATAATGACACCGATTTTCGGATTCATAAATTGTCGCTCCTTTTAAACGATAGAAAAATGATCAATTATTGTGCAAGCCTCTATTCTCTCATAGCGCCTGCAATTTTTCTCTTCCTTGACAAAAAAATCCCCAACTAAACTACTCTCTACCATACACGCGAAAGCAGCTTACTTGAGGACTTATAAAGACAAGAATATATCCATGTATAAATCTATACATCGATCCTCTTGTAGCATTCCAAAAGCGCTTTCCCGCATAGTCCAGCATTTACGGTGCCGGGTAGAAACACTAGAGCCAATCCTCTAGCATATATGTGGGATTTATTTGTTTTTCCTTCTCACATTTTAACAAGGGATTCCCTTATCGTCAATGCAAAAATACGAACATTTTTTTAATGTTAATATAAAACATTCGGATTTTATTTATATTTACTCCATATCCTGAATGAGCATAGCTTTAAATTGAATTTTTTGGCGTAAATATGTCGGCTCATTATTTACTAGATGAAAAATTGGCTCTTCCTTTCTACCAACCGCTATATACCCATCCTTACGCATTCTTGCTAAACATTCATCAATGGATTCATGTTCTTGCACTTCATACCAAATTTGTTTTTTTCCCAATTTTGACTTCCTTTCAACCTTAATCATTTGAACTTCATTATGCTTTGAAAAAGCTGCCAATTTTAGTCAAGCTATAAAATAGATACCTAACAAAATGAACAATAATAGTAAATGTAGCACAACAAGTATCTTACGAAAATCACCATTAATGCCGAATAATGCACTGATAATACCAATTATACTTAAAATAAATGGCATAAACCCGCTTAGTTCATAAAGCAACTTAAAAAAAGCTCCATACCACTTTGTCGAATCATGGCCAAACATAAAGATTATTAATAAAAGACACAAAATCGATATACTTGCAAAAATATTATGCCTCATTTTTAATCCTCCATTATAAAACCCCTTTTATTTCTATTTATTAGCATTTGTTATAGACAATTGTAACATTTTGTTTATCATATCATTTTTTTATTACTTTATAAAACTAGGGTGTAAAGAGCCATAATAAGGTTTTTCATACTATTAAATTCTGAACTGAGGTTTTATTAAATAAAGTTACTTAAGAAGCAGGTAATAAAAGTGAAAAGACGCTCATTGTGCTATTTATATGTAATTGTAAAGCCAAGTTATAAAAGGGATAATGTTTCTTATAAGCATTTGAAACTACCAAGCGTTTTTTAAGACGGGTTATGGAAAACAGTTTTTATCATTATCTTCTGGTTAAGCAATATTATAAATAGTACCACTTTACAAGGAGGGGATGAACATTGAAAACAGGGTTCGGTAGCCAGCCCTTATAATAGCTGACTATTGACTGCAAGTAGAGGTTGCTATATCAAGCTATAGTTGTATATATCTGTAGAGAGGAGCAGACTTTAATAGAATTGGAAAACTATTTGAGCTCTACTAATATCTTAATCTTCAGGCAGAGCAAATTTTTTTATGTAAAAACATAGTGATAGTGTAACGTAACGATAGTTACAAGGAGATAGAATTTTACATACAAAAAAGTCATGGAATATATTCCATGACTTTTTATAGATTGCCTAGCGACGTCCTACTCTCACAGGGGGAAGCCCCCAACTACCATCGGCGCGAAAGAGCTTAACTTCCGTGTTCGGGATGGGAACGGGTGTGAC